>JACQBP010000027.1 GCA_016194445.1 Candidatus Liptonbacteria bacterium | reverse complement strand
GGAGTTTCGAGAGGAACATCCAATTATCAATTTGATCTTAGAGTACCGGGAGAATTTTAAAATTCAAACTACTTACGTAAAACCACTTCAGGATTTAATAGCCGAGGACGGACGGGTGCACACAGAGTTTGTGCAGACGGGGGCGGCGACAGGGCGCTTGAGTTCAAAAAATCCGAATTTGCAGAACGTGCCACAAGAGTCGAAGTGGTCGCGGGAGTTGCGGTCAGTTTTTGAGGCGGCACGAGGTTTTTCTCTGGTTTCTTTCGACTACTCTCAAGTTCAGCTTAGAGTTTTTGCGGCGGTGGCGGAGGATAAAGTGATGATTGAGGCTTTTAAAAAAGGAATTGATATTCATTCGCTAACCGCTTCAAAAATTTTAGGAATTCCGATGGATAAAGTTTCAAAAGACGACCGGCGTTTGGCGAAGACTCTAAATTTTGGGTTGCTCTATGGAATGGGAGTGGCGGCGTTTGCTAAATCAAGCGGGCTTTCGAGGGACAAAGCCAAGCAGTTTGTGGAGGCGTACTTTCGAGAATTTTCAGAAATTCGGGAATGGCAAGAGCGAACAAAACAAGAAGCGAGAAAATTCGGGTTCGTTAAAACTTTGACGGGCCGCCGGAGGTATCTGCCGGCAATAAATTCTTTGGCGCCGCAATTTGTGGCGGAAGCAGAACGAGAAGCGATTAATCACCCTATTCAAGGTTTGGAGGCCGATATTATGAAGATGGCGATTGTGAAATTGAGAGAGAAAATCGCGACGGAGAAAATTGGGAATGAGAAGGCGAGAATGCTTTTGACCATCCACGATGAATTGTTGTTTGAAGTTCGCGATGATATGATAGAAGAGGTGGGTAGTTTGGTTAAAAAAGAAATGGAAGGGGTTTTTGATTTAGGAGTACCGCTTAAAGTGGAAGTATCAGCCGGAAAAGATTGGGGAAATTTAAATAGGTTATAGCTTAAAGGTTTTAGGTTTTAGATGAAAAAGTATGGCCAGTCCTTTTGAGCCGGAAGCAGTCAAAGTAGTTGATCCTTTTGATTTGAAGAAAAGGCTGGTTTTGGTCGCGCTCGTTTTGCCGATGGTAGGCGCGGGAATTTTGGCCGGGATTTATTTATCAGCGCCCTTTAGTATTTACGCAATCGGGCTTTTGGCAGTAAGCGCGATTGGATTTTCCGCGATGGCTTACTCGTTTTCTAAAAAAAATTTTCAACTAGCGTTCGAAAGAGATGAACTCAATAATATTGTTTTTAACTTAGAGGATGCGACGATTATTTACGACAGAAGTTTTAAGATTTTGTTTTTTAATCCAGCGGCTAAAAAGCTTTTTGGTTTGGAAGGGCAGGAGATGGTGGGAGCAGTGGTGACACCGCAAGATGTTGAAAAGCCGGCGATCAAGAGATTAGCGCAGGTAATTTATCCTTCGCTCGCGCCGTCAATTTTAGCGCGATCGAAAGCGGGGACTTATCCTCAAATCGTGGATTTATCTTTTGAAGATCCCGATATGGAACTGAGAGTGATCACTTCTCCCATTAGCGATCGGGGAGGCGGTATTTTGGGATTTATGAAGGTGATCAACGACCGAACCAGAGAACAATTTTTGCTACGCTCCAAAAGCGAGTTTGTAACCGTGGCTTCTCACCAGTTGCGCGGGCCGGTCACCAATATCAATTGGGCTTTAGAAACTCTAGCCAGCGATAAAAATTTAAGTGAAGACAATCAAATCTTGGTGGAAAATGCCAATAAGGCCGGCCAGCAATTACTGAAGATTATTGAAGACCTAATTAATATCTCAAAAATTGAGGAAGGCCGTTTCGGTTACACTTTTGAACCGACCGATGTTATTACCTTTGTGAATAATATTTTGACCCAAGTCACGCCGCAGGCGAGGCGGGCGAGCATTAAAGTTTATTTTGACCGGCCGAAGGATCCTTTACCGCAAGTGATGATCAATCAGGAAAAGTTGACGATGGTTTTGTATAATTTTTTGGATAACGCGATTCTCTACAACGTTCAGAACGGTGAGGTGGTGGTGAAGGTGGAAAAGCTCGAAGGGGAGCCGTTTGTGCAGGTGAGTGTTCGGGATACGGGTATCGGCATTCCACCGAGCGAGATCAACAAGATCTTTACGAAGTTTTTTAGAGCGGAGAATGCGGTGAAGTTTCAAACGGAGGGGTCGGGGTTGGGATTGTATATAAATAAGAACATTATTTTAGCGCATGGAGGGAAACTTTGGGCGGAGTCGGAGGTGAATCGAGGGACGACTTTTTACTTTACCTTGCCGACGGACATGAGCGTGATACCGGAGAGGGAGATGGCGATGACGGAGTAAAAAGAAGAAAACTGCTTCCCCTAATCCGCTTCGGAGGGCAAAATTTGGACTTGCTCGTATACGAAAAAATCCTGCCCTGGTCGCCCCGCCTGTAGCGAGGCTTCCGGGCACCCGGAATTTTTTCTACTCACTCGTAAATTTTAAGCCCCCCTCTCGCTTGTGGTTTCGGGAAGCGAGTTTTCTTCCTTTTTAGATTAAGGAGGTAGAATGTTTGTAAATGCCGGAGTTACCAGAAGTTGAAACGGTAGTTAGGGACCTACAAAAACGCGTGGTGGGACGCAAAATTTTGGATGTTTGGACGGATTGGCCGAAGTACTTCAGGGGGACAAGTTTAAAAGTTTTTAAGAGACACGTTCGGGGAAAGAAAATTTTAGGAGTTTCGCGAAGAGGAAAAAATATTTTGATTGAAGTATCAGACCCTCCTTCGCGCAAGCGCTCCGGACGGGCAAGTTCTCATTTGATTTTGGTTCATCTCAAAATGACGGGGCATCTTTTGGCAGGGAAATGGCAAAGAGCAAAGGGCAAATTGCAAATCAGTAAACAAGAGTGGCGGCCAGATGGAAAGGTGAAAGAAATGCACGATCCGAAGAATGGTTTTATCCGGTTGGTATTTTTCCTTGATTCCAAACAGTACCCGATGCTGGCGCTCTCGGATATGCGGCGATTCGCTAAGGTTTTATGCGGGCCGAAAGAGAAGATTTTGAATTTGCCGGACTTGAAAAATTTGGGGCCGGAAGCGCTCGAGATTAGTTACCAGGAATTTAGAGACAAGTTCAAAGTTAAAAAAGGAAAGATAAAGCAGGTGTTGCTCGATCAGAGTTTTGTGGTGGGAATTGGAAATATTTATTCGGACGAAATTTTGTATGTGGCTAAAATTCATCCCTTGAGCCGAGTGGAGAAGCTGAAAGAGCCGCATATCAAGGCGCTTTATTTGGCGATGAAAAAGATTTTGGCGAAGGGGATCAAAATGCGAGGGACGAGTTCGGACGATTTTCGGGATACTTATGGCAAAAAAGGGAATTATGGGAACGTGATTTTGACATACCAGCGGCATGGCGAGAAGTGTTCTCTCGGTCACTTGATACATAGAATTAAAGTGGCACAGAGGTCGGCGCACTTTTGCCCGGTTTGCCAAAAGTTGATACAGTAGAGACGATGATAATTTTTCTTTATGGGGCTGACGACTACAGACGCGAGCAAAAGAAGCGGGAGATCCTCTTGGAGTTCAAAAAGAAGCGATCGGATTTGGGGGTCGGGTATTTCGATTTAGCGGAAGAGGGCGGCTTTTTGAGATTTCAGGAGTTTTTAATTAGCCAGTCGCTTTTTCAGGTGGCGAAGATGGCGGTTTTAGAGAATAGTTTTGAAGTGACAAGCGACCCCGATAAGAAATCAAAGATTTCTAACGGGGCAGGCAAGTTGAAGGAGTTAAAGAGAATTTTGGAGGGGGTCTTGGAGAACAAAAACATTACGGTTTTGATGTCGGAGAAAGATAAGCCGGTGAAGGCGTTGGATTTTCTTTTGAAAAAGCCCATTCGGCAAGATCAGGACAAGCCGGTTACGACCCAAGAGTTCAAATTTCTTGAAGGAAGAGAGTGGGAGAGTTTTATTTTGAAAGAGGCGGAAAGGTTGGACGCAAAAATCACTCCGGCCGCTTTGAGATTTTTGGGAAATGTTTACCAAAATAACACTTGGGGTTTGGTGACGGAGTTGGAAAAGATTCAACACTTAGGTAATCTCTCGCATGGCTCGGGACCTCGCGTCGAGATCGACGTTCGGGATTTGGAGGACTTGGGCGTGGAGCAAGCGCCGAACTTTTGGAGTTTGATTTTAGGATTTAAATCGAGAAACGTGGCGCAACGACTCTGGGCGCTCGAGAAAGTTTTGGGGACCAATGATCCGCCGGCGAAGATTTTTAATATCTTAGCGTATCAACTGCCGGATAAACTTCGGGATTTGGCGCGATATGATTTGATGGTCAAGTCGGGGAAGTTGGAATATGAAGAAGTCCTACTTGATCTAGCGATCAAGTAAATTTCTAATTATTCTAATTGCCCTAATTAACCTGAATAAATCCTATTTGGGATTTGGGAGATTGGGTTCTGATTAGAGTAATTAGTCTAACTAGAACAATTAGGTTAATTACTTGCGCCCGAGCTTTTTAGCGAGGCGCGACTTCAGGCGGCTAGCTTTGTTCTTTTTGATGACGCCGGTTTTGGCGGCTTTGTCGAGGGCTTTAAAAGCTTTGGTGAGTTCGGCGGCGGCTTTGGTTAAGTCTTTGCCGGCGACGAGTTTTCTAAATTCTTTGACTGCCTTTTTGTAGGCCTCTTTCTTTTGGAGGTTTTTCTTGCGCCGACTGATGTTTTGCCTTAAGGCTTTTTTGGCGGAAGTTGTGATGGGCATATCGTGAAAATTATTCTAATTTCTAATTAACCTAATTATTCTAAAAATTATCGTACGATCAGGATAATCGATGTTCTGTAAAAAGTAAAGCCCGGTACTACAACTTTGGTTTTTAGCTGACTATGGGCTCCGCCCGCCAAAGTTGTAGTACCCGGGTAAAGCCCCTTAGCTTGTTGGCTTCGGAGCTCGATTGAAGAAGGTGTAGGCGATTAACGCAAAGAGGGAGGCTAGGAACATCGGGTAGATGAGCCACTCTACACTCTGCGGATTTGCGGTTGGCCAATGGACGGAGGACGAAGAGATGATGGTGGAAGCGCAGAGGAAGTGGACGAAACCGCGGACCTTGCCCACTGGGTGAACTGGTTGAGGGAGGCCTTTTAAGAAATTCAGAACGCCTCCGCCAACTTCAAGGATTGTGATTGCGACTATCAAGGCGGTGATTTCTCGGCCATAGATCATTATAAGGTTCAAAAGCACTGCGACTAGAAGAACCTTATCTCGGATAGGGTCGAGGAAAGTTCCCATCCTTGAACGTTGATTTAAAGAGCGCGCGAGAGCGCCGTCTAGAAAATCAGTCAGCGAGGCGGTGAGAAGCAGTGGTAGGATCAGCTCCTCTTTAAAGCTCAAGAAGGCGTACCCATAGCCGAAAGTAGCTACGAAGCCGAGTACGGTCACGAAGTTCGGAATGGTTTTCCAGTTCACATACCCTCCAAGGTTACCAAGGTTGTGGTGCTATGAGTAAAGCTAGCAGAAAAGTTTTAGATGTCAATTCGAGTCGTTAAGGCCGTTGCCGTTTCCATTTCCGTTAGTGAAGCCGGCCAGTTTTTTGAAGAAGTTTCTGACGGCGGGTTTCTTGGTGAGATACTTCATTAGGATTTGGAAAATGACGATAAAGACAACCACCATACTGATCGTCACTTCGATTTTTCGGAAAAACTTGGGCGAGACGAAAGGTAAAAGGCCGGAACCGATCACCGTGCTCACGAAAAGCAAGATAGCGATCCAAAAAAAAGTGGTTCTAATGTTGGCTTTGAAGAATTTTTTTAAACTCACGTTGCCAGACCAGCCGAGGAGGAAAAGAAAAGGCGCGGTGACGGAGGTGAGGAATTTGGAAAGATAGAGCCACTTCAAGCTGTCTTCGTGGATGTGCTTCGAGATCAGGTCGTGATGAGGGAGGTGGCGTTTGATGAAGTTGCCAGTTTTAGTATCACGAAGAGTTCGGCCTAGAAGAAACCAAAGAGAGTCGCCGCTTAAGTCGGCCAAGGCGACGGTGATGGCGACCGAGAGCATACCCCAAGGACCGAGGCCGCCTAAGAAAGCCAAGATGAAAGCCGAGAAGGCGACGGCGTTGCCAAGGAGGATGGTGGAAAAGTAGAGAACAAGGTAGGTCCAAATTTGGGTCGGGATAAAAGATGAAGGATGCATGAATAAAAAATCGCCTTTAGGCGACTGGCTTTATTATAGCAGATTCAGACATGTAACCTGAAACATGAAACATGTAGCAAAATAAAGAGCGGGCAAAATTTTATTGACGTTAAAGACAATTTTTTTTACTATGAGGTTGGTTTAGATGGTGCCCATAGCTCAATGGTAGAGCGCTGCTCTGTGGCAGCAGTGATGAGGGGTTCAACTCCCCCTGGGCACCCAGGATTGTCTTTTGGTGATTTCGGAATTAAACTAACGGATATGCTTTTATCGCAGGATCAGATTCGGGAACATATGAAAAAAGGGACGATTGTGATCGAGCCTTTTAGCGAGAAGAATTTGAAGACCACAAGTTACGACGTGACTTTGGGGCCGTGGTTTTGGAGAGAGAAGGCGCCGAAGGGGAGACACACAATTCATAATTTGTACGACGAGCAATCAACCAAGACGGTTTGGTCGGGGCCGTTTGAAGCGCAGGTGGCCGGAGAGCTCCGAAAAGACTGGGGGATTGAGCTTAAAAATATTCCCGACACGGCGAAGGTGATTGTTTTAGAACCCGGTGAGACGGTTTTGGCGCACACGCAGGAGTTTATCGGAGGCAGAGATATTTGTGTGGCGAAGATGTACGCGCGCTCTTCGATGGGGCGGAATTTTGTAGAGGTTTGCAAGGACGCGGGTTGGGGGGATATTGGCTATTTCAATCGCTGGACGATGGAGGTGACCAACAACTCGCAGCACTTTTCGATTCCACTTGTCGTCGGACGGCGAATCGCGCAGATGGTTTTTTATGAAGTGGCGCCATTATCAAAAAAAGAAATTGACTATGTGGGCGAGGGAGGGAAGTATCAGGGGTCGCAGGATTTAGGAGAACTCAAACGCGCGTGGAATCCGCAGATGATGATTCCGCAGATGCATCGGGATTGGGAAGTGACAGAAGCGTGAATGTTCTAATGTTGGAATGATGGAGTGTGGATAAGGGGAAGAGATGAGGCCACTAGCCCCGCCGTCGCAAATGCTATGACGGGTAGGCAATAGGGTTTGGGGTATAATAAATTCGCAGGCAGATTGTCTCTGCTATGACGCGTCATAGCAACTTTTTAGTTTCAGTGAGACTTAGAATCAGCTTGGTAATTTTTAGATAATCTTTTACTTACGGTTCTATAAAGCTCATCTTATATAGGACGAGAAAGGAGGAGTTCGTTTAGGGCTTTTTGTTTGTAAAAAAGGCGATTTGCTTTTAAACTAGGAATAAACAAATGAAGGACAAGGCGATAGAAAAGTTGATAAAAGCGGAGACTAAGCGGCAGAATGAGACAATCAACTTAATTCCGTCGGAGAATTATGTTTCTAAAGATGTGCTCGAGGCGCTGGGGTCGGTTTTAACCAATAAATACGCCGAAGGGTATCCAAAGAAGCGGTACTATGGCGGGAACGAATTTATTGATGAGATTGAAAACGCGGCAAAGGCAAGATCGCTTCAGGCGTTTGGGCTAAAAGATGCCGATTGGGGAGTGAATGTTCAGCCGTATTCAGGCTCACCGGCGAACTTGGCGATTTTGGCGGCGCTCGTGCCGCTCGGCGAAAAGATTATGGGATTACAGCTCGATATGGGCGGGCATTTAACTCACGGGCACAAAGTGAGCTTCACTTCAAAAGCGTGGAAATCGGTGCCGTACGTGTTGAATAAAAAAACCGAGGAGTTGGATTACGAAGCCATCGGAAAGTTCGCGCGGCAGGAAAAACCTAAGCTCATCATCACGGGGTACACGGCCTATCCGAAAGTGATTGATTTCAAAAAGTTTCGAGAGATTGCGGATCAAGCGGGCGCGTACTTGATGGTGGATATGTCGCACTTTGCGGGGTTGGTGGCGGGGGGAGTTTATCCAACACCTTTCAAGTACGCGGATGTGGTCGTGACCACGGCGCACAAAACTTTGCGGGGGCCGAGGGCGGGAGTAATATTTTCGAAGAGAAAATATTACGTTCAAGGATTGAAGATCGATGATCGAAGCGTCGAAAGGAAAGAAATTGATTTATCGAAGCTTATAGATAAGGCAATTTTTCCGGGACTGCAAGGCGGGCCGCACGCCAATCAGATTGGGGGAATTGCAGTCACGATGCAGGAAGCGATGCAGTCGAGTTTTAAAAAATATGCCAAGCAGGTGGTGGCAAACGCGGGAGTGTTGGCAAAAGAACTCGAAAAGCTGGGGTTTCGATTGGTGGCGGGTGGAACGGAGACTCATTTGATTTTAGTGGATTTAACCAATAAGCGAATGAGTGGGGGGGAGGCGAGCGACAAACTCGAAAAAAATGGAATCATTGTGAATAAAAATACGATTCCCTATGATCCGCGTCCACCGATGGATCCGTCCGGAATTAGATTGGGGACGCCGGCCTTGACCACGCGGGGGATGAAAGAAAAAGAAATGAAACAAGTGGCGAAGTTGATGAAAGAAGTTTTGGTGGATAATAAAAATATTTCCGCGGAGGTAAAAAAGCTTTGTAAGAAATTTCCGCTTGGGTACTAGATGATCATTCCGGTTCATGTGGCGTTTGATTCGGCGGGTTATTTTTTGAGTGGGAAGTTGGGGTTGGCGCAAACGACACTGCCTAACTTGACAAAGTGAAGGAAAGTGTGCTAAAATCTCCACGTAATAAGCTCTTTGAAAATTAAAGATTTTAGCTATTTGTGAATTGGTCATAGCGAAAAGTGGCTTGATCCGCCAGCTGGCGGAAGGCCATTCCTCGCTATGACCAATGACGGTTCATGGTGCCTCCTCGGCACAGAGGGAAATGAAACGCGCACAGAAGCGCGAGGGAGGTTTTATGAGCACAGAATTCGCATCCGCCGGCCTCACCGCCGGTCAACTCAATGCCATCGTCAAGAAGCTCGGTGGCCACGACATGGCGCTCCGTTTTCTCCGCGACGAACTCTCGGTTTCCGAATCGACCCGCTCGTGGCGTGAGAAAGATGGCGTGATATACTTCTCGGTCACCAGCGATGGCACGACCGGCGAGGACTGGATCACCCGGCTCGAGAGCAAAGGCTTCCGCGTCGGAAACTACGCCAAGCAGGTGCTCCGTTCGCCGGACTTCAAGCCGACCAACGGCGTGACGACCGAAGTCGCCGTTCTCAAGGGCATGCTCTTCGAGGACAACGACCGGATCACGAAGAAGATTCGCGCCGAGGCCGAACGTCGCAAGCTGACTAAGCCGAACGCCGAACTGGCCTGCCTCATCCGCGAGAAATTCACGGACAAGGAGATCGAAGCCATGGGGCTGATCTGGATCGTCGCCATGCATGAACCCATCAAGGATTCTGGCGGTGATTCGTCGCTTCTGGACGCGGGCCGGATTGTTGACGGCCGATGGCTCGGCACGTGCTTCGACAGTCCTGACAACGAGTGGTATCGTGGGAGTGGCTTTGCCTTCGCCGTCTCGCAAGTAGCACTCAACGCTTAGGTTCCTTTGCGCTGTAGCGCTTAGGAACTTAGCCCTTAGCTCCGTTCCGGATTTTTCGGAACGGAGCTAGATTTTTATATTGGAAATGGTATATGCTTCGTTTGGTATTAGGTGAATACGCGGGAGATCATGGTTTCCTGCTACCGAATCCAAGTTGTTTTATGTCCGGAATATCCGCGATTAAGATTTCGGATAGCGTGACGCATAATGACTTTAAAAAATAAAGTTACTTGGCGAGGAGTATTAGGGCATTGCGATGCCGAATTAGATTCAGCTCCAAGATTTTATCAAAGAGCAGTGAAATGGGTGATATTCCTCGCGTTTCTGACGGTGATCCGAAACTTCTGAACGCGAACCGGAATGATGACGGCCGATGGCTCAACACGTGCTTCGACAATCCTGACAACAAGTGGAATCGTGAGAATGGCTTTGCCTTCGCCGTCTCGCAACTCGCTTTATTTCTCCCCTTGCTTTCTAGGGGAGTTTTGTTTTGTAAGTTGACCGCTCCAGCCGCCGAGCATTTTGCCGATTTTATCTAACTCTGTTGACAGGGCGATATACTTTTTGTTATCGATTGATTTTGTTTCCCATAAAATCAATAGGAAAACTTTTAGCAAATCCATTTTTCTAATAGCGAGACGAACCCAAGGAAGTTTGTCTTCGCGAGAGAGAAAGACAGCGGTGGTAATAGCTTCTATAATATCAGCAAAGATAACGTCAATTTTTGCGCCCAGCGTGTGTCGATGGGGTTTGGGGAGGATTTGGTAGAAACGGTACCATATAAAATAAGCGCTTTTCGTCTTTTCGAGTATGGGCAAAAGTGCGGGGGGGGGTTCAAGGATAAGCTAAGGCTCGAGCTTCACCCGAACAAAGTTTTTATAAAAACTTTGGCGTCGGGGGTGGATTTTTTGGGCTGGGTGAATTTTCCTGACCATCGAGTTTTGCGGACAGCGACCAAAAGAAGAATGTTGGCTCGAATAAAAACTAACCCTTGTAGTGAAGTTTTAAACTCCTATCTTGGACTCACGAAGCACGGAAACACTTTTGGCATCCAAAGAATTATTAGTTGATCAAAACGGTTTTTTCTTTATTTTTTGTAATTTTTGGAGTAAAGTTTCTGTGATGATTATAGACGGCAAGGAAATTGCCCAAAAGTTAATCGAAGAGCTGAAATTCAAGCCGGGGGATTGGAAGGGGAAGTTTATGGGGGCGATGCTCGTGGGAGAAGATCCGGCGTCGGTGAATTTTTTGAAGCAGAAGGAAAAGGTGGCGCAGGAGCTGGGGATTAGTTTTCGATTATATAAGGCGCCGGCAGGAGTGAAGACAGATGATTTGCGAGCCGAGATCGGGATGCTTTCGAAGCCGAAGAATTGCGGCGGGTTTTTGGTGCAGCTGCCTTTGCCAGAGCAGATTAATAAACACTATGTTTTGAACGCGGTGCCGAAGGAGAAGGACATTGATTGTTTGGGTGAGCAGGCGCTCGGCGCTTTTTATACTGGACGGGGGAAGGTGGCGCCGCCGGCGGTGGAGGCGGTGGAGGAGATACTTAAATCGCAAATCGCAAATGGCAAATCGCTAAGGGAGCTCGAGTTTATTTTGATTGGGGCGGGGTTTTTGATTGGGAAGCCGGTGGGGTTTTGGTTGCAGAACCGGGCGGGGGAGGTGACGATCTACGACAGCTCGGTTAAGAACTTTCATCCGAATTTGAAGGAGGCGGACGTGGTGATTTCGGGAACGGGACACCCGAATTTATTTTCAGCCAAAGATTTGAAAGAAGGCGCGCTCGTGATTGATTTTGGATACGCTTCGAAGGGCGGAAAAATTTCGGGAGATTTTGATCCTTCGGCAAGCTCAGGACGGGTCCACGACGGGGCGGAGGAGAAAAAAGTGATTTATACTAAAACGCCGGGCGGGACGGGGCCGATACTGGTGGCGAAATTGTATGAGAATTTTTGGAAGTTGAATTCTTAAGCGCGATACCAATATACCCGCCCGACTGAACGATTTCAGTCGGGCGGGCGGGCGAATGCGTGTTTACCCTCCAAAGTTTTTCGTCGAAAAATTTAGGAGGGCAAGTGATACGAATAATACGAATTTAATTTAAATAACGCGAACGAACAATAAACTAGGGGGTAATCGCGAATATACGAATTTCTGGTAATATACGAATAATAATAAAGCGCGCTTAGCTCAGTGGTAGAGCGACTGTTTTACACACAGTAGGTCCGGGGTTCGATCCCTCGAGCGCGCACCAAATTGGACTTGGCAATTTTTGAAATAAGGGTATAATGGTTTTTAGCTCACCGCTTGCGGCAAGGAGTTGCTGCGAGTAAAAACTTCAGTTTCACCCTTCACCTTTTTTCGCGGGGGTCGTGTATGTGTAGGTACGAGTCGCTGGCGCCTACGGCTGGTATTTCCGGAGTCAGGACTGATGACGGGAGACCAACTGGCATTCTCGCTCTTGGACCCATCCATAAATTTGGGGACCACACCGTGGTTCTCGGGGCCAGGCGAGGGGAGCAGAGTCAGGACGAGGAGCACGCTGTGCTTGTTGATGGCGAACCTGTCAGCGGTTGGATACAGGGGAAGCCGTCACCTGACGACATGCGGGCAGTGGCGGTGGACGAAGGGAGGGTCACGTTCAAAGGGAGGACGATCACTACGTTGATCTGAATCCAAAGAGAAAAAGAATCAGAGGGCTTCGTTTTCGGACGAGGCCCTTTTCTTAGTTTTGGAGATTGGGAATAAAAATCCCCGTTCGTCCTAGCCAGATGGCGGACGAACGGGGAGGGGTTAGATTTCAGAGATAGGGAGCGTATTCGTCGAGCTCCCAGGGGTGAACTCGTTCGTTGAACCTCATGAGTTCATTCTCTTTGCTTTCGATGAGGCGTTCGGTGAGGTGCGAGTTGAGGAGGCTCCGGACGTTGTTGCTTTTCTTGAATGCCGTGAGCGCTTCCGGGAAGCTGCCGTGAAGCGAGGTAATGCCCAGCTTTTTCATTTCTCCGGCAGTCATGTGGTAGACGTTTTCCTCGATCGGTTCAGGTGGGGCGAGTCGTTCTTTGATGCCTCGGAGTCCCATATTGAGCATGGCGGCCAAAGCTAAGTATGGGTTGCAACCTGGGTCGGGGCAACGGAGCTCGAGCCGAGTGGCTTTTTCGTGACCGGGTTGGTACTGGGGGACTCTAACCAGAGCCGAGCGGTTGCGGCGTCCCCAAGTAAGGTAGACCGGGGCTTCATAGCCGGGGATCAGACGTCGATAGGAGTTGATCCATTGACAGAGCAAAAGTTGGCATTCAGGGAGATATTTGAAGATACCCCCCAGGTAGTGTCTGGCGCAGTTGGAGAGGTGGTGCTTGTTGTTTTTGTCAAAGAAGGCGTTCTCGTCACCTCGGAAGAGTGATTGATGGACATGCATGCCCGAACCGTTCACCCCAAAAATTGGTTTGGGCATGAAGCAGGCCCAGAGGCCGCGTTTGGCCGCTAGATCTTTGACCACCATCCGATAGAGCAGAATGCAGTCGGCCATCTCGAGAGCATCGGTGTAGCGGAGATCGATTTCATGCTGGGAAGGAGCGACTTCGTGGTGATGACCTTCGACATGAATCCCCATCGTCTCGAGAGCAGTGACGGCTTCTTGACGGGCGGCATCACCCTGGTGGGTCATGGTGAAACTGAAGTAACCTTCTCGATCCAAGGGGACGGGAGTATTACCATTGTCACCTCGGAAGTAAAAAAACTCGATCTCTGGGCCGCAGTAGAAATGATCAAATCCCACTCCCTTGGCCCTTTCGAGTGTTTGCTCTAGAACGAACCTTGAATCACCTTCGAAGCGGCTACCGTCTGGGTTGTAGATCGTCGAGAAGAAAATGGCCGTTCTGGTTTTCGCTTCGTCTGGATCGTAGGGTAAGATGCGGAGACTGCTTAATATCGGTTTTAGGATTTTGTCAGATTCTTCGATCGGGACGAAACCCTCCACCGAAGAACCGTCGAAGCCTTGGCCACGTTCGAAAACAGCCTCGAGCTCTCCTCTGGTGATCACCTGTCCCTTCAAACGACCCATCGGGTCGACGAAGAGCAGGCGAATGGATTTTACACCTTCTTGGTCGATGAGACTGATGGCTTGATCCTGGCTTCTGGGCGGCATCCAGCTTGTTCCCATTCTACTTCCTCCTTGTGAGTTTGGTTTCATGATCAATCACTTTTTGGTTTTCAAAATCAAAAACTCCCTCCGCTTGCGTTTCCCCTCGAAGAGAGTTTAGGCTAGGGCTTTTTGCCTTAGGCTAATTTCAATATAGTAGGTTTTTAACTTGAGTCAAGAAGCAAGGATGGTTGGGAATATCTGATTGGTCGGGCTGCCGAGATTCGAACTCGGACTAAATCTTCCCAAAAGACTCGTGCTGCCATTACACTACAGCCCGTTTTTTAGCCTCTTTAACTTATCTCATTTTTTGTTTAGAATCAATGCGTTCCACATCCCCTCGTAGTTCAATGGATAGAACGGAAGGTTTCTAACCTTTAAATGCGGGTTCGATTCCTGCCGGGGGGACTATTTGTTGAATTGTTTCTCTTTTTGAATTATTATCTTTTTGCTGCCTGGGTAGCTCAGTGGTACCTGCCGGCAGGCAGGGAGTGTAGCCCTGAAGATTTTATGTATTTTGTGTATATAATTCGAAGCGAGAAAGATGGTAGTTATTATACAGGTTTGACTGGGGATTTGGAGAGACGTATAAGGGAGCACAATAAAAGTGATACTAAAACGACCCGTTCCAAAAAACCATGGCGTGTTATATACTCCGAAAGGTGCAAAACGCGCCAAAAAGCAAGAGAGCGAGAGAAGTTTTTAAAGAGCGGTGTTGGAAGAGAATGGCGCAATGCAAATATGCCGCGGTAGCTCATTGGCAGAGCGCTGCCCTGAAGAGGCAGGCGCAGGGTGTTCGATTCACCCCCGCGGCACCAAGAGATGGGTTGGAGTCCGGTGTTCCCTGCCTGCCGGCAGGCAGGGATTCACCGTCCAGGCACGGCTAAAAAAATTCCCCGGAGGCGGGGAATTTTTTTATTTCTTAATATCGAGCGTGATGCGTTTTTCTTCGGGGTTAATCGATTCAATTCGGAAATTATATTCACTGCCTTGAACGAGCGTCTTTTTCATTTCTTCGGGACCGCCGAATTTGGAAATGTGGATCATGCCTTGGACTTCACCGTCTAGATCAACAACCGCGCCGAAGGGGTTGAATTTGTAAACGCGACCCGGGACCGCTTGATCAACTTGGTATTTTTCGGCCACTCTTTGCCAAGGATCAATTTTTAAGGCTTTAAGGGAGAGAAAAACCCGGCTATCTTTGATGTCGATAATTTTGACGCGGACGGTGTCGTTAATTTTGACGATTTCTTTGGGGTTGTCGATGATGCGGTGATCGAGTTCGGAGATGTGGACCATCCCTTAGATGTCGGGGTTATCAACGAGTTTTACAAAAACGCCAAAATCGGCAATACCGGAGACGATACCTTCCACCTCTTGGCCGATTTGGTAGTTGCTTAGAAGTTCTTTAATGTTGGCGCTCGCCGTTTCTCTTTCGGAAACGATGAGTTTGCTACTCCTTGGATTGACATCAATGATTTTGACACTCACTTCTTCGCCGATCATTTTTTTTAACTCCTCAATAATTTTTTCTCGCTCACCTTCGATATTTTTGGGTTGGTGATCATTCGAGAGTTGAGAAATAGGCAAGAAAGCCTTGAGGTTTAAGAGATTCAGATTGAGGCCGCCGCTGTTGGCGCCCATCACTTTCGCTTTGACAATTTCTCCAGATTCTTGAAGTTCTTTGATTTGTTGCCAAACCTGTTGCTTCTCGGCTTCGGAAAATGAAAGTTCGATGTAACCTTCGCCGTTGTCGAGGTTAGCGATTTTGGCGGGGAGATGATCGCCCAGTTTGAGGTTTTTGATAATATTTTTGGCGTTGACTAATTCCTGGCCATAAATGACGCCGGTGCCAAAACCGTCGATATCAAAGTAAACCTCGCGAGGCATTTTTCGAATCAGTTCGGCCTCGACGACGTCGCCTTCTCTCGGTCCGGTCAGGTTGGTGACGCCAGCTTTGATGAGTTGGTTTAGGATGGGTTTAACTTTCTTGCTATTGGTGATCATAATCGAATCAAATGATTATAGAGTAGGAAAATGAGGACGTCAACCCAGCACCGCAATTATGGCATTCTTTCAATTTTCGCGCTTTTCAAAGGGGGATTTTTTTGCTAAAGTGGGTGGATATGGTTTTAAGTTATTACGGCGAAGGGGGTTTTCGGCTTCAGAGCGGAGACTTGGCATTACTCGTGGATCCGCCGAGCGCCCGTTTTAAGGCCGAGGTGATTTTACGAACGACGGCGTGGGCGACAGGTTACTTGCCTCAACCAGGAGAGATCTTTACCCCAGGCGAGTATGAGGTTAAAGGGATTGAGATTTTGGGTTGGCAAATTGATTCAGAATCAACCGACAAGAACGTTAAAACGATTTACCGGGTGCGCTGGGAAAATATACACTTCGCTTTTTTAGGACAACTGAAGAAAACGCCGCCGATCGAAATTATAGAAAATTTGGATGGGGCGCTCGATGTGTTGGTGCTCGGAGTGGGTGGGGGAGAGGGACTAGGGGCGAAGGAGGCTTTAAATATTGTGAAGCAACTGGAACCGGCGGTCATCGTGCCTAGCTTTTTTAAAGACCCAACGGAATTTATCAAACTGACTGGTAAAAAAGTGGAGGCTCAAGAGAAGTTTGTTTTCAAGAAGAAAGATCTTGAGGGTCGGATAGGTGAGGTGGTCTGGCTCGAAAAACGTGAAACATGAAACATCATACGTAAAAGATTGATGAAAAAATTTTTGGAGAAAATACAATTAGCTGAAGACGGTAAAAAAAAGAGATGGATGATTCTTGTAACGCTGGTCGCCATGATGGTAGTGGTTTATATTTGGTTGGCTTATTTCAATAATTTGTTGGCTGACTTGAGCCGGCCAGCGACAGTGGAAGAGGTAAAAGTTCAGTCGAAGGGAGGCTTTTCATTTTTAGAAACAATGAAGAGCGGAGTCGGAACAGTTTTTGAGAGTTTAAAAGGTATTTTTTACCACCGGAAGGAGTACATTATAAAGCCATCACCATGAGTTTCAAGTTAAAAAATCAAAGTTAAAAGTTAATGAAGCTCCGGCGATTGCGTCGGAGCAACCAGAATTTTTAATTTTTATATTTAAATTTTAAATTTTTCGAAATGGGCAATATAGATAAAAGAGAACTAACCGCTGAACTTAAAGAATCATACATCGATTACGCGATGTCGGTGATTGTGTCGCGCGCTCTGCCGGATGTGCGCGACGGGTTAAAGCCGGTCCACCGAAGAATTCTCTGGGGCATGTGGGACACGGGACTGACGCATCAAGCAAAGTTTAGGAAATCAGCCAACACGGTCGGAGAAACGATGGGGCGCTACCATCCGCACGGAGATAGCGCGATTTATGAATCCATGGTCCGGATGGCTCAAGATTTTTCGCTTCGATACCCACTCATTGAAGGCCAAGGAAATTTTGGTTCGATTGACGGCGACGGCGCGGCGGCGATGAGGTATACCGAGAGCCGATTAGCTAAAATAAGTGACGAGGTGTTGCAAGACATCGAGAAAGAGACGGTAGATTGGATGCCGAACTATGACACCACAAGAGAGGAGCCGAAAGTTTTGCCAGCGAAGTTACCCAACCTGCTTTTAAACGGGGCGATGGGGATCGCGGTTGGGATGGCGACGAGCATCCCACCTCACAATTTGAGTGAAGTGACCGAAGCGATTTTGTACGCGGCGGATAATCCAGAGGCCTCCGGACAGGAACTTTTGAAGTTCGTGAAAGGCCCGGATTTTCCAACGGGCGGTTTGATTTTTGACCCCAAGGCAATTAGGGAAGCCTATCTCACCGGGCGAGGAGCGATTGTAACCAGAGCCAAGGTTGACATTCAAGAGCGGAAGGCGCGGCAGTTTGAGATTGTGGTGACCGAAATTCCTTATCAAGTGAATAAGTCGGAGTTGGTGAAAAGAATCGCGGAGTTGGTTCAAGAAAAGAAAATCGAAGGCATCCGGGACTTGCGAGACGAATCTGGACGCGAGGGACTGCGCATTGTGATTGAACTTAAAAGCGATGTGCCGCCCCAGAAAATTTTAAACCAGCTCTACAAACACACTGACTTACAAAAGAATTTTAATTTAAATATGGTGGCTTTGGTTGACGGGATTCAGCCGCGCCTTTTGTCGCTTAAAGAAATGATCGGCTACTATCTCGACTATCGCCGAGTGGTGGTGAGGCGGCGAACAGAGTTTGATTTAAGGAAAGCGGAGGAAAGGGCTCATATTTTAACGGGTCTCGCTAAAGCGCTCGAGGCAATCGATAAAGTTATCGCGACGATTAAAAAATCCAAAGACCGAGAAGAAGCTAAAAACAATTTAATAAAAGTTTTTAAATTCAGCGAGATTCAAGCGGTGGCGATTTTGGAGATGAGATTACAGGCCTTGGCGGCGCTCGAACGAGAAAAAGTTGAAGCTGAGCTTAAGGATAAATTGGCTTTGATCAAAGAGCTTGGGTTGATCCTCAAAAGCCCGGCCCGAGTGTTACAGATTATAAAAAAAGAATTAACAGAACTTAAAGAAAAGTACGGCGACGAACGTCGGACAAAATTGGTCTCGACGGGACTCGTTGAATTCGCGGAAGAAGATTTGGTGCCCGAGGAAGACGTGGTGATCACGCTTTCCTCTGGAGGTTACGTGAAGAGGCTCTCGCCGACAGTTTTTAAAAGCCAGAATCGGGGCGGGAAAGGCCTGATCGGTTCGGAGGTGGCGGAAGAAGATTTTCTAACGCAATTTTTGAGCGCGAATACCCACGATAATTTACTTTTCTTTACCGATCGCGGTCGGGTTTTTCAAACTAAAGCTTACGAGATACCTCAGGCCGGCCGAACTTCTAAGGGCAGAGCCATTCATAATTTTTTGGAGATGGCGTCGGAGGAGGGTGTGAGCGCCATTATCGCTTACCGAGAAGGCGAAGAAAAAAAGGTTAAAGACTCGCGTTATTTAGTGATGGTGACTCGGAACGGACTCATCAAAAAGACTTCACTCGCGGAGTTTGCCAACATTCGGAAAACTGGGATCATCGCGATGGCTCTCAAAAAGGGGGATAGTTTGAAGTGGGTGAGGCTCTCGAGCGGAAAGGACCAGGTGACACTCGCCACGAGTCAGGGGCGCTCGATTCGATTTAAGGAGTCTCAAATCAGGGCGATGGGACGGACAGCGGCGGGAGTGATGGGGATTCGACTTAAAAAAGGCGATCAAGTGGCCGGATTTGATATAATAAAAGAAGCTCAAGCGGCAGGGGCCAAAGCTTTGAAATTTCTGGTGGTGATGGCGAACGGCTTTGCCAAGCAGACTCCCTTTAGCCAATACCGAGTTCAGTCGAGAGGGGGCAGTGGGATTGCGACGGCCCGGGTGACCGCTAAAACAGGAGAGCTCATCGCCGCGCAGGTGGTGGGCGAAGAGACGGAGATTATGACTCTTTCGGCGAAGGGGCAGATTATCCGGACGAGTTTGGAAAGTGTCCGAGTGACGGGGCGGGCGGCGCAAGGAGTAAGGGTGATGAACCTTAAAGCCGGAGATAGATTAGCGGGGGTGGTGGTGATATAGAACGTAATAATTATATTTTATGAACCCGCTTCGACTCGTAACAAAAGTTCGACCAGATCTGCTTTTTCGAACCGGCGATTCGATCGCTCCAGCGGCGATCGCTCGCCTGCGCTCTCGGCACCAAAAATCCCGGCGGGATGCCAAGCTTTTGGCGCCTGCGAGAGCTTCTCAAAAGCAAATCTGGTCTTAAAATAAAACTATTTCTTTAATTTTATAGTGAGAGATTAAAAAGGAATGGCATTTTCTAAGAAGCAAATTTTTATGGTGGGGGGCGGGGTGTTTTTAGGGTTGCTGGTTTTGGTTTTGATACTTTTGAATATTCGGAATAAAGTGGGGTCGGCGACGCTCACGGTGTGGGGTTTTGATAACGAGAGCGTTTTTGATAAGCTGCGCTCCGCTTACGTCCAGGCGAGGCCCGGAGTTAAAATCAACTATAAAAAAGTTTCCGAGGACACTTACGACAAAGACTTACTTGAAGCTTTGGCCCTGGATCAGGGACCGGATATTTTTTTGGTGCGGAGCGGGTCGCTTTTAAAAGATAAGGCGAAACTTACGCCGGTGCTCCCTGATCAATTTACCCTGGCATCTTTTCGAGATCCCAATCTCGGTTTCCCGCAGGTGGTGGAGCAAGATTTTGTGAGCGGAGGCCGAATCTACGCCTTGCCGCTTTATCTCGATACTCTCGCGCTGTTTTACAATAAAGACCTTTTTGATCAAGCGGCCGTGGTTTATCCGCCGACCACTTGGAAAGAGTTTCAGGCGCTCATTCCAACTTTAATCAGACTCGATGAGCGGGGGCAAATTTTGCGGGCGGCCGCGGCCATCGGGGGATCGACGAAGACCCTGGGTTCGGCGGCCGATTTGCTTAATTTACTAATGTTTCAGAATGGAGTCGAGATGTTCGATCAGTCTTCAAGAGCCAACTTTACGGCCGGGGGGAACACGGGTCCGGGCGCGCGGGCTTTTCAATTCTATTTGCAGTTTTCCAATCCCGTTTCTCAAAACTACACCTGGAATGATACTTTAGGCAAGGCCTTCGACAGCTTCTCGGACGGGAAAACTGCGATGACTTTCGGCTATTATAACGACTTAAATGTTTTGAAGAGAAAAAATCCGTTTCTGAACGTGGGGGTGGCGATGATGCCGCAAGTGGATCCGGAAAAATCCGTGAATTTCGCGAATTACGTGGGCTGGGGCGTGTCGAGAAAAAGCCGATACAGCCGGGAGGCTTGGGATTTTATAGTTTACGGTACTACCAATCCAGGAGTTCAAAAGATATACTTTCAAGAAGCGAAGAGGCCGCCAGCCCTCAAAGCTTTAATCGCCGGGTTGCTAAAAGACCCGGAGCTCGGAGTTTTTGCCAGGCAGGCGCTCACGGCGCGGTCGTGGCCGCGGGGAGACGCGGAGGAAGCGCGGCGGATTTTCGGAGCAATGATCGACAAGGTACTTTTTAGCAAAGCAGATTCTTTTCTTTCTCTTCAACAAGCCGAGGAGGAAGTTTCAAAATTAATGCGCGAGATTTTAAAATAAAATGAATCAGAAAGCCAAACTGCTTTTGGGACTCGCGGCGCTTTTGACCATTCTGATTTTGATGCCTCGAGGTTTGGCTTTGGCCCACGGCGTTAGCATCCCTTATTGGGGACCGCTCGTGGCGACTTGTCCGGGTGATGTTTGCACTAGTCTTTGCGACCTGCTGGATTTAGTTCAACATGTAGTTTATTTTGCGATCACCATTTTGCTTTTCGTGATCGCGCCGATTATTTTCGTGATCGGGGGGATTTTGATTATGACGGCCGGCGGTTCGGAGGAGCGGATGGGCAAGGGCCGGCAGATGATTAAAGGAGGAGTGATTGGGGTGCTCATTACGCTTTCGGCTTATTTGATTGTGGGGACGTTTTTGTGGCTGGTTGGCAATCAAGATACAGGAACGCGAGTGAGTTGGCCCCACGTGCAGTGCAATCTTCCCACAAGCCCATTTGATCAACCGGTGCCGCAGGGGAATCAGAATCCGCAGGGGAATGTCACACCACCCGGGGGAGAAGTTTTAAACCTTGTGGATGGACCCGTTTCATTTAGCGGGGGAACGTTTTGGTATAAAAATGGCCGCCAGGTTAATCCCAAAATGGCGGAAGCTTTGGTTTGTACTGGAGGAAAACTTGCGTCGCACTATAGTGGGTTTTTATCGCAACCAATAAGGATAACTGAGGCTTACCCGACAAGCAGTCCCCATCAAGATTCACATCACAGCACCGGTTGCGCAGTTGACGCGACACCAAACAATTTTAATGATTCGTGTAATGTTGTCAGTAATTTATTGGACGCGGCTAGCCAGTGCGGGTTGGGATTTAAAAATGAATATGAGGCCTGCCCAGGCGGCGCTTTAAGCACGGAAGGGACCGCGCCTCATGTTCACTTGTATGTGTCGGCTTGTCCCTAAGTCTTTTTTGTAAATATATGATATTATTTAAATCATGCTTTTAGCCGAGAGAATTTTTAAAGTTTTACTCATCTTCTTTATTCTGTGGGGTTTAGGCGGAACGGCGATGGGGGCTCAGGGCGGAGAAGGTGGGGGAACCGATTCTAGTTTCGATATCCTTAACCCTTTAAAGTGTGGGAACGACCCGAACGTTCAACCGCTACAAGATTGTGTGGATAAAGTGCTAAATGGATTGATTGTGCTCTCCGCGCCGATTGTAGCGGTGATGGTGATGGTCGGAGGGTTTCAGATTCTCTCGGCGGGCGGAGACCCCGAGAAATTCAGCACGGGGAGGAGAACTATTCTTTACGCGGCGGTCGGGTTTGCGGTGATTCTCTTGGCTAAAGGGGTAGTTTTGATAATCGAGAGCATCGTTGGCGGGGGAACGTGCCCCGGAGGAGTCTGTAATAATGGAGGGAGTTGACCCAGCACCACAAAGAGGATTTGGGCTTCATAACTTGTTGTATCAAACTTTAATACCCGACTGACGTCAAAACCTAATTTCAAGTTAAATGCTAATTACAAAAAAATGTCCTATTTGTGGCGCTGGGTTGACCCGGTGGCTACCAAGTGGGATGAGTCAACCCATCTTCGGACATCTTATGCTTAGTGTGGATAATAATTGAGTCGGTAGCTTCAAATTAGCTTAAAATTAAGAAATGTCCCACTTGTAGCACCGGGTTGAAATTTTTAAGACATATGGGTAAAATAAAAGGATTGAAAGGTCGAGGGTGAGTTTAGATAAAGAAGCGAACAGATATTTAAAAGAAAGATGACAAAAATACAAAGAGGAATCACGGTGGCGCTTTTAGCTTCTCAACTCTTAGTGCCGCTTTTGGTTTTAGCGCAGCCTGCCGGTGCTGCTCCTGACATTAGGGTTGCTGGCAGTGATATCAAAAATTTGTGCGGTGTTGTAGCCCTTATTGAAAGGATAGCCAACGTTTTGCTCGTGGTGCTGATTATTCTGGCGGTGATCTTTGTGATTATGGCAGCCTTCAAGTATTTGACGGCCGGCGGAGACGCGGAGAAGGTGAGCGCGGCCAACAAGCAGATTCTCTACGCGGCGATTGCGGTCGCGGTCGGGTTGCTCGCGCGGGCGGTGCCTTTTATAGTCCAAAGCATTATTGCCAACGGAGTTGATTGTGCGCAAGCTATAAGTAATCCATTGCAATAAACCCCATAAAGAAAGTTAAGAGAAGATTGAGTTTTTACCAAAAAGCTCCGACCAAAGGTCGAAGCTTTTTGTTTTTAGAATCTTTATTTTAACTTTGGGAAAAATAAAAAAATCACCCCCGGCGTTTGCGCGCGCGGGGGTGGGTATTGTTACTGAGCAATCCAACCCATCGGGTTTTCCCGATGGGGGAGCGCGCAGTATTGAATCATGGTCGCGTCCTTAGGAGTCTGGGGCTTCTCAGCTGGTCCGTCTTTTTCCCAAGGAAACCATCGGCCATTCTGGTAATAGCGGTACCAGGTGGTCTGGGATGGATCGGTCCGCCAGTAAGAGATGCCAACGATTCGGATCGGAGAGGTCGCGAGGTAGCTGTCACCCGGACTCTTTGGCACGATGACCACCGCCTCTCTTCGCGGAGGAGTGATGTAATCATCCACGCTTTCGGGGTCGTGGGTGATCGCGAGACGAAGGGTGTCTGGTGGCCTTTTGGTGAAGGCGGATAGACTCACATCTTTAGACTCACCAGTTCGGAGTTTTTCTCCGTTATAGGGGGAGTATTGGATGTTAGTATCCACTGGGAGATTCGAGTAGACCGTCTTGGTCGCACAGCCGACTTTGAACTCGGCTTTGCCCGTTTCGGGATTGAAGAGGCGGTCGGGTTGGTGGAAGAGTTGCCACAGTCCCAAGACTAATAGGGCGAGGCTGATTCTAACCACCCACTTCGTGCCTTTATCTCCGATGATGGCTGTGAGGTTTTTCGAGAGCAATCCGAGAAGAGTCAGCGTGGGGATTGTAAGCAGAACCACCCACGCCATTTTTCTCGTGACTCCGAAGGTGAGTTGGATCCAGCCCACAATGTAGCTGTTCATGAATCCGATAGTGGGACCATAAACAGCTGGAACGCCGACTAAGAAGATGGCAATCCAGAAGGTGGCGCTCAGCCACTTTGGCCCTCTTCCGAGTTTGTTGAAGAAAAGGCCTTGAGTGGCCACGAGTAGCACTAGCATCGCGCCGAATCCGATCGGGAAGTAGCTCGTAAAGAGAGCCAAACCCGTGTAGATCGCCAAGAGCACCATGACCCTCGGCAGGATTCCGACGAACCGCCGGTCGAGAGCGTAGATGATGCCCAAGAGGATCGGATCGATCCAGATAAGGATGGCTGCGATGATCGCGATGGTTGGAACGAAGGCGATCGCGTGCAGGAGGTTCGGGGAGTGCGTGAAGTTTGTGAGGATCAACAGCACTGGCCAGGCGGCGACGATCAAGATTAGCCACCGGAGCCAGAAGTTGCCAATAGCCCAGAGTTTCTGGAAACCCAGCCATACCTGCTGCCAGAATCCTCCTCCTGGATTTGTTGCGGGCGGATTCGGCGGAAGTGGTGGCGGTGTTGCAGGCGATGTGTTCAAGGGTGCTCCTTGTGTTCCGTTTGATGACGCAGTTTTTTCGCGTCTCCAGTCGTTCAGTTTTCCGGTTCTGGCGCCTGGTAAAGACTCGAGCCGCCGGACGATGTTTGACATACCACTGACAGCTCGACTTTTAAACCTCTGCCATTCTTCGAGCCATTTGTGACTTGGAGCTGGAGTTCCAGTGGTTGGAATTTCCACCTTACCTTCGATGTGATCAAGTAAAATCATCGCGGCGTCGAATTCCGCTTTGATTTTCCCCAACTCATCTTGGATTCTGTGCGCCGGTGTTCTTTGTAAACGCTTTTGGGCATTTGCAAAGAAACTTTGACGCCACCCCTCAAGCGCCGCTTTAGCCGCTTTGTGTTGAGGATGACCAGTGTAGGAAAGCGCGGTTGAGAAGTCATCGAGAAAGTCGGTGCCTCTCTCGAGAGATCTTCCCAAAATGGGATGAAGTTTATCTGACCACGCTTCAACAAAACCCTTGATGACTCCCACAGTAGTTTCAAGTTCCTCGCTCCGGATAATGCTACCCGGAGGAACTTTCGCCGCTAGGGCTTGAGCAGCTTTTCGGATTGGGACATCGAGTAAACCCAGAATTGCTCCCCAGAGTTGATCTTGGGTCTGTTTCTTACTACCAGTGAGCGCTGGTTTTGCGGCATTTTCTGCCATGCTAGACTCCTTCGTTTATCGGTTAGATTCTATTCAGTTGTCGAGTTGCGAATGGCAAGTTACCCTTTGCCATTCGCGGTTTGGGCGATGGACTGGTGCCTCTTTACCAGAGAACACCCAGGGTTTCTGCCACGGCCAGATGCTACCATAAAATTTTTGATTTGTCAAATGAAAATAAATGGTGTAATGTTCTAATGGTTCTTGTGCGGGAATAATTGTTTTAAGCCTTGTTTTATAAGGGTTAAAAGCCGACTCTCCTTCGCTGCGGAGCTATGGGAGGGCAAGGGTGTTTTTTAAGGGGCAGGTGGCGGAATTGGTATACGTGCAGCGCTTAGAACGCTGTGCCCGTAAGGGATTGAGGGTTCGAGCCCCTCCCTGCCCACTAGTTGTTTCCGTTTTTTCATCTTGTGGTTTTACTATAGTACCTAACGATCGTTAGATACTATAGTAAATAACTAGTTTAGCTAGTTTAATTTCTTACTTTATTTTTGTTTTAAGACTACCCAACTTCTCAGCTTCAAAAATCTCGACAAAGTCTATTATTTTTAATTTTCGTAGATCGATAAGAAAATCCTTCGGTATTTTGATTTTCCCGATCCACACACTTTTTTGGATCATTTCAAATCCCATTCCTTTCAGTGTTTCTCTTAACCAATTTCTTTTCCGACTCTCCTTTTCCGGAACGTCAAAAGATATAATCGTGGCTTTATCATTTTTTTTCTTTTCGTATTCGATAGTCGGTAAAGAAGTTGATAACTTTTGGTTTAGGTTTTCTAACTTTTTTCTGCCCTTTGTTGTAAGGGTAAGAATTTTTTCTTTTTGATTATTCATTTTTTCCTGAATAAGACCGTCAGTTTTCAACTGGTATAAAAGATTATAAAATTTCTGTTTTTCCCGGAGCTCGAGGTTTCTTTGGGTTCGGCGACTTTCTATATTTCTAAGTTCTTTGCTCATTTTTCCATAAGAGGCACCATAACCAGCGCTCAAAAGAGCGGAGATAACATCGGCGGTGGCTAGGGTTGCTTCCCCGATGACTTCCAGGATCTTGGTGGTTATTTTCCCCCTCATAATTTTCTGGGTTTTATAGTTTAGTTCATTAAATTTTACTATAGTTTCTTACGATCGTCGAATACTATAGTAAACAGATAGTGGGTTAGAATTTGGGGTGTTATGACTTTTTGAAAGGCGGCGATATCGACACGTTATTTGCGGCGGCGGGCGTGGAAGGTTTCGTGGATTTCTTTGAGTTCCTTGTTGGTGATGTGGGTGTAGATTTGGGTAGTTGAAATATTGGCGTGGCCGAGCATTTCTTGAACCGAGCGGAGATCCGCGCCGTTTAGCAATAAATCGGTGGCGAATTGGTGGCGGAGTTGATGAGGAGAGACGTGGCCGACAATGCCGGCTTTGCGGGCGTAGAAATTGACCATCCGCTGGACGGTTCTTGGGATAATACGTCCGAGAATTTTTGGATTTTTGCTTTTAGTGAAGCTGATGAAAAGCGCTTTTTCGGGATCGCCGCGCTTTTCCAAATATTTTTTAATAGCATCTTTGGCGGATTTGGAAAGAAAGACGACGCGGAGTTTGTCGCCTTTGCCGCGGACGGTCAGTTCGCCTCTTTCGAAGTCTAGATAGCGGTCAAGCGAGCAGAGTTCGGAGAGACGCAGGCCGGTCGAGAAAAAAGTTTCCAAAATGGCGCGATCTCTTAAGCCTTTTAGATTCGAGCCATCTGGCAAGGCGAGCATTCTTTCTAAGTCTTTATACTCTAAAATTTCGATTTGACGGCGAGAGATTTTGGGGAGTTCGATTTTGTCCGGCGAGAGGACTTGGTAATCTTTTTTGATGAGGTATTTGAGGAAGTTGCGGATGGCGATGACATAATAACTTTGGGTGATTTTTTTGATGTCGCGCCTGGAGAGAAAAAGGCGGAACTCGGTGACGAGGCGATCAGTGATGGCTTCGGGCGATTTTACTTTGGCGAACTTCAGAAATTCTTTGAGGTAACGCTCATAATTTTCCCGAGTTTTGGGGGCGCGGTTTTTTTCGATCTCCAAATAGTTCAAGTAGTCTTGGAGGAGAGTTTCGACTTTCATAGGAATGAAACGAATTTTTAATTGTTCTAATTTCTAATTGACCTAATCACCTGCCCGCCGGCAGGCAGGAATCCCAAAAACCAATTCCCAATTTTGGATTTCTAGTATTGGAAATTGATTAGAATAATTAGGGCACTTAGGTTAATTAGTTATTCCTTTTAAATATAGCATATTATTTTGCGACAGGTTAAGAGTATTCACGAATATACGAATTTCATTTAATAACGCGAATAGGAAAAGATAAAAGAAGGGTTGTCATTTGCTTTTTTGGAGGTTTTAAGTTAGAATCGGGAAACATGTTAACTAAGAGGGTAAAATCGAGAGTGATTGGCGAGCATCAGGCTCACGAGAAAGACACCGGGTCGGCGGAGGTGCAGGTGGGGGTTCTCTCCCGGCAGATTGATGAATTAGCCAAACACTTAAAAAAGAATCCAAAAGACAACCATTCGCGGCGGGGACTTTTGAAGATGGTTTCCAAACGCCGGAAGTTTTTGGATTATTTGAAAAAAAGAAAGCCCGAGATTTACGGGAAGGTGGTTAAAAAGTTGGGACTGAAAAAGTAACGTGATTTGTTCGAGAAAATTCAGTTTTCTCAACCTTGGATTATTCGCTCCAGCGGCGAATAATCCTGTCCTCACTCGGTGAGTTCCGACTTAAAGTCGGGACGCCGAGCTCGCCGGCTGGGGGGTATCAAAAACTGAATTTTCTCTTTAAATAAATTTTTAATTTCATGAAACCAGGAATGAATTATACGAATCAAAGAGTTGGGATTTTTGTAGATGTTCAAAATCTTTATCATTCCTCAAAAAATCTTTATCACGGGCGAATTAACTATCCGGAGCTAATGCGGTCTTTGGTTGGCGAGAGACAACTGATTCGAGCGATGGCCTACGTGGTGAAAAGTGAGACGGCTCAAGGGGAGGCGGCTTTTTTTGACGCGTTAGAGAAGTCGGGATTGGAACTTAGAAGCAAGGATTTACAAATTTACCCAGATGGTTTAAAAAAGGCGGACTGGGATGTGGGAATGGCAGTGGATGCCATTCGGATGTCTTCGTTTTTGGATGTGGTGGTGCTTGTGACTGGAGATGGCGATTTTTTACCACTCATTGATTATTTAAAGTGGGGAGTCGGCAGACTAGTGGAAGTGGCGGCTTTTAAACGGAGCACGTCTTCGAAAGTCCAAGAGTCGGCGGACCGGTTTATAAACCTCGAGGAAGTGCCGCGCATTATTCTGCGGAAATAAAAATTTAAAAATCAAAATGAAAAATTTTGGTATCCCGAAGCGGGATGGGTATTAATAAAAACAAATTAACTATGCAAAGAAAAGAATTTAAAACAGAAATAGAAGGGAAGACGTTAACTTTGGAAATTTCGGAGATTGCGCCGCAAACGAATGCGGCGGTTTTGGCTAAATACGGCGAGACGATCGCGCTTGTGACGGTCGTGATGGCCAAAAACGATTCATCGACGGATTATATGCCGCTCAAGGTGGATTACGAAGAAAAATTTTACGCGGCGGGAAAAATTATCGGTTCGCGGTTTATTCGTCGAGAGAGCCGGCCGTCAGAGGAAGCGATTCTGTCCGGCAGGTTGGTGGACCGGACACTGCGACCACTTTTTGATAATCGGATTCGGAGAGAGATTCAGGTGGTGGTCACCATTCTTTCTTACGATGAAGAAAACGATCCGGATTTTGTGGGACTGATGGGCGCTTCAACGGCGCTTGCGATATCGAATGTGCCGTGGGGAGGACCGGTCGCGGGAGTGAGAATCGGAAAAGTGGGCGACAAGTTTTTAGTGAATCCCAATAATTCGGAGCTGAAGGCCGAAGATTTTGTTTTTGACACATTTGTGGCGGGCGTGAAAGGCGCGATTAACATGGTGGAGCTCGGTGGAAAAGAGACACCCGAGTCAGACGCGGTCAAGGCTTTTGAATTGGCCCAGAAGGAAATTGATAAACTAGTGGATTTTCAAAAAGGAATCGTGAAAGAAATCGGCAAAGAAAAAGCGGAGCTTGTGTTGGCTGAAATTGATCCGCAAGTTAAAGCGGCGGCGGCGAAGTTTTTGGAGGGGAAATTAGAAGAGACGGTTTATACGAAAGACCGATTGAAGTATTACGAAAGTTTGGCGACTTTGGAAAAAGAATTAGTTAGTCATCTGATTGAAAATTTTCCTGATAACGATAAGTCAAAATTGGCAAAGGAAGCCAATTTTATTTTTGATGAGGAGACGGATCGGCTGGTACACAAAAACATTTTAGAGAATGATAAGCGGCCGGATGGACGCGGACTCGAAGAGGTGCGGGAACTCGAGGCGGAGGTGCATTTGTTTGAGCGAACTCATGGATCGGCGCTTTTCATGCGAGGTAATACCCACGCGCTTGCGGTGACCACGCTCGGAGCGCCGGGAGCGGAGCAGATTGTGGAAACGATGGAGACGACTGGCAAGCGCCGCTTTCTTTTGCACTACAACTTCCCGCCCTATTCGGTGGGTGAGACCGGCACTTTCCGAGGTCCGGGGCGGCGGGAAATCGGACACGGCGCACTGGCCGAAAAAGCTTTGAAGCATTTGATTCCTTCAAGAGACGAATTTCCCTACACCATTCGGGTGGTTTCGGAAATTGTTTCTTCGAATGGTTCGTCTTCGATGGCGACGGTTTGCGCCAGCGCGCTTTCGATGATGGACGCGGGAATCCCAATCAAAAAACCAGCGGCGGGAATTGCGATGGGGCTTATGACAGACCAACGACCAACGACCAACGACCAACGACCAAATTATAAGATACTCACGGATATTCAAGGCCCGGAAGATCATCACGGAGATATGGATTTCAAAGCGGCGGGAACAGAAGAGGGAGTGACGGCCATTCAGATGGATGTCAAAGTAGCTGGTGTGCCGGTTGAGGTTTTGGCGAAAACTTTAGCCCAAGCAAAAGAAGCGCGGCTGCACATTTTGAAGTTTATGAGTGGAGTCTTGAAAGCTCCGCGAGAAAAAGTTTCGAGTTACGCGCCGGCCATATCTCACTTTAAGATTAATAAAGAAAAAATCGGACTTTTGATCGGGCCGGGTGGGAAGACGATTAACGGATTTATCGCGAAATACGAACTTTCGGGAATTGATATTGATGAAGACGGGACGGTGTTTGTTTCGGGAACGAATCACGAAAGAATGAACCAAGCGGTCAATGAGATAAAATCTTTGACGAGAGATTTTGAAGTGGGAGAAATTATTGAAGGAAAAGTGATTAAGGTTTTGGAGTTTGGAGCGATTGTGGATTTGGGTGGAGGGAAAGACGGGATGATTCACGTCTCCGAGCTTAAAAACGGATTTGTGAAGAGTGTGAACGAAGTGGTCAAAGAAGGGATGCACGTGAGAGCAAAGGTGATTAAGGTGGAAGATGGAAGAATTGGACTATCGCTCAAGCAGATGCAGCAATAGGTTAAAGGTTTGGGGTTCGAGGTTTTAGATTAAGGGAGATAGCAAAAAAACTGCTATAATTAAAGTATGCCCAGTAGTAGAACTGCGACTTGTATTCGCCCCAAACAACTGAAATAGTCGGGGAAATTAATGCTGTTCGATGATAAATACTGAGTTAAACGCCATAAGATTTTTAAATGGTCGCAGTTTCACTACTGGGTATGGCTGACTTTTTGGCGAACAACAATCCGGAAGATCGAGATCGGGCGACTTACGTGCCGCCGCCCCATACAGAGGTGACGGTTAGAACATTAGAGTCGGACGTGAAATCGATGGCGCTTTCGGGAGGAGGGTCGCCGCAATCAGTAAGAATTTCTTTAGCGGATCGGACGCCTCAAGCAGCGCCAGGCAAAACTTCCACTGCCCAGTCAGTGAAGATTTTTTCGAGAATTTTTTGGGTAGTGGCAATGATTTTAATTTTAGGAGCTTTAGTTTATTTTTTTTACCCCTTAATCAAAAAGGATCAAACCGCGCCGGCGGCGGTAAATCCAACTTCCACGGAGAATTCGGCTTTACCAGAAGTGCCGGCTCATCTCAACATCCCTAAATTTGAGCATCAATCATTTTTTGCCGAGCCAGCGCCAAGGGTTTTGGCGCTCACGGTGAGTTATCCGGTCGGCGCCGCCGGCGATTTGGCAGACTACAACAAAAAAATTTTAGATCTACTGGCGCGGGAAAATTCAACTTCGACTTTTTGGGAAATTGAGGTTAAGGATGGAGATGGCCAAGTCCTTTCTTTTTCGCAATTTTTAGAAGTAACGGGAGCAAAGGTGATGGATGAAGATTTTTTGGCTTTAAACCTAAGCTACGATTTTACCCACTTTGTTTACAAGGATAAGAACGGATTTTGGCCGGGCTTTATCCTTAAATTGAACCAAGGAAAAACTTGGGTGACGCTTAGACCCGAGATTGCGAAACTCGAGGCGGCCGCCGATCTTGAAAAATTATTTTTAACTAATCCTGGGAGCCGAGCCGGAGTTTTTCGAGACACCCTCATTAGTAGTAGCCAGCCAGCGAGGGTTTTGAAGTTCGCCCAAGTTTCGGCTGGTTTGGTGTATGGTTACTTCCACGATTATTTTATTTTTAGCACTTCGGAGGCGGGTTTTGTGGAAGCGGTGGGGCGATTGTAGATAAATAAAAAATTAAAAATAAAAACTAAAAGTTATAGAGAGGCTATTCCGGGGAAGCTTCGACTTTGGGGTTTTTTAGGATCTTTTTCTTGATTTCATTCAAGAGTTTTTTGTCGTCTTTCAACTTCTCGCGGATGTTATCAAAACCGGTGCCGAGGCGTTCGCCTTCGAAACTGTAGCTGGCGCCGGATTTGGTAATCACGCCGGCTTTCAGCCCGGCGTTTAAGACGTCGGCTTCGTAGGAGATACCTTCGCCGTACATGATGTCGAATTCGGCTTGGCGGAAAGGCGCGGCGACTTTATTTTTGACGACTTTAGCTTTGACGCGCGAGCCGATGATTTCGTCGCCCTTTTTAACTTGGGCGATGCGGCGGACGTCGATTCGGACCGAGGCATAAAATTTCAAGGCTTTGCCGCCGGGCGTGGTTTCGGGGTTGCCAAACATCATGCCGATTTGCATGCGGATTTGGTTGATGAAGATAATGAGCGTGTTAGACTTGGCCGAGATGGCGGTTAGTTTTCGCAAAGCTTGAGACATCATGCGGGCTTGAAGACCGATGAATTGCGCGCCCATCTCGCCTTCGATTTCCGCGCGAGGAGTCAAGGCGGCGACAGAGTCGACTACAACCACAGAGACCATATTCGAACGGACTAAAGATTCCAAAATGTTGAGCGCTTCTTCGCCGTTGTCGGGTTGGGAGATTAAAAGATCATTGATTTTGACACCGAGTTTTTTGGAATATTCAGGATCGAGGGCGTGCTCGGCGTCGATGTAGGCGGCTTTGCCGCCTTGCTTTTGGGCTTGGGCGACGACGTTTAGCGCGAGGGTGGTTTTGCCGGAGGATTCCGGGCCGAAGATTTCAATGATGCGGCCGCGCGGGAGGCCGCCGATGCCAAGCGCGATGTCGAGCGAAAAAGAACCGGTGGGGATGGAAGCGATGTCAACCTTGTGGGTTTCGCCCAAGGTCATAATGGCGCCGTCGCCAAACTTGGCGCGCATACTACCCAGAAGTTCCTCGATACTACCTTTTTCTTCTTTGCCGGCAGAGTGAACTTTGGGCTCGTCGTGGGATTCTGGTTTATCTTTTTTGGTCATTAAGGTTATTCTACAAAACTTGGGGTTTATCTACAAATACAGTTGGGGTATAATTAAGCTAGTGGTTTTGTGCATTTGAAAGCGTGAAACCTTGACAATTTGTGGGGAGGTAAGTGTGCCGAAAAGAAAAGAGGTAAAAAGAACGGGGTCGCTTCGGAAGGAAGTCCCGTGGTCTGGATCTTCTCGGGCGGATTGTTTGAGGTCGGAGACGAAAATGGGAGCAGGTCCGGCGGGATTGCAAAAGCGGTTCCTATCAAAGAGCACCTTCAACACGCACGACATCATGCATTCACCGGTTGAAAAGACGCTCCGGATGATCAGCGAGATCTTGTCGGGGGAGCGGCTTTTCACCATGTAGTCCGGGAAGCGACAAGTAGGAAAGAGACAAGAGACAAGTAGAATTCAAAAAGAGGAGGTGAGACTCATGAACTGGGATGGAACGGATTTCCGGCGCGGCGCTGGAGCTGACAGCGATGGTTACCACGGGGATGAAGGCGGTGCTGGTGGCTACTCGAGTGGCGCAGGTTTGGATGCAAGAGTCCGCGGTGATGACGGAAACACCGGTGGATGATTTCAGCCAGATCAGACAGGCGTAGACTCGTAACCCAAAACGATCGGGCGAAGGGAGGTGAGAGCCAGATGGGAGATTCCACGTGGTATCGCGATCCGTACGGAGGCGAGAGAGCGAGAGATATTACGGATCCGTGTGCATCGTCGGATCGGCTGGAAGGGAACTGCCGCTCCGAGCCAACAAACGGTGGGTTCCGGATCGAGCCATCAGACGGAAACTAACGGGCCGGCGGAGATGCGGACGGCACGTAGTCAATCACAATGACTGGTAATGTTTTCTCGGGTTGTCTCAACCTCAAACCAAGGAAAGGAGGTTAAGGAGAGCTAGAATACCAACCGAACGGTGCTCCCTTTCTTCGGATGAGCCAGAATGAGCCAACTGATGGCGACTAAGTTTAGTCGCTGTTTCGGTGAATCCGAAGTCATGAGCTGGAGGCGTTTCAACGCGTTTCCGGCTCATTTTTTTGCCAATTTTAGTTATCAGTGGGACTAGTGGAAGAGGGAGTGGAGGAGCTGTGGTTTTTTTCTTCGCTAGGTGCGTAGATAACTTGGCGAGTGACTTTAGTTTCTCGGCCCAAGAATTTTTTGGCGGTGATTTCGATCGTGTTTAAGCCGGGCGCAAGGAGAATACTTTTTTGCCAAGAGCCATCGGCGTTTAGGGGAATAGCTTCGCCGTTTAGCATCACTTTGTCGCCGCCTTTCAAACTACCTTGAACGGTGATTTCTTCGGCGGAGACGGTCAGGGTGGCATCACCACTTGGATAAGTAACGGCGATTTCGGGCAGGCCAATGATTTTAGGCAGACGGAGGCCAAAAAGTAAAAGAACAACCAGGCCAATGAGCGCCAGAGAGATTTTTTTGGTGTGAGGTTTTTTGGCAAAGCGATTTTTGGGGAGGGCGTCTTCGGCGCCCGAGGAAGAAACTTCCTCTTCGCTTTTTAGAACCGGCCACCATTCTTCGGCGTCGAATTCTAAAACTTCAGCGATTTTTATTAAATAGCCGTGGAGATAGGGAGATGGCGGGAGATCGCTCAGATTTCCGGAGTTCAGATTTTCTAAGTGTTTTAAAATGATGCCGGTTAGTTCGGAGAGTTTTTTCAAAGTTAATCCTTTTTCTTTGAGTTTGGCGCTCAAAAACGCTCTAAAATCATTTTCCATAATTAAAGTTGGTCTTCGTTAAATTTAGACGGGAAGTCGGCGCCGATTTTGTCCGAGAAAACTTCGCGGGGTTTGGCGCCGTCGCCGGGACCAATTAAACCGTTTTCTTCCATCAAATCAAGCAAACGAGCGGCGCGGGCGTAGCCGACTTTCAGGCGGCGTTGGAGGAGGGAAGCCGAAGCCTTCTCCGCTTCGCTCACCACTTGGACGGCTTCGAGGTAAAGCTCGTCGTCGGTTTCGGATTCGCCCCCAAAGCCTTCGAGGACATCCTGTTTACCGTTGCCATTGGATCCATTTTCGAGATCGATTTCTTCCTCTTCGCTGGCTTCAAATTCGTTATTTTCTTTAATGAAGTCGACGACTTTGTTAACTTCTTCTTCGGTTAAGTAGGCGCCTTGGATACGTTTGGGTTTAGAAAGTTCGGAGGAGATAAAAAGGAGGTCGCCGCCGCCTAAAAGTTTTTCGGCGCCGGAGGTGTCGAGGATGGTGCGGGAGTCGATTTGGCTCGCGACCTGAAGAGCGATGCGGCTCGTAATATTGGCTTTGATTAATCCAGTGATGATTTCAACGGACGGTCTTTGGGTGGAGAGAATTAAATGGATGCCGGTCGCGCGGGCCATCTGCGCTAAGCGCACAATCGAACCTTCCAATTCTCGGCCATAAGAGGTCATTAAGTCGGCGAGTTCATCGACGACGATTAAAAGATAAGGGATCGGTTCTTCGGGATTGGTTTCGTTGTAGCTTTTGATGTCGCGCTTTGAGGCCTTAAGGAGAAGATCGTAGCGGCGATCCATCTCGCTGATGGCCCAACGGAGAGCGTTGATGGCTTTTTTGTTTTGAGTGATGACGGGGGTGGCCAAGTGAGGAAGGCCGTCGTAGACGGAGAGTTCGACGCGCTTCGGATCAATCAAGATCATTTTTAAAGTGGAGGGCGAGTTTTTGTAGAGGAGAGAGATAAGAATCGAGTGAATCATGATGGACTTGCCAGAGCCGGTCGCGCCAGCTACGAGGAGGTGGGGCATTTTGTCGATAGACGCAAAAATCGGTTCGCCACTCACATTTCGCCCCAAGGCAAAACCCAGAGGCCCGGCGGTTTGGAAATCTTGATACCCGATTAAACTGCCCAAGCGGACCAAGGCGGCGGCTTTGTTGGGCACTTCAATACCGACCAGGGACTTCCCTGGAATGGGAGCTTCGATTCTTATAGGGTGGGTGGCGAGGGCGAGGGCGAGATCTTGGCTTAAAGCGGTGATGCGCGAGAGCTTAACACCTTCGGCGGGTTTTAGGGTGTAGCGGGTGACTTTGGGGCCGATATTGATTTCGCCCATATCGACGGGGATACCAAAGGATTCAAGAGTGCGTTTGATGATGTTCGCGTTAGCGCGGAGGTCGCCGGTCGTGGGTTTTTCCGAAGAAGATTTTAGAAGATCGAGCGGGGGAGAGATGTAGTCCTTGATTTTTCGAGGCGTTATTTTTTTGGCTTTGGGGGGCGTCGAGAAAAGAGCGGTGATACCTTTTTTAAGACTACTTTCTTCTTTTTGAGTTTTTTCTTGGGTTTCCTCCGCTTCCTCACTTTCTTCTTCCGCTTCGGCTTCTTCGGGCTCTTCTTCGGAGGTCGGTTCGACGGCGGTGATTTTTTCCTTGCGTTTAGGCAGGGTGATTTTGATGGCGATGTTTAAGGTGATAAGGACGGAGATAATTAGGAAGCTTAAGTTAATCACGGTGGCGGCGATTTGGCCGAAAGGAGTTTTTAAGGAACCTAGGGCAAAGCCTAACCAACCGCCTTTCTCGGGCGCGAAAATTTGGATGAGGCCGAGGGAGGAGAGAAGCAGGAGAGCGGCGCCGGAAAAGACTAACCAGGAGGGACGCTTTTTACTCGTTAGGATCATAGCGCCGCCGGCTAAAATTATACTCGCGGGTAGAATGAGATAGCCCCAGCCGAGTAGGGTATTTAAAAGTTTGAAAATAAGTTCTCCCACTGGCCCAGCCTTATGGCCCCTGGCGAGCACTAAAATCAAGCCGAGGCCGATTAAAGCGATGCCCCAGATGGAGCGCTTGGTAGCCGATTTTAACCAACCACCTTCATCCTCTTCTTCGTCGCGACGTTTTTTATTCTTTTTGGCCATACTAAATTTTTACGAAAGTGAATGGACTCAATAAGATAATTTTCTTCTATTTATTGGAAAAAAACAAACCCAGCACCACAACTTCGAAGGTCGGTTGATTGAAATTTTCACCGAGGTATACTTAGTTTATCTCGTTTGGATGCACATTGGAAAAGCAAAAAACATAAGAAAATCGAAGTTGTGGTGCTGGGCAAGTAATGGCTTAAGATTAGGATGATGGATGCTCCCAAGATTAATCAATCAATTTTCAAAACCTACGATGTACGGGGAATTTATCCTACCGAAATTAACGGTGAGGTGGCGGAGGTGATTGGGAAGGCTTTGGGGACGATGTTTGGGAAAGGACCCGTGGCGGTAGGCAGGGATATGCGGATTGGAAGCGAGGAGCTTTTCCTCGGCTTGGTTAAAGGGCTGATTGGAGTGGGCACGGACGTTCACGATTTGGGACTAGTGCCAGTCGACGGGGTTTATTTTGCGGTCCATAAACTGAATTACGCGGGGGCGATCATGATTACCGCTTCGCATAATCCGAAGGAATACAACGGGATGAAGATTGCTAAGCGCGCCCCGGTACTAAAACTTCGACAGCCTCAAGGCTTAAAAGAGTCGAAGTTTAGCACGGGGTTCAGAATGGAATGGGTTTGGGGAGGAGATGCCGCTCGATTAGTTCAGCAACCTTTTAATATTCCAGAATCGCCAGGAAGTGTCGTTCCCTACGATCTCTGGCCGGCTTTTTTAGACCACCTTTTTTCTTTTGTAGAGGTTTCGAAAGTAAAACCACTCAAAGTAGTGGTGGATGCTGGAAACGGTTTAGCTGGGAAAGTGGTGCCACTTTTGGCGCCGAGATTGCCGATCAAAGTAATCCCGCTTTTTTTTGAATTGGATGGAAATTTTCCCAATCACCCTTCTAATCCTTTGATGCCGGAGAGTCAGATAGTGATTAGAGACAAGGTATTAGAGACAGGGGCGGATTTCGGGGTAATTTTTGATGGCGACACCGATCGGTTATTTTTTGTGGATGAGAAGGGAAATTTCATTCGAGCGGATATAACGTTGCTTTTGTTGGCTAAGCTTATGTTAGAGCGGGAACCAGGGGCGGCGGTGGTTTATAACGTGATTTGTTCGAAAATGGTTAGGGAACAGGTGATGATGTGGGGTGGCCGACCGATTAGAGCCCCAGTAGGTTACGCGAATATAACCAAAGCGATGAGGGAAACGAACGCGATTGTAAGCGGAGAACTTTCTTCTCACTACGCTTTTCGCGACAACGGCTACGCCGATTCGGGGTTTATCGCGTTTTTAATTTTACTAGAACTTATTTCGCAATCCGGTGAACCGTTATCGGAAATGGTGCGGCCGTTTCAGAAATATTACAAAGGCGATGAGGTCAATTTCCCGCTTCAAGAAATGCCGAGCGATAAAGTGATTGAAGCGGTGGCGGAAAAATATAAAGATGGTAAGCAAGATCGATTGGATGGGCTCACGGTTGAATATCCCGATTGGTGGTTAAATGTCCGGCCGTCAAATACCGAACCGTTACTTCGGGTAACGATGGAGGCCAATACGCGGGAAATTTTTGAGGCTAAAAAAGCAGAAATTTTGGGATTTATCCAGCTCCTTTGCGTGTAAGTCCTTATGACCGGTAAAAGTTTTGGAAAATACTCTGCTCTGAAATCTCGCAAAGAGGCTGGATTTATTAAAAGTTTGATAAAAGACCAGTAACGGTTTGAGTTGACAGTCGTTATTAAGAGAGGTAGGTTGGGGGTAGAAGTTCCAACAACCTTTCATTGAGGAAGGAGGTGAGGAAAGTGAGTGGTGTAGCCATTAACGATCAGAGACTCCGGTTTCTCCTAAACCAGATCATGTCGAGAGCGTGGCAGACTGGATCGGTGGATGTGGCGATGAACGAACTCCGGATTCTTATAAGGGAAGAAGGGGAGAGTCGTTCGCCGGAAAGTGTTGCGATTGCCGCGTGCTTGGGAGACGAAGAAGGATCGATCAGAAAGGCGGTGCGGGTTGTTTCCCGGCGCAAGGTGGATCGTCATTCGTCTTGGGGAGTTGATCGGGTGATGGAGAGAAGGAGGGTTTCTAAAAATGGTGCGGCGTGTCCTCACTGCGCTACGGCGGCTCGGTAAGCCGCGACATAGGGTCGTCAAGTTTAATCGTAACTTGGGGACCCTTTTTTTGTTTTGTCGGTGAATTGGTTCCGATTCGATCACTCACCAGTTGACCCGGGTAGTAGAAATTCGGAAAGCTAAAGCTTGGAAATTCGTCCGAATTTCACCACCGGGTTTGACCCAGCACCACAATGGCGACAAATCGAGTTTGTCATGATCCACGGTTGTTTCATTCGACCAACCTTTGAGTCTAAGCTGGAATTTAAGATAAAAAATAAAGGAAAGGATCATCGCCATTGTGGTGCTGGGTTTGACGTTTTTGTTTCAAACTGCTAACTTAGGAGCAACATTTATGGATCAGTTACTATTTAACAGTTCTTACGGTTTGAAGCTCACGGTTGGCCAGATTGTGGGAGAAATTGTGGGTTTTATGAAGCTGGATTCGAAGCGGCAATACAAGATTACGATCGGAACCGACTCGGAGCAGGTCGGAGGCGCGGCGGCGGATTTTGTGACGGCGGTCGTGGTACACCGAGTGGGGAACGGCGGACGGTATTTTTGGCGCCGGTTAGAGCTTGGGAAGTTTCATACTTTAAGAGACCGGATTATTAAGGAAGTAATCATGTCGCTTGAGGTAGCGCAGGAGGTACTTACCGAACTCAAGAAACTGCCGGAGATTAAATTTGATTTTGAAATTCACGCGGATATCGGCGAAAACGGTGAGACCAAGGTGATGATTCAAGAAGTAGTAGGGATGATTCGGGCTTATAATTTCGAGCCGAAGACTAAGCCCTCGAGTTATGCGGCTTCGAACGTTGCCGACCGGCACGTCTGAAACAATTTAAAAATAAAATATTAAAATTAAAAATTCTGGTCAGCTTTATGTTTTTGAAAACATAAAGCAACATCAATTTTTAACTTTGACCTTTTAACTTTTCACTTATTTACTGTGGATACTTTGGTATTCGACATTGAGACGAAAAATTTTTTCACTGACGAGGGAGTGGGTTGGAATAATTTTGGCGCACTCAAAATTTCGGTCGTAGGCGTTTATTCTTACTCGCAGAATAAGTGTTTTTGTTTTGAGGAAGACGAGATGGAGGAGTTGGGAAAGATTTTTAGGGATGCGGAGAAAATCGTAGGATTTAGCAGTAATCGGTACGACGTGCCGGTTTTGAACGCTCACTTTCAGGCGAAGGCGGCGACGCGGGATTTGGATTTATGGAAGATGGAGCGGGTGGATTTGCTCGAAGAAATTGAAATGGCGACGGGGAGTCGAATCAGTTTGAGCCGGTTGGCGGAAGCGAATTTGGGAGCGGCTAAAAGTGGAAGTGGAGCGGAAGCAATTGAGCTTTATAAGGAAGGAAAGATTGAGGAGCTCAAAAAGTATTGTTTGGAGGACGTGCGACTCACCAAAGAACTTTACGACATTTACCGAACGAAGGGGCGGTTTTTGATTCCGGATAAAAAGACGGGGGAGGTAGCGCAGGTGGAAGTGAGAGTGATGACGGATCAGGCGAAGTTGTTTTGATTGTAAATAAATTTCATTCTTTCAACCCGGGTAATTTATCCAGCGATAAATTACCCTTGTCCTCGTCAGCTTGCCCCTCGATACCTCGGGGACCATGCCAAGCTGACTCCGGGGGTTTCAAGAATAAAATTTATTTACACTAAGGCAGTGAGTTTGTAAAAAATGGGGGTTTCGGAAAGCGAAATTTCCTTACATTGGAGTGAGTGAGGGGATAGAGGGTGGAAACGCAAGTTAGAGCCCGTAAATAAAGGAGAAATGAAGCTATTGACGGATTGGATTGGGTGTGATAAGATGCTTTTGGTATATTGAAGGTTTGCCTGGGGTCTCGACATGGGGTCGGGATGAGGGGTGAGCCAAACAAAGGAGCAAGAAATGGCAAAGAGTGTTCCCGCAACGGTGAGCGGCGCCGGTTTGATCACTGGTTTCTGGTCGGCGCTTGAAAAAGCCCGCCAGAAACGGGGAATCAGCGACGCGGATTTCCACGCCGCGGTTACCGAGGAAAGTCCGCTGATCGAAAGATTTGCGGAAATGATTTTGGAATCGAGCAAGCCGAAATTCCCCACCTATACCCTCTCGATCAACTATGACCGGAGCGTGGCGGATGGAATCGCGGCTGGAAAGTACGATTGGGTAAACAGTGATATTACCCAAGACCACTTCCCGTCGAAGCGAAACGACACAGCCGAAGTCGGAGTCCAGCTCGTCCATTTTGAACGAGATATGACCACCGACGACGTCCTTTGTGAGCTCGACAAACTCGGACTTCGACCCGCCGAACTACCGGAACTGCTCGCGCTCGGCGAGAAGCACCCCGATCTTCAGCGAGAATTTCCAGTGGTCGCGCTTGGTTCGCGTTGGCTGCACTCGCACGGCCGCTGGCTCGTTCCTGCCCTCGCTCGGCATGATGCGGAGCGTGCCCTGCGTTTGCGCTGGGTTGACGTCGGGTGGGGCGGCATCTATCGTTTTGCCGCCGTCAGCAAGTAGTGGCTCTTTGGCACTTGATCACTTGGGCCCGGGGATTTTTGTCCTTGGGCCCTTTCTTATTTTAAATTTTGAAAAACCCGAGAATTATTTTAAAATACTAAACGGATAGTAGGCTCGTAAGCTTGCGGCCACGGCTTCAAGCGGCCGAATTCTAGAATCGGTTTCCTAATTTAGGATTTTTTAGGTCAAGAAAAGCGCAGAGTGGGGTCGGATATTTCTTGCTCCAGTGTCGCAACCAGATTCTTCAAAAACAAAGCTACTTGGTTTAGGATGTTGGAGGATTTAGCCCAGTAGGTCAGCTCCCAGAGTGATTCTGGTGAATCATCTACTGAATGAGATCCCAAATTAGATACAGTTCCAAGATTTTTTCGAGGAACAGTGGCGTAGATGACATTCTAAACATTGGTTCGCGTTGGCAGAACTCGAACGGCAACTGGAACGTTCCTTACCTCAATCGGAATGATGCGGAGCGTGACCTGCGTTTGCGCTGGGTTGACGACGGGTGGGGCGGCTTCTATCGTTTTGCCGCCGTCAGAAATTGGCTTTGCTTTACCCCGCATTTCTGCGGGGTTTTGCTTTAGCTTAATATTTGTTTTAACCATCCGCCTAGCATCCTGCCAATTTCATCGATTTTTTCGGAAACTAAGGCATACTGACTGGTTTTGAGAGCCTTAATTTCCCAAGCAACTTGCAAGAAGAATTTTAAGGATCCTAACTTGATGACAGCTTTCTCGATTGACGGAGCTTTCCTGTTTCTTGGTAAGTAACTCGCTTCCAGGGTGAGCTCAAGAATTTCAATAAAGAGGCGATCGATTTTTTCGCCAAGCGTGTATCTGGAAGTCTTCGGAAAGTGGCGTAGGAAATCCTGCCAGAGCTTGTAGCTCGAGATTAATCTTTGGATAATGGTCAAACGAGAGTGCGGGGGGGGCTCAAGGTCATCTTTTTATGAAAAGAAAGTTTGGGCTGATTTATGAAGAGATTATATCGGTTGATAACTTGCTTCTGGCCTGGCGGGAATTTTTGCGCGGGAAACGCGGTAAGCGCGACATTCAGGAATTTGGGCTAAGGTTAATGGATAACATCCTAACGCTTCATAGGGCGCTTGTAAACTTCTCTTACGCCCATGGCGGTTACGTAGCCTTCAACATCTCTGATCCGAAGCCAAGAAATATTCATAAAGCTTCTGTCCATGATCGTTTGCTTCATCACGCAATTTACCGAAAACTTTATCCTTTTTTTGACAGGTTATTCACCGCGGATTCTTTCTCCTGTCGCTTAAATAAAGGGACACACACGGCGATCAACCGTTTTCGAGCCTTGGCTTACAAGGTTAGCCGAAACCATACTCGCACAGTTTGGATTCTGAAATGCGATATCAGAAAGTTTTTTGAAAATATCGATCACGAAGTTTTGCTCAAAATTTTGGTTGGTTATATTGATGAGCAAAAAATCCTCGGGTTACTGCGAGAAATAATCGAAAGTTTTTCTTCGGTTCGACCTCCT
>JACQBP010000026.1 GCA_016194445.1 Candidatus Liptonbacteria bacterium | reverse complement strand
TGTTCGGCTCACGGGCAAAAATTTTCCCCCTCAAACTCCCCCAATTTTTGCCCGTGAGCCGTAAGCGTAGCCCCGCCGCCCTGTTCGCAAGAACAGAGCGGGGCGGCTTCCTTTGGTCAAGAATTTTTGATAAAGTGAGTTCGAGCGGAGTTGTATAAAGACACACCCAAAAGTTAGGAGGGCAAGTCGGAAAGCCGTAAGCCGCAGCTCTCGACGAGAGAGCGAAGGTCTCGAGCTTTAGCAAAAGCGAGAGGCGATCCTTCCAAGACACACCTCAATATTTATCATCATTTATCCGATCCCAGCAACGCCCACCAGAGTTTGCTCCTCCAAATATATTAGGCGGATGTTGTTTCGAAATGCTATACTTAGATTTAGCAGCTTTACATCCGCTCGCTCGCTCACGATTAAAAACAAGAGGGGCAACTTGTGCATATAAAGACAGCTTTAGACGAGGAGAAGGTACGGCCGTTTTCATTGCCGCGCTTTCTGGTGATTAACACGCTTAACTTCGCATTTCTCATCGCGCTTTTTTGGGCGGTGAGTACCTTGGTGGCTAGTTGGCTGGGCGTCCCGAATCGGTTTTGGGAGGCGCAGTCAGCTTCCGTCTGGTGGAAGTACCTGATTGTGATTGGAGTTGTAAAGCTTACGATGACAAGTCTTGTGGAGTACCTTTTCCATATCTTTGTACTCCACATATTCGTCGTTCCTTTTCTCTACCCTCTTTATCTGGCCCACCACCTCATTCATCATCTAATTACTGCAATTAAAAAGAAGCGGACCGAAAAAGGAAAAGTGATTTCTTTTTTGGTCGAGAACGAGTATCCCATCACTAAACCAGAGCAACACGAGGCGTCGTTTTTTCCATGGTACGCGATGCTGGTGTTTGCTTTGCCGGTGACTGTTTATCTTGTTCTTTTGCAGTGGATGATGCCGACTTTTCCCTGGTTTTTTGGGGGATACTTCACGCTTTTTCTAGGACTGACGCTTTACGAAGGGTATCACTCAATTGAGCACTGGTCCTTTGAGCGTTGGTCGCCGAGGTTTGATCATCCGCGCTGGGGCCGGTTCTGGGAAAAGGTGTACGGGTTTCACTTACGTCACCACGCCGTTCCAATGTGCAACATGGCAATCTCGGGTTTTTTCCTGTTGCCGATTTGGGACTGGATTTTTGGGACGTATGTCAGAATGACTTCGTTGTATTCCACGAATGGTGAATGGCGAAGCGAAGACTTTACTCGGCCTAACCCTCGCTGGCCACTCTCGCTTTTGATTCGATGGGCAAAGAAGATTGAGCATCGAAACTTTGCGAGGATGGCAAGGAAAAAGCGAGAGGCACAAGAAGTCGCCGTTGGGGTTTGATCGCAAGAGGGAAGAGCTACATAAGCCGTTTGTTTCCGAAAGGAGGCAGACGGTTTTTTCTTTCTTGGAACTTGACCCTCGCAAGCTTCCGAGGTAGTCTATAGCCAGCAACAGAGTCACAAGTAAATAGGGTTGTAATCACAATATCACCGTAACGAAAAGGAAAGAGAGGATCAAGTGAGTACTCGGAACTTCATGGAGTTACTACGAGCCCAGAATGCCAGGGGGCATTTTGTCTGTGTCGGCCTCGACAGTGAGTTTGCGAAAATTCCCGAGTGTGTGCGGAGTGGACGTACCGCCGATGTTGCCATTGCCGCGTTCAATCGGGCTATCGTGGAAAGGACAGGGGACTTAGTGTGCGCCTACAAGCCGAATGTTGCGTTCTACGAGGCGCACGGTGGCGCTGGTATTGAGGTCTTGCGTCACACGATTAACGATATCCGTAGCTTGGCGCCAGAAGTCCCAGTCATCCTCGATGCCAAACGTGGCGACATCGGCAACACCAACAACGGCTACGTCCAGATGGCATTCGAGTACTTGGGTGTGGATGCCATCACCGTTCACTCCTATCTAGGTCGCGAAGCCCTGCAACCGTTTCTCGATCGTGTGGACAAAGGGATCTTCGTACTCTGCCGCACATCCAATCCGGGCGCAAGCGAGTTTCAAAACTTGCCCGTGAACGGTGGGCCACTCTACCGCTTCGTTGCGCGGCGTGTCGCAAGCGAATGGAACAAAAATGGCAACTGCGGTGTAGTTGTCGGCGCGACTTATCCCGAAGAGCTCGTAAAGGTTCGTGCGATCGTGGGCGACATGCCGATTTTGATTCCTGGTATCGGCGCTCAAGGTGGCGATCTCGAAAAAACCGTCGCGGCTGGCAAAGACAGTTTCGATCAAGGCATGATCATCAACTCTTCCCGTGGCATCATCTTTGCCTCAAATGGTCCCGATTTCGCCGAAGCCGCTCGCCGTGAAACCCAAAAGCTCCACGACGCGATTACTCGTTGCCTATCGAATGGAGGTGAGCAATGCCGACAATCATCGTAAACGATCCGCTCGCCACCCTGCGTAACTGCGGCGGGTACTACGAGTGTCCGAAAGAGCCCGACGGGAAACGTTTAGGGCCGCTTGTCGGATACGCTGGCAAGTACGGTTTAGACGGAGAGCACTTCGTGGGTGATGTTTATTACAACTTCGCCCGCGCCGAGCAGTATCCGGCAGTTCGCGACCATTTCGCGCGACAGATGGAAAACCGCTTTCCTTTCTCGGGCGTCGATGTTTTTCTCGGTTCTCCGATGGGCGGCATTCTCCTGGCTGGAGATCTTGGGCGAGTAACTAGCGGTACCCGTGTCATCTTTGCGGAGAAGAAAATCATTTCTCTGGCAAATGGCGGACAACGAGAAGAGTCGATTTTGGTGATCGACCGCCACGAGATCTGGCCGGGAGACCTAGTGGTGATCGTCGAGGATGTTTGTAACAACTTCTCGACCACTGACCAGTTGATCCGGCTTGTTGAGGAGTTGGGCGGAAAAGTGATTGAGGTGGTTTGCTTTCTGAATCGATCTCCTCACGACGTTGTCCCAGGAGTAGGAGTTATCATACGTGTCCTCAGTCTGCTCCATATCGAAACGGTTCAGTACCAGCAAGACAATCCCGCGGTTGTGGACGATATCCAGGCCGGCAACGTTGTCTGGAAGCCCAAGAGGGATTGGGAAAGACTCTCGGCCGCGATGAAAGCCGCTGAACCCCAACCTATCTAACTCGACAACCCGAATTTCCTCACGAGAGGCGGACTTCACAGCCCGCCTCTTTGCTTTTTTAAAACTCCAGCGCCCACTTGCCAAACACTTAAAAAGCTTTTAGATTGTATTTGGCACAAGCTCCAACTGAATATAGACGCGTAAAGAATAAAGGAGAGAAAATGATGAATCTCGATCTGTCTGTTAGTCTGGCTGGGGTCAACCTCGAACACCCCATCATGAATGCCGGTGGCACCTGTAAACGGCTTGAAGGCGAAGAAGGCGTCGAAGGTTTTCTCAAAACCATGGTTTCAGCTGTTGTGATCGGTTCGATAACAGTTGAACCAAGGGACGGCAACTCAGGGAATGTCTACTCGTACCAAGACCCGTTTTCACTGAACTCGCTAGGTATGCCAAACCCGGGCCTCAAGTACTGGCAGGAACATCTTCCCGAAGCCGTCCGGCGTTGCAATGAAGCCGGCAAAGCTCTTGTCATGAACGTCGCTGGGTTCAATGCAAGCGACTACGTGGATCTAACCGAAATGGCTTTGGGAGGCGGAGCCGACATCGTTGAAGAAAACTTAGGTTGCCCCAATGTTGTCGCCGGCAACGTGCAAAAGCCCGTCATCTCGTTCGACTTTGACCTCGTCGAAGAGATCATGCTTCGGGTCACGGAGCGGGTTGGGGCTGACGCGCGTGTTGCCTTCAAGGTTTCGCCCTTCAGCGATCCATCCGCCTTGAAACGAATGGCTGCCATTTGCAACAGGTACGCCATCGTGAAAGCGCTCGTGACCACCAACACCTTCCCAAACGGCTTTGCTTTCGGAGAAAGTCTTAAACCGATTATCACTCCGAACAACGGTTTCGGTGGGGTCGGGGGCCCAGCTATGTTCGGGATCGGTCTTGGTCAAGTGGTTCAGTTTCGAGCCGCGCTTGACGATCGGATTCAAGTGGTTGGTGTCGGTGGAATCTCGACTGGCAAGAATGTGCGCGATTATCTCCTCGCCAAAGCCGCCGCCGTTCAAGTTGCCACTGCTTGCATTGAGCGCAAGGGTCGAGTATTCAACGTTCTTCTTGATGAACTCATCGCTGTCTCGTCTGTCCCTAGAACCAACTAAGTGGGGGCTGAGACGCCGGCACATTGAAACCGTTTACTCTCTTCGGAGAGTGAGCGGTTTTTCTTTTTTAGGATTCTAACTAAGCTATATTTTAAATTTTAATTTCCTTCCTAAAGCGTTGATTGTAATGCCTCTCTCGTCACTGGGCCAAAATATCCTTGAGCCGGAGTGATGTTTTGCGCTTGCTGGAATCGAATGAGCGCTTGTCGAGTCAGCTCGCCAAAGTATCCAGTCAAAAGTTTTTCCGGATAGAAATTTTGATCGATTAAAAATTGCTGGAGCGCCAAAACATCGCTGCCGGATTGGCCGACAGCCAGATCTCTTTCAAAAATCGAGGTCAGGGTATTGCTTTCGATTTTCAACCGTCGAGAAAAATTTTCGAGCGCGACGCGGGTTTTCTCGTCCGCCCTGCCAGTAGGCTCGAGTTTGCGTTTTATCTGAAAGCGCGTCAAAGCTTTTTGGGTTAGGGGGCCAAAGTAGCCGGTCAAAAGTCCCGATGGATAAATCCCAGCTTCATTTTTCAAAATTAACTGAAGATGAAAAACATCTAGATTTTGCGAACCCGCCGCTAGGTTTCGGGTAAAACGAAAGGAAGGCGTCACTTGAGTCCCGGTCGAGCCAAATTCCACTTCGGAATCGGCGGAGATGTCGGTGGTCCAAATGATGGTGGCAGTTGAAGTGCCAAAAGATTCCACAGCGACGTTAGAAATTTTTGGCGCGGGGTGAGGAGTTGCCACGACCGCCAAAGTGGTAAATTCTTGATTTTCCACTTGAGCCGTTTCGCTTGCGGCGCGCGAAACCGCTTTGTAGTAATAACTCGTGCCGGGTTTCAGTCCCGAGAGCAAAATTTCATGATTGGTGGTTTGCGATCCGATGGCGCTCGATTTTTCGTAAGTCGGAGTTTCGCCGTAGAAAATTTGAGCGTCGGCGATTTTATTGGTGGTCCAAGTAATTTTTGCGGTGGAAGTGCCAATCGCGGCGATGAGCAGTTTGGAAATTTTTAAACTTTCGGGTTGGGCCGGAGTTGAGCTCGCGGTGGTGGTCGAAGTTGAAGCTGGGGCAGCGGGGAGGGGATCAGTGGTAAAGGTGTTGTCGAAAGAGTGAGCGATGGGCGTCTTTTTGGGCGGTCTTTAGGTATGCTTTTAGTTTCTTGCGTGGTGGCGCTAGCTCTGGCTTATCTGGGAACGGCGCTTTTTGGCAGTGTGAAGGTGGATCCGGTTTTTCATTTCTTTTTCTTCGAATCGGTTGATCGCTACCCTGATTGCGTTGATTGCCGGGGCGATTGGCGCGTATGGACTGGTGCGGACCAAAGTGGGGGCGGCCATGACTGGCATCGGGATCGCGGTCTCGCTCATGCCGCCTCTGGTTGCCACCGGCATCGGCGTGGCCACGGGCGATTTGAGTTTTGCGAACAACACGCTCATCCTTTTTCTTTTAAACGTGGTGGGAATTTTAGTGGGGAGTATTGTTACCTTTAGTATCTTTGGCATCGAGCGCGAATACCGCGCAATGCGAGCTTCAAAAGAGGTTTAGTTTGAGGAGCTTATAATAAATCCAATCTTGTCCTCTATTAAAAAATGACAAAGAGTGGCTTTGAGGCAAAATTTTCGATGGTTATGGTTTTTTTGTTGCCCTCTCTTTATTTTGTGGGCGTTCAGTTTGCGATTGGAGCTCTTGTTGGGGAGGAAATGTGATCGCTGCGGAAGTTTGCTTACCTCAAACAAAGAAATATTTTTAGTTAACAACCTAGACTCCAAAGTGCTATAATAAACATATGAATCCCGTTAGAAATCAACGACAACAATTTAATATTAAAAATGGCATACCCAATAAGCTTGTCGAGCTTATTGTAAGTTTTCATAGACAACATATTTAGTTGTCTATTTCTAACGGGATGAAAAAAATCATTATCGGGTTGGTTGTAGTTGGGTTGGTGGGGGTCGGGGCGTATTTCTTATTCAGGAATTCGTCTAAAAGCGTCGACATCACCGGGAATCAGAGCGGGGCGACTAGCACCGACCAAACGGGTGGGTCACCCGTAACGGATCAAAACCAAAACAAAGATCAATCGGTGATTGGCAAATCGGCCGGAGGCCGAGATATTTTGGCGTACCATTATGGCACGGGCGCAAAAGAAATTTTGTTTGTCGGCGGCATCCACGGCGGGTACGAGTGGAACACGGCCTTGGTCGCTTACGAGATGATGGATTACCTAAAGGCGAACCCTAGCGCTGTTCCGGGGGGTGTGAAAGTAACGGTGATTCCAGTTTTAAATCCGGACGGTCTTTCAAAAGTGGCGAGCACGGCGGGCAAGTTTGCTAAGACAGATGTGTTGGCAGATCAGGCGCTTCAGGTGGCGGGTCGGTTTAACGCTAATAACGTGGACCTGAACCGCAACTTTGATTGCGACTGGAAAGCCAAAGCGGTTTGGCAGGATAAAACGGTGAGTGGGGGCAGCGCGGTTTTTTCCGAACCGGAAGCCCAAGCGATTAAAAATTATATAGAAACAAAGAAACCGGTGGCGGCTTTGGTTTGGTATAGCGCGGCGAACGGGGTGTTCGCGTCCAACTGCCACGCGGGCGTTTTGCCGGAGACTCTCGTGCTTGCCAACCTTTACGGCAAGGCCTCGGGTTATAAAGTCTATAAGGAATTTAATTTTTACGAGATCACGGGAGATATGGTCAACTGGCTGGCGAAGCAGGGGATTCCGGCGATTAGCGTTTTGCTCACGAATCACGAAGACACCGAATGGACTAAGAATGAAGCCGGCATTAAAGCCTTCCTCAATCATTACGCTAAATAATGGAGACGACTTTCATGAAGCGGACGCTGATTTTGGGCGGGGCGGCGATTTTGGTGTTGGCCGGGATTTTGTTTTTGATTTTTCACAGCAAAGAGAAACCGGCGCCGGCGGTGGAGCCAACAGTGGCTTTCAAACAGGAAATTTTGGGAATGTCGGTGGAGGACCGAAAGATCGAGGCGTATACATATGGAAGCGGAACGAAACATTTTGTGTTTGTGGGCGGGATTCACGGCGGGTACGAGTGGAACAGCGTGGTTTTGGCATATGAATTTTTGGATTACTTGAACGCAAACTCCAGCACTTTGCCGGCGAATTTGGCGGTGACGGTGATTCCGTCGGCTAACCCAGACGGAGTTTTTAAAGTAATCGACAAGGAGGGACGTTTTACAGCGGCGGATGTGCCAATGGGCGTAGCGCAAGAGCCAGGACGATTCAACGCGCACAAAGTGGATCTCAATCGAAATTTTGATTGCAAATGGCAGAAGGAGGGAACTTGGAAGGGGAAAAAAGTGAGCGCGGGGACGGCGGCATTTTCCGAGCCGGAGGCGCGGGCGATTCGGGACTTTGTTTTGCGCGAGCGGCCAGTGGCGGTAGTTTTTTGGCACAGTCAGGCGAACGCCGTGTATGCCTCGCAGTGTGAAAAAGGGATTTTGCCTGAAGTGCTCGCCATTATGAAGGCTTACTCCAGCGCCGCCGAATATCCGGCGGCAGACACATTTGACGCCTACGCGGTGACGGGGGCGGCGGAAGATTGGTTGGCCTCAATCGGGATTCCGGCCATCACGGTTGAACTCAAAACTCACGAATCGATTGAGTGGGATAAAAACCTGGCGGGCATCAAGGCGCTTTTGGGATATTACGGAAAATAATTGTCGGGGTGGTATAATTAAACCTATAAAAAGCTTCATTAGCTTTATTCGAGAGCAGGGGGTCGTTGGGCTAGCGGTCGGCTTTATTCTTGGCGGCGCGGTCTCTAAAATAGTTTCCTCGCTGGTGAGCGATATCATCAATCCCATTTTAAGCGTTTTACTTGGCGCAGCTGGAGAGTTGAAAGAAGCTGGAATTCAAATCGGGTCGGTCAAAATTCTTTGGGGCAGTTTTTTAAGTTCCATTATCGACTTTCTGGTGATTGCTCTCGTGGTTTACTATGGCGTAAAGCTTTTAAGATTGGATAAACTTGATCGAAAGAAAAACTAGCCGCGCGATTTTCAAATCTTGGTTTTAGGGTAGAAATTGAGGTTTTTACCATGGTAAAAACCTCGTTCTAGCTTATTTCCGCGTAAAGTTAATTTGACATCAAGTTCGCCGCTAGCTATCTTTCCAACATGAGCGACACTGTCAAAAATACGGTTTATAATTTAAGGAGTAAATTGGGCGTCACTCAAGAGGAATTAGCCGATGCCGTGGACATCACCCGGCAGACCGTCATTGCCATTGAGAAAGGTAACTACACGCCCTCGGTTCTTCTCGCCATAAAAATCGCCAATTTTTTCAAAAAACCGGTCGAAGAAATTTTCGAAATTCATCATGGGAAAAAATAAATTTATCCAGGAACTTTTAATTTCGTTGGCTTTTATCATCCTTCTGGTTTTAGTGGCTAATCCTTTCGATTTTTGGATGCCGAGCACCCTTACCATGACCGCAGCAATGCTGTTAGTCGCGACTTTCGGGGTTTTCGCTGTTTTTGTTTGGCGAGAAAAGGCGGCCGACGAGAGAGAAAAACTCCATCGCTTAATGGCCGGCAGATTCGCTTATCTTTTAGGCGCGGCCGGTCTTACAGCTGGTATCGTGGTTCAGAGTCTTTCGCATGCGATCGACCCTTGGTTGGTCATTAGCCTTGCGTTTATGGTTTTAGGTAAAATCGTCAGTCTTATCTACAGCCGCCAGAATTTCTAGAAAAGTTATCCCCAGTTATCGTGTAAAGTCGACTTGACATTGGTTTCCTGGCTTCTAAAATTAGAAACATGAAAAACTTTAATTCTCGAATGGGTTTCGCGATGCCCATTGTTATCGCGATTGTGGTTTTCGTGGGTGTCGTTGCCGGAGTTGGATATTTTGTTATCCACAAGCAATCTAAAGAAACCTCGCCACTTCAGGAACGAGAAAAGTTGTTAATGGAAAAAGAGGCTATGGAGAAAAAGAAGAGTGAAGCAATGCCGGAGAAAGGCGTTGTTCTCAAAGATGGCAAGATCATGTTGGAAGAAAATGGCACGATGTCGCCTCTCGCGAAGGACTATACATTTGAGAGCGGTGTGAAGGTAACGCTCGCTGGGAAAGTGACAAAGAAAGACGGCACAGCAGTAAAGCTCAAGGAAGGACAGTCGGTGTGGGGAGATGGTTCTATTATGGAAGCTGGCGAAAAGGCAATGATGAATAAAGAAGGGAAGATGATGGATAAATATATGGGGACAGTGCTTGCCGGCACGTCGGCGCCCCTTCTTGATTTCACAAAACCAGATTACGACGTCGCCATAAAATCAAATAAGTTGATCGTCCTCTATTTCTATGCCAACTGGTGTCCCATTTGCAAGGCTGAATTTCCTAAGATGCAGTCGGCCTTCGATGAATTGAAATCCGATAAAGTCATCGCTTTCCGCGTCAATTATAAAGACAGCGACACCGACCAAGACGAAGAAGCCCTGGCTAAACAATTCGGCGTGGCCTACCAGCACACTAAGGTTTTTGTGAAAAATGGAGAGCGGATCTTAAAAGCGCCAGATGGTTGGGACAAAGATCGCTACCTATCGGAAATTAACAAACTCATTTCGAGCTAATGGAGCCTCAAGCCCAAAGCCCAACCGGGCCCAGTCGCTCAGAAATTTTTTTGTCGAGTCTTTTCTTTGTGCTCGGTTTTTCAGTTGTCTTTTCGCTCGTTGGCGTTTTACTCCAAACGGTCTTAGAGCACTCTTCTTATACGGCTGAAGCGTGGCTTGGTCGGGTTGGGGGAGTGGTCATTATTCTTTTTGGGTTAGTCGTTTTAAAACTCATCAAAATTCCATTTCTAGAACGCGATCACAAATTCGCCGTTAAAACCCGATTCAACTCCCGCTACCTGACCTCTTTTGTTTTTGGCGCCGCCTTTGCCGTTGGCTGGACGCCTTGCGTGAGCGCGGCCTTAGGCGCTATCCTCGCTCTCGCCGCAACTTCGCCGGGTGGCGCCTTCTTTCTTCTCATGGCCTACACCCTCGGTATCGGTTTGCCGTTTCTCATCGTTGGTCTCTTTGCGAACCAAGCCCAAAATTTTATTAATCGCGCCGGCCGCTGGCTCGATTATTTTCAATATTTCTTTGGCGTCATTCTCATCCTTTTGGGTATCTTGATTTTCGTGGGTCAGTTGAGCCGGATCGCCAATCTGGAAGTCGTCGTCAATTTCCTAGACCAGCTCGGTGTCTCGACCTCCGTTGGCGAACATATTATGTCTCTGAATCTAGTCAATCTTGCCGTGGCTCTCTTTGCTGGTTTAGGTTCTTTCCTTAGCCCCTGCATCCTCCCGCTCATCCCCGGTTTCCTTTCCTATCTCGCCTCGACTTCTCCCAAAAAACCAACCAGCTAAATCCATGGTCAAAAACAAAATTCTTCTTACCGTTGTCTTGGTTATCGTGGCTGGGGCGATCTATTACCTCCAATCCGAAAAGGCCAGTCCAACCGCAAGTCCCCAAAACGAAGCCGTTTCTCCGGTCAATCAAGCCACTAGTACCAAAAGTCAGACTAGCATCGTCACTTGTTCTCCGGGTTCAGAAAAAGCGGGATCGCTCGAGTGCTACCATGAAATTTCTACGCCCGACGGCTTTATCAATACTAAAAAAATCTCGCTCGGTGATCTCGTGGGTCAAAAAGTTATCCTCGTTGATTTTTGGACTTACAGCTGTATCAATTGTCAGCGCACCACGCCTTATCTAAACGCCTGGTACGAGAAATATAAAGACCAAGGGTTAGAAATTATCGGCGTCCACACCCCCGAGTTTGAATTCGAGAAAAAATACGAAAATGTCACCGCCGCCGTCAAAAAAGAAAAAATTCAATATCCCGTTGTCTTGGACAACGACTACTCGACTTGGCAGGCTTATCGTAATCAATACTGGCCGCATAAATATTTAATCGACATCCACGGGGCTATTATCTACGACCACATCGGTGAAGGTGGCTATGCCGAAACCGAAAGTAAAATCCAAGCGGCTCTCGCTGAAAGGATGTCAGTTCTAGGCGAAAAAATGAAATTGAAGAACGACATTACCTCTCCCCAAGAAGAAGTTGGCAGTGATCTTTCTAAAATCGGCAGTCCGGAAACCTACTTCGGCGCTTTTCGAAATAAATATCTCGGCAGTGGCCAGCCAGGAGTCACGGGTGAGTTCGATTTCAAAAACCCGCCCGAGGTCAAAGCCAACACTCTCTACCTAGTCGGCCGCTGGAAAATCGAAAATCAATACGCCGAAAGTTTAAGTCAGAACGCCAAAATTATCTTTAAGTACCACTCCAAGGATGTTTATTTTGTTTCGAGCGCGCCGAGCTCTACCAAAGTTCAGATTTTGAAGGACGGGCACTTAATCAAATCTCTCGACATCCAAACCGACCAGCTTTACGAATTAATTAAAGATCCCACCTACGGCGAACACACCCTTGAAATCCTCATCCCCACTCCCGGACTCAAAGCTTTTACCTTCACTTTTGGCTAGGCTTGCTCCGCGTCTTGCGAGATTTTCCGTATAGTGCTAATCTAAAACCAATGAAACCCCAGGGACTTTTTATTCTTTTCGCCTTTGTGATCGTGAACATCCTCGGCTTTTCGAGCCTGGCCCACGCGAGCCACGCCATGCACCATTCTTGCCTCTTTGAATTTTCTAGCAACTGTGCCCAGGTGGTTAACCCGATCAATTCTACCCTCGAGCATCTCTCCAATCTTCAAGCCTCTCTTCGGGCAAGTTTGGGTCAAACCAACATCTTAACCCTGCTTCTTTTGGCTTTCTCGTTAATCGCCGGCGTTTTCGTCGCCGCTAAAGTCAGACCTAAAGTTACTTATTATTTTCAAAAATCTAGTGTTCAGCTCTCCGGAGACATTTTCAAGTTAAAAAATCGTTTTCTCGCCTGGCTCTCAATTTTAAATAAACGCGATCCGCTAGCATTACAGACGGTGCGCTAGACGCTTTTTCTAAGCGGTCTTTGTAGCGCGCCGATGAACACCTAATCCCAGGTGTTTTTTCGTTGTCGAAAAAAATTATTAGAAAAACATGAAATCAAAAAACATCATTATCTTCGCCGTTATCATCTTGGCTATTATTATCGGCCTCGGATTTCTTGGTAGTCAAAGCGGCGGGGGATTAAGTAAAAAAGCTTCCATCGCATCCGCCAGTATTCTTAGTGCGCTTGAAAAAGATTTTGACTTTGGCACTATCGCCATGAAAAATGGCAACGTCTCAAAAGTCTTTGAGCTCAAGAATGACGGTGCCGAACCTATCGTCATTAACAAAGTCTACACTTCCTGTATGTGCACCACCGCCGAAATCACCGACGCCAAAGGCGAAACCTCCGGTCCCTACGGCATGCCCGGCCACGGTGGCGGCATCTCGACGGCTAATGTCAAGGTGGGAGCTGGCGAAACGATTAAAGTTAAAGCCATCTTCAATCCCGCGGCTCACGGGCCATCTGGCATCGGTTTGGCAAATCGCACCGTATTCATTGAAACCAACTCGAGCCAAACGCCCAAAGTCGAGTTGAATTTCAGAGCCATGGTGACTAACTAACATGGAGTTAATCTTTAGCGCTTCGATCCTGGCGGCTTTTTTGGCCGGAATGGTGGCGCTCTTCGCCCCGTGTTGCATTACTGTGCTTCTGCCGGCCTACCTCGCTTCGGCTTTTAGGGAAAAGAAAAATATTATCCGGATGACTCTGGTTTTCTTTTCGGGGATTGCCGTGGTTCTGATTCCCATCGGTCTCGGCGCGGCCTGGCTCGCGAGCATCTTCCAAAACTTCCATAAGGAAATGTATCTGATCGGAGGCGTGTTTATGATCATCCTCGCCATTTTTTCGATCTTCGGAAAAAGCATAGCCATGATTCCGATGATGAAAAAAATCAAACCCAAACTTTCCGCTTCGCATCCCAAATCCGTTTTTCTTTTGGGAATCCTTTCGGGCGCCGCGACCTCTTGTTGCGCTCCAGTTTTGGCCGGCGCGGTCACGCTCGCGGTCGTCTCCGGCGTTTTCTGGAAAGCTTTAGTGGTTACCTTCACCTACGTTTTCGGCATGGTTTTCCCGCTTTTCTTAGCCGCTTTCTTCTACGACAAATTCAAGCTCGAAAAATCCAAACTCATTCAAGGCAAGGTGATGGAGTTTCGATTAGGGGGGAAAGATTATTTTGCGCACTCCACTAATCTTTTGGCCGCCAGTATTTTCCTTTTGATCGGTATCACTATGGTTGTGCTAGGTTTCTCTGGGAACGCGTATTGGGCGCCGAGTTTCCAAGCCGCGGTCGGAAAATTCTTGAATCAAACCACTACGAGTTTTTTCGAAATAACTAAGGGAGTGCCGGATATAATTTGGGCCGTGTTTATCTTAGGAATATTTGGCTATTTCATTTACCGAGCGGTGAGAAAATCGAATGAGGGAGAGTTGCCGAAGGAAGACGAAGCTGATCAGGAAAAAGAAGAAAAAAAGTCGTGTCACTAACCTTAATAAAAATATGGACGATCTAAACGAGGAAAAAAATCTTGAAATTCCAGCCGCCAGCTGGGGGTCGACTGTCGTGGCGGTTATTGCCGTTATCGCCTTCTTTCTACTTTTAGTCTATCACGTTGGTTCTCAAAAAAACAACCAATTAAGTTCGGTCAACAAAGTTGATTCGAGTCATCATTCAGCCGCCGAAAAGGAAACCATAGCTACACCGAGCGAGTCAGTTTTGCCTTCCGCCGGTGTTGAGCTCCCTATTGGCTGGGGAGATTTAGGCAAGCAAATGGTTCAGTTGGGTGTGATTGACCAAGGGCCTTTTGAACAGATTTACGCCGGCCGAGGAGGTTTGCGGGCAGAAGAGAAAAGTCTCCTGCTTGATTCAAAAAATGATCGGGTTGTGATGACTATGCAAAATTCCGGCTATCTCCTGAATCTTTTCTGGGCTTTTGGTTTAGCTAACCAAAACCCGATTTTAGAGAAGGGACCGATGAAGGATTCACGATACGGGGGAGCGGGAAATTTTGCTTCGACTGGTGGCTGGACTCTAGCGAAAGGAAACGCCATGGATCACTACTCGAAACACGAGCTAGTGAAATTGACGCCGGAGCAGCAACTTCTAGTCGAAAAAGTCTCGAAAAATATCTACCGGCCGTGTTGCGGAAACTCCACTTATTTTCCGGACTGCAATCACGGCATGGCGATGTTGGGACTCTTAGAGTTGATGGCGGCAAATGGCGCGAACGAAAACGAGATGTACAAAGTGGCGCTCCAGGTAAATTCATACTGGTTTCCGGACACGTATCTTACTATTGACAAGTATCTTAAAATGAAAGGAACGAGTCTTGAAAAAGCCGACCCGAAAGAAATCTTAGGCGCGGATTATTCAAGCGCTTACGGTTATGCGAACATCTTGAGCCAAGTTCAAACCCCGGAGAAAAAGTCGAGCGGGGGAGGATGTGGAGTATAATTAAGGCAAATGAAAGATCATTCTTGTTGCCACGATAATAATAAAAATCCGAAAGACCAGGAACCAATGGATATGGCCGGGGGTGTTTTTTATACTTGCCCAATGCACCCGGAAGTTAGACAAGATCAACCCGGGATGTGTCCTGAGTGCGGGATGGCACTAGTCAGTCAAAAGTCAAAAGTTAAAAGTCATAAGTCAGAACACGACGAACACGATAAGCACGTTGGGCACTCCACCGAGCAGTTCCTGAAGAAATTTTGGGTGAGTTTGGTTTTGTCAGTCCCAGTTATTCTCTATTCCGATTTTGCCAGAAGCGTCCTTAAAATTAATGCGCCGGAATTTCCCGGCTCTCGATATCTGCCCTTTATTTTGGGCTCGTTCGTCTTTTTCTACGCCGGGATGATTTTCCTCGCAAGCGCAGCTAGAGAAATTCGCGCCAAGCTGCCGGGTATGATGACTTTAATCGCTCTCGCCATCACCACCGCTTTTGGGTACAGCGTTTTTGTGACGATCAAAGGACAAGGTGAGACTCTTTTTTGGGAATTGACCACGTTGATCACCGTTATGCTTCTCGGTCATTGGATTGAGATGAGAGCGGTGAAAGGCGCTCAAGGTGCCCTAAAAGAACTCTCAAAGCTTTTGCCAGATACGGCGGAAAGAATAATTCAAAGCTTAACTGGCAAAAGTCAAAATGACAATTCAAAATTAAAGATTGAGACAGAAATAGAAACAGTTCCAATTTCGGAACTAAGAATTGGGGACATAGTTTTCGTTCGACCAGGTGGAAGAATTCCCGCCGACGGAGTAGTTCTCGAGGGAAAGTCAGAGACGAATGAATCGATGATTACTGGAGAATCGGCGCTGGTGCCTAAAAAAGAAAATTCCGAAGTGATTGCCGGCACGGTCAATGGCGATGGATCGCTTAAAATCAAGGTCACTAAAGTTGGTGAGCAGACTTTTCTTTCGGGAGTGATGCGCTTGGTGCGGGAAGCCCAGGCTTCGAAATCGAAACTTCAGATTCTTTCGGATAAGGCGGCTTACTACTTGACCGTAGTGGCGATTGCTTCGGGCGGACTTTCTTTTGTCCTCTGGCTCTTCGCAAAATCCGGTTTTGATTTTGCACTTGAGCGAATGGTGGCCGTGCTCGTGATTGCCTGTCCGCACGCGCTCGGCCTGGCCGTGCCGCTCGTCGCTTCGATTTCAACCACTATGGCAGCCCGAAATGGATTTCTGATTAAGAATCGCCTAGCGCTTGAGATGGCGCGCTCGATTGATGTGGTGCTGTTTGATAAAACCGGCACGCTTACCAAAGGTGAGTATGGCGTGACTGATATTTGGCTAAGTAAATCAAAATCGGAAAACGATTTAATTCAAATCGCCGCGGCCGTGGATTCTCATTCCGAGCATCCGATTTCCCAGGCCATTGTCGTCGAAGCTAAAAAGAGAAATCTCAAAATTGATTCGGTGGCCGACTTTAAACGCCTACCTGGCAAAGGCGTAGAAGCCAAATTGGGCGAGCGAAAAATTCTGGTTGGTGGCCACGCCATCTTAGATCAAGGTTTCGATTTGCCGAACGAAATTAAATCCCAAACCGAGCTCGAAGCCGAAAAAGGAAAAACCATTATCTATGTTCTGGAAAACAATGAGCTTTTGGGCGTCTTGGGCCTCGCTGATGTTATCCGCGAAGAATCTCGCGAAGCCATCAAAGCCCTAAAAGCGATGAACGTAAAAGTGGCGATGATCACCGGCGACTCCGAAAAAGTGGCGGAATGGGTGGCCAAAGATTTGGGAATTGATGAATACTTCTCTCGAGTTTTGCCGCATGAAAAATCAGAGAAAGTAAAACTCTTACAAGCTAAAGGCAACAAAGTGGCGATGATTGGGGATGGCATCAACGACGCGCCAGCTCTGGTTCGGGCCGATTTAGGAGTCGCGATCGGCGCGGGTACTAATGTCGCTATCGAATCGGCTGGAATTATCTTAGTGAGAAATGACCCTCGGGATATTGTAAAAATCATCCGGCTCTCCAAGCTCACTTACACCAAGATGATTCAGAATCTTTTCTGGGCTACAGGCTACAATGTGGTGGCAATACCGCTTGCCGCCGGCGTTTTATGGAATCATGGAATTACGCTCGCTCCGGCCTTTGCGGCGGTACTCATGTCGTTTTCAACCGTGATTGTGTCTATAAACGCCTTACTACTGCGAAAAAAAGTCATATAATTATAGCAAAAGGTCGTAAATTTACCCTCCCAACTTTTAAGACCTAATTTTTTAAAAATTGTTAGCGCACCCAACACATTTATCGCCGTCACTTGCGCTTTCCAAAATATAAACGCATTAAGACATAAGTCTTAAAAGTTGGGAGGGTAAAATCATGAATTCAAAAACTGTTCAATGGGTTTTACGACTTGGTGTCGCCGGCGAGTTTATCGGCCACGGTGTTTTTGCCCTTCAAGGCAAAGCGGATTGGATTAAGTGGATCGGTCAGTTGACCGGCGTGAGTGCTGAAACTGCCGGAACCCTTCTAACTTTAATTGGTTTATTCGATCTTCTAGTGGCTCTTATCGTGCTTATTAAACCGATCAGAGCTTTCCTTCTTTGGGCGATGTTTTGGGGATTTTGGACGGCCTTAGTCCGGCCATTGGTTGGACTTCCGATCTGGGACTTTGTCGAGCGCTTTGCTAACTGGAGCGCGCCCTTGGCTCTCCTACTGCTTTTGGGCTGGCCAAAAAATTCCCGGGAGTGGTTTAAGTAGAAAAAATTGAGACCAAAAACCGCCTTGGCGCGGTTTTCGAATTATTGTAGACTATTTTAGATGATCGAAGTTGAAAAGAAATTTTCCTTAACCCCCGAACAAATGAAGCGGATTGAAGAATCTGCTGAATTTGTAAAAGAAGTTATAAATACCGATATTTATTTTGATAACCCCGACTATGCACTCGTTAAAAAAGACTGGTGGCTTAGAAGCAGGAATGGCAATTTTGAAATAAAAATTCCATTAGAAAATAAACAAGGATTAATTAATATATATGATGAAATAACAAATACAAAAGAAGTTACTAAGCGCCTTGAGCTCAAAAAACTATCTGAAGATTTCGAAGAAAATCTGAGGCTTAACAATTTTAAAGTTTTAGTAAAACTAGTAACCAATAGGCGAAAGTTCAGAATTAGAGAATTTAATATAGATATTGATCAAATGGATTGCGGATATACTATCTGTGAAATTGAAAAAATGGTTGAGAATGAAAATGAGGTTGAAAAAACTACGCAAGAGATTTTTGAATTAGCAAAATCGCTCGGTTTAGAAATTAAACAGGTTCGCGGAAAAGGGCTCGAATACTTCTATCGGTTCAATAAGGGAGTGTATAAGGTGATAGAAGATACAAAATTAAGGTATGAATAATCTAAAAAACCAAAAATGCGTCCCGTGTGAAGGGGGAACGCCGCCACTTACTCGTGAGGAAGCGAAAAAACTCTTAGCTCAAGTTTCAAATAAGTGGCAACTCGATCAAAAAAAGATTTGGGCCGACTTCAAATTCAAAAATTTCAAAGAGGCGATGATCTTTATAAACAAAATCGCCGAGATCGCCGAAGCTGAAGGCCACCATCCTGATATTTTTATCAGCTACTCCAAAGTTAAAATCGAACTCTGGACCCACGCCGTGGGCGGCCTCTCCATTAACGACTTCATTCTGGCGGCGAAGATAGATCAACTAACCTAAACTCGTATGTCCATCGAAAATCCGTTTTTGCCGAATGATCCAGAAAATCTCGAGGGAGAGGAATCAAAAAGACAAACCTCCGAAAAAGGAAGTTCATTTAGCAAAATCGTTGAATTCCAACGCACAAAGTTTGGTCGTGCCATTAAGTGGCTTACTCTCGGCAGTGGTATCATTGCCGGTACGTATGTTTACGATTTTATTAAAGGGAATCAAAGTCAAAAAACAGCCTGGGAGGGATTTATTCAACAGCATCCGGGAGTGGCTGAAATTAAATACGATAACTTAGCGAATGTTCCTGACTCTGAAGAAAAGCTAATTGAAACCGAAAGAAACTTTCAATATCAGTTAAGAATACAAGAGGCAATCGAAGAATATCGTATTGGTAACCCCGACACACCCAACCTCCATTTACTCGAGGCCAAACTCATGGAATTTAATCTCGGTGAATACGAAGAAGCCCTTAAAGGTATGGGTTTAGGATCGCGGATTGATCTTCGTTATCCTTTCCCAGCACTTAGATTTACTCCCAGCACCAAAGGAGAACTTGGTCTGACTACGACGGCTCGTTACCAAATTACTCGTGAGGAAAGTGAAGCAGACACGATTTTCATCGACCCCGACAATCAAGATATTTTAGGAACAATTCAGCACGAATATTTGCACAGTCTCCAGACAACAACAGCGGTTGTTTCCGGTGAAGAAAAAAATATTTACGATCCATCCGTAATTGGACTGAACGAGACGCTTTCTTTGAGTGAAGGACAGAACGAGCTCTTGAGATTGGAAATTAATAAGAAGATAAAAAAGATGGAGCTGCCAACTAACGCCTATATGGGAGAGACTTTTTCGGCTTTTGCCCTAGAAAACATTATCGGGCAGGATAATTTTTGGGAAATCATTCGGAAGGGCGAAACTATAAAAATTAAAGAAATGATCGATAAGAAATTTGGCGAAGGAACATTCAGTTTGATTGTAACCGGAGATGGTCTGATGGGTTTGATGAGTGATCATTTTATTTCCCCCAAACAAGGATCCGCTTATAAAGAATTAGAACGACGCGGTGTTCCCATCGAGAAAATACTCTCCGCTTTTCAAAATGAATTTGGGTTCACCCTCGAAAATCCAAATGATTTTATAATTACTGATGAGAATGGCCAACCTTTTGGTATTATCAAGAGTTTTGGTTCAACCACATCCCTAGTTTTTGAGGACCCAAAAACTAGGAGGTACATAGGTTTCTCAGACAATCCAGCACTTTTAGAGTTCTCAACTTTTAAAAATATTTCTGAATTTTTAAAAACTGGGGATGGAGCAACTGCCATAGATGAATATCAGTCAGCGCAGAACGATGAAGATAGAGCGAAAGCCAAAACTAAGATCACTGGGGTGGTGAGAGAGTATCTTGAAAAGTTACCAATTCAAGAAGATTCAAAATAAACTGCATAAAAACTCATGTCTAAAATCATGCAGATTCTCATCCACTCCCTGCCGCTAGTTTTGGGGATCATCTTGAGTTATTTTTTCTGGCGCCATAACACGGACTTATTTTTAATCTATTTAGTTCTCTCCTTAGTTGTAATATTTTTGGGCAAGGATCGTAAAACAGAAACCTGGATTTTTATCTATGGCTTAATCGCCGGTTTTATTGTCGAAACCATCGGCACCGAAGTCAGTGGTTATCAAAAATTTACCCAGCCCGATTTACTGGGTATTCCTTATTGGCTCGTCGTCTCTTGGGGTTACGGCTTTGTTCTGATGAAAAGAATCGGTTTTATTATCAAGAACAATTCGCCCTGGTAATAATTTGTGGATATCTCAGTGCTCTAACCGATAAGAACCCTTGAAAATCAAGGGTTCTTTGTTTCTAACAATGAATTTTGACACCGAGGAGAACGGTGGGGTATTCTTAACACAAGTGGGGAATTGTGGATGAAACTGGGGATAAACCCCACTTTCTGGGGATAAAATCCCTCTTCTTTGCCATCCCAGCACTTTCTAGTGTGAGGACTAGAAAGTGCTGGGCTTGTCCCATTTCTCTCTTACTTTCTCTTGTCACATGTCGCTTGTTACATATTACATGAAATTTGATTCATGCTACTCGGCGAATACCATCACAATTTAGATTCTAAAGGTCGAATGGCTGTACCGGCAAAATTCCGAGAGGAATTAAAATCCGGCGCCATTATCACTCGGGGATTGGATAATTGTTTATTTATTTTCGGTGGCAAAGAGTGGGAAGCTTTAGCTCAAAAATTAATTACCTTGCCTCTAGCTCAAGCCAACTCCCGAGCTTTTGCTCGTTTAATGTTAGCCGGCGCTGCTCAAGCGGAAGTCGATACTCAAGGAAGAATTTTAATTCCCGATTATTTGCGAAAATACGCTGGTTTAAAAAAAGAAGTAGTGGTGGCCGGCCTCTATAATCGCATTGAAGTTTGGGATACAGATAAGTGGGAGAAATATAAAGCCAAGACTGAAAGTTCGTCCGAAGAAATCGCGGAGAAGTTGGGGGAGCTGGGGATTTAGGTTGTAGTGCCTGAATGCTCGAATGTTGTAGTGCTAAATCTAAATTAAAACATTACAACACTCAAGCCTTAGAACATTACAACCATGCATATACCGGTTCTCTTAAAAGAAGTAATCGAATATCTAAATCCCGAACCGGGCGAGTTCATCATCGACGGCACGATCAATGGTGGGGGACACGCTAAAATTATTCTTGATAAAATTTCTCCGAGCGGAAAAGTTTTTGGAATCGATTGGGACGAAAGTTTGATCAAAAAATTAAAAAGAGAGTCGTGGGTTATTGGTCATAAGTCGTCCATCACGCTTATAAGCGGCAACTACGCCGATCTGCCAGAAATTTTAAAAAAAGAAAAATTAGGGAAAGCTGACGGCCTACTGCTTGACCTCGGCTTTTCATCAGAGCAGATTGAAAATTCTAATCGCGGTTTCAGTTTCGATAAAGACGAGCCGCTCTACATGACCTACAGCGCCGAAAGCGCTCCCGTCGCTCAAGTCATTCGAGAACTCAAAGAAGGCGAATTAGCAGACATCATCTTTAAATTAGGCGGCGAGAGGTTATCTCGAAAAATCGCAAAGGCCATCAAAGAGGTTAGCAAGAAGAAGAGAATCACTTCGAGTTTGGAATTAGCCGAAATTATCCGCGCATCCACCCCCAAAAATTACGAGAACCAACGCATCGATCCCGCTACCCGGACTTTTCAAGCTCTTCGAATTTACGCCAATCACGAACTCGAGAATTTAGAAAAAGTTTTAAACCGCTTACCGGATATTCTCAAACCCAAAGCTCGAGTCGTCATTATCAGCTTTCATTCGTTAGAAGACGCCATCATCAAAAAACATTTTCAAAAATTAGAGCTGGCAGGAATTTTAAAAATCTTAACTAAAAAACCAATCGAAGCCTCAATGGAAGAAATCGTTCAAAACCCCAAAAGTCGTTCCGCCAAACTCCGAGCCGCCATCCTTATCTAAAACCTAAAACCTAGCTAGCATGACCTTCATAAAACCCGAAAAATTAAGTTTTGTTATTAAATTGCTGATTTCTTCGATTGTGCCTTTAGTATCCGGCGTCTTTTATCTGATTTTTATGTATAATCAAGTTGTAAACTTAGACCAGGATATTACGAAGCTTAAGAGGGAAATCGAAGTTAACCAAGCCGCTACCGCCGATCTCAACCAAAAAGTTTTTGCCTTTTTTGAGTCTGAAAATGTCGATCAAATCATTGCCACCCTCGGGCTTGTTCAAGAAAAAAACCCCGATTATTTTGAATCCGCACAAAAATGGGCTTTCGCTTTGCAACAGTAATTTCGATTTTTGCCTTAGCTTACGCTTTTTTGCTTTTCCATCTCTACAGTCTTCAGATTTTAAGTAATCAAAACTATACAGCCAAAGCCGAGTCCCAATATGCCGCCTCCGGATTCCTGAAAGCCAATCGAGGCGGTATTTATTTTACCGATAAAGACGGGGGCAAACTGCCCGCCGTTTTAAACAAAAACTTTCCAATTATTTACGCCGTTCCCAAGGGGATTGAAGATCCACCGGAAGCTGCGAGCCTCCTCGCGCCTGTTCTTCACGTGCCCTTAAAAGATCTTGAGAAAAAACTTTCTAAAAAAGATGATCTCTACGAACTGTTAATCAAAAAAGCCGATTTAGAAACGGTTGCTAAAGTTAAAGATTTCAAACTCAAAGGCATCTATATCGATCAAGAATCGGCTCGTTTCTATCCTTTCGGGACTTTAATGTCTCAAGTTTTAGGTTTTGTGGGGCCGACCGATTCAAGTGGCGAGGAAACTGGACATTACGGACTTGAAAGTTTTTATAATTCCACTCTCGCGGGAGAAAATGACAACGCTCTTGTTAAGTCTCTAGTCGCTACGAAACAAGGCCAAGATCTTAACTTAACTATCGACGCCAATATTCAAATTGAAGCTCAAAAAATTTTGAGCCGGCTCGTCACTTCGAAAAATGCCAAAAGCGGCAGCGTTATTGTCCAAGATCCGAAAACCGGAAAAATTTTGGCTTTCGAAAACTATCCCGGGTTCGATCCTAACAATTATGGAACATATGATCTCGGTCTCTTTTCAAATCCATCCGTGCAGGGTATCTATGAACCCGGCTCCGTTTTTAAAATCATCACTATGGCCGCTGGTATTGATTCTGGGAAAATTACTCCCGATACCACTTTCGTCGACACCGGTGTTCTTAAAGTCAGTGGCCGAGAAATCAAAAACTGGGATCTAAAGGCGCATGGTAAAATCACTATGACGAACGTCATCGAACAATCCGTTAACACCGGAGCGGCCTTCGCCGAGAGAGAGACCGGCCATATTATTTTCAAAAAATATCTTCAAACTTTCGGTTTAGAAGAAAAGACTGGCATTGACCTGCCCGGGGAACTGAACGGCGATCTGAAAAGATTAAAAACCGGCGCGCCCGAAGTGGCCTTTGCGACCGCCTCTTTTGGTCAAGGCGTGGCCATCACCGAAATCGAACTCCTAAACGCCTTCTCAAGTATCGCGAACGGCGGCCACCTTATGACTCCTTACTTAAACTCCGATTTAAAACCCAAAGAAATCCGCCGTACAGTGAGTGCCACGACTGCCCAAAAAGTAGCCCAAATGATGGTCTCCGCTGTTGATAAAGCCGAGATTGGCAAGATCAACGGCTACCGACTCGCCGGCAAAACCGGCACCGCCCAAGTGCCCGATTTTAAAAAAGGCGGCTATACCGATAAAGTTATTAACACCTACCTCGGTTTCGGTCCTGTTTCAGACGCCAAATTTGTCATTCTGATCAGGTTAAACGAGCCCGAAGGCGCGCCGTTGGCCGGCACCACTGTCGTTCCTGCTTTTAGGTCTTTAGCGCAATTTATTTTAAATTACTACAACCTCCCGCCAGACCGGATCAGGCAAGTTCAAAATTAAAAAATCAAAGTGAAAAATAGCAGTCCAAGATTCAAAGATTTTTCATGGCACCTGCCCCGTACCAAACTTGTTCGGTTTGGGGATATTTAAACTTTAAATTAAATCTGAATATGAAGGAAACACTAGTTAAAATTCTTAAAGCGGTATTGAAGAGATTGGCGAGTGTAACTTTATGGCGTTATCGCCCCGGCATCATCGGTGTGACCGGCAGCGTCGGCAAGACTTCAACCAAAATGGCGATCGCGGCGGTCCTAAAAGGTGATCGCCTCATCCGTTTCGCTCAAGGTAATTTTAACAACGAAATCGGCTTACCTCTTACGATTTTAGGCGATTATTCCGAGGTCAAGGGAATTTTTTTTTGGATGTCGGTTATTTTTCGATCACTTTGGCAAATTTTAGGTCCGAAAAATACCCACTACCCCGAGCTTCTCATTCTTGAATACGCTGCCGACAAACCCGGCGACATCAAGTATCTTCTCTCGATCGCCAGGCCGAACGTAAGCATCATCACGGCGATCGGCGACATCCCCGTCCACGTTGAATTTTACAACGAGGCTGAAGAAGTGGCGCGGGAGAAAGGGAGACTAATTGAATTTCTTCCCACTGCCGGTTTCGCTATCTTAAACAAAGACGACGAAGCAGTCCTAAATTTAAAAGATCGCACCCGAGCGCATTTGATGACGTTTGGTTTTAACCGCGGCTCGGATTTACGGATCACCAATTTTGAAACCCGAATTTTTGAAGGCGTACCCACCGGCCTCTCTTTTAAGCTTGAATACGGCGGCAGTACTGTTCCGGTTAAAATCGATCATGCGATCGGTAAGGCCCAGGGCTACGCTGCGGCCGCCGCCGCGGCTGTCGGCATCGCCTTCGGTTTTAATTTAATCAAAGTCTCCGACCGCTTAAAAAACTACCAGCCACCTCGCGGCCGAATGAATTTGGTTAGAGGTATCAAATCCAGCTTGATTTTAGACGACAGCTATAACGCGAGCCCGATGTCAATGCACGCCGCCTTAGACACGCTACGAGACCTCCCGGCCAAAAGAAAAATCGCCGTCTTAGGTGACATGACCGAAATTGGGAGCTATACCATTGGCGCGCATGAGACACTCGGTCGCCTCGCGGCGGATGTAGTTGACATTTTAGTCACAGTTGGCCCTCGCGGAAAAATCATCGCTGAATCTGCCCAGAAAACCGGTCTGAATAAAAAAAACATTCAAGTTTTCGAAGATGTTGATGAAGCCAAAAAACCGATTCGGGAATTGATCCGAAAAGGGGATTTAGTTCTAGTCAAAGCTTCCCATATTATTCAGCTCAATGAGATCGTTGAAGAAATTCAGGAATTGAGGGAGTTTCATTTAGAAAAAAAAGAAGATTAAGCTCGTAGCGCCAGCGGGATTCGAACCCGCGTTACCAGGATGAGAACCTGGCGTCCTAGGCCAGACTAGACGATAGCGCCATTCCGATTCAGGAAGCCACTAGATTTACCCCGTACCAAAACTTGCTTTTGGTTTGGGGCGAAGGCGGCAATTTCTCGAATATTTTACAATTCCTCTCTCCTTTCGGCAAGTTTTAAAAATGAAAACGCCACCGATGAATGGTGGCGTCTGTGGGAATTGTACCCGCTTGTCCCCGGAGAGGGGAAGTATAAGTATGGTTTGGTCAGTGACCGGCCGCCTGCCGAGCGCTCATTTTAGCTCGCTCCTCTTTAGTCATCACCGGACCCCGAGGTTGGCGTCGCCTCCAACCCCAACTTTTGAGCTTGGCAGCCACCCCATCAATATCTCTTTCGAACTTCGAAGCCGCGGCGGTGATAAAGATTCGTCTTGCCTGAGCGATCATTGCTCGCTCGAGTTTCGTTTCGTCGAGGATGAAGATCACCGTTTTCTGCATAGCTCTCGCGACCCGTGCCAGGTTATTGCCGTTAGCGCTCCTTTCTTCACTGATCACTATGATCGTGTCGGCTTTTTGCGCTTTTTCTCGAATCTCCTCGAGTTTCAAAGCGATGTCACCGCAGGCCGTCGGAACATAGAGAACATCTCGGAATCTTCTCTTAAGCTCCCACAGCACTTCGTCAACCACCACGGGGTCATGAGTGGTTTGGGCAATTACCCCGATCGGCGTTTCGGGGTGGAGTGTGATAAGTTGGGCGCCAAATGGCGAATCAACCACGATCGCCTCATCATCCAGCACTCCCCGCGTTCCCAGTACTTCTGGATGAGGTTCCCTGGTCCCGACCAAAATGATCTTTCGACCTGATTCTTTGAGCTTTAAAGCTTCGGCATGTTGATTCGTAACTATCGGGCAAGTCATGTCGAGAACTTTAAAGCCTTGCTCTTGGAGTCGCCGGATGTCTTTGGGGTCTCGGCCGTGAGCCGTGATGGCAATCACCTCTGTAGTAGCTTCTTCGGGGCTCTCGATCGTTCGAATCCCATCCTTCTCGAGTTGTCTTATCGAGTTTTGATCGTGAATCAGCCAACCGAGTACCTGCGGCACTCTTGATCTCTCTTTCCCCCGAGCGGCTCCTCGAATGCCTCGAATCGCTCGATCCACTCCCCAGCAGACACCGGCCGTTTGAGCCACCTCAAAGGTCCGTCTGGCGCGGATTCTATACCACCGCATTTTTCACCCCCATCACTTGGACGTTGATTCAGTTTTAAAGCCGGCATTGCCTTGCTGGGTTTATGTATACTCCCAAAATTCTTTGTAGTCAAAATTTCGGACGTATGATAAAATTTACATATTGACAGGAGAAAATGAATCACTAAAAAATATGAATAAACTAATCGTTGCTAACTGGAAGATGAACCCAAGCTCTGAATCCGAGGCCATTCAACTCGCCAAAGCCTCCGACGAAAAAGGCGTGGTCGTCTGCCCGCCCTTTCCTTTTTTGGGTGCCGTCAAAAATGCCTTAAGGAAAGCTGATTTAGGCGCGCAAGATGTTTTCTGGCAAAACCCTATTCCCGGCGGCGCTTTTACGGGCGAAGTTTCTATCTCTATGCTCAAAAAAATTGGTGCGAGCTACGTGATTCTCGGTCATTCCGAAAGAAGAAACTATCTGGGCGAAACTGATGAAATTATTAACCAAAAAGTGAAATCGGCTCTCGCCTTTGGACTCAAAGTGATCTTGTGTGTCGGCGAATCGCTTTCAACGAGAAGAGAAGGTTTGTCCCAAGCCGAAAGTTTCGTGAAAAATCAAATCACCAAAGACCTCAAGGGTATCCCGTCGTCAGTCATCAGTTCTAAGTCATTAGTTATAGCTTACGAACCCATTTGGGCCATAGGCACCGGCAAAGCCGACAAACCCGAAGACTCCGCCTCGATGGCCGCTTACATCAAAGACTTCCTAAAACCTAAAACCTCTAACCTGAAACCTAATGTACTCTACGGCGGCTCCGTAACTTCGTTGAACGCCGCGCGTATATTTGAACATCAAGAAATCGACGGCGCCTTGGTCGGTGGCGCTAGTTTAAAAACCGAAGAATTCAAAAAAATCATTAAAATTGCTTCCAAATAAAAAATGGAAATGGATAAATCAAAAAAATACTTCTGGGTTTTCTTGGACATTTTGTTAGCGGGGCTGGTGATCAATCTTTTCTTTTTTGTGATGCCGACGCTCGATAAAATCGGCAATTCACAACAGGCGACACGTACAATTAGCGTCAACGCCGAAGGTAAAACCACGGTGAAGCCCGATCTGGCTCAGTTTTCCTTTTCACTCCTCACCGAAGGCGCCGATCTCGCTAAAATCTCCAAAGAAAACAACGATCATCTCTCCGAAGTGATTAAATTCATCAAGTCCCAAGGCGTTCCTGACAACGGTATCGAGACAACCCAGTACAATCTCCAACCGAAATATCAATACGATAAAAACGGTAGTCAATCTTTTATCGTCGGTTACACTTTAACGCAAGGCGTGTTCGTGAAAATCAAAGAATTAGATAAAAACCTTGACCAAGTTTCAAAGATTCTCGGTAGTTTACCAGAGCTCGGAGTCAACAACATCTCCGGCGTGAGCTTTACCGTCGAAGATCCGGATAAATTTATGAACGATGCCCGAGCCAAAGCCTACACAAAAGCCCGAGCGCAAGCCGAATTTATGGCCAAAGCGAGCGGCGCCAGTCTCGGCCGCGTGGTTTCGGTCACTGAAAATTCCAACCGGCCCATTCCTTACTATGGCGAATTTGCCAAAGCCGGTATGAGTATGGGCATGGCTCCGTCGGCTTCCCCCGCTCCTCTAGAACCTGGTACCGAAGATATTACCCTTCAAGTTAACGTCACCTATGAACTTCGCTAATCATCTCTAAGGCGTTACCTCTAATGGGGTTGACTTTCAAATAGTTGTTTGCTAAAATACCTGTGAATGAGTGTGAGTAGTTCTTTGGGCAATCAAAGAACTGCCCCAAAAATATGTTTGGCTAAAAACCCCGCAGGGGGTTTTTAGTTTCTTAGTGTTCATTTCGAAGATATGGTCGAGAAATTAAGAAGACTTATATCCCGTCACAGGCGGGGTTTTCTATATTTAAAATAATACAGCGGTTGGCACCAAACAGTGCCAACCGCTGTTGTGTTTCGCTACGTGCCGTCCGCATCCCCACCGGTGGGGATAAAACAAGTGCCATCAGCTCCGGCGCCGCGAACTCGTAGCGAGCCGTCCATACCGCCGCCTTCGGCGTGGTACAGACAGGTTAGAGGAAACTTTTCGTGCATAGTCGCCTCCTCCTTTCTCGAGAATTCTAGAACACCAGATTATTTTGACCAGTAACCATAAATCGTATATTTTTAGAGTGCCCCCAATAAGCTGCGGGTCGAGCACTCATTTAACAACAAACATAAAGGAGGTCACCAATCCGCAGCTTATTGGGGGTTTTTCTCAATGATCAAGATTCAAAAAAATGTTCCGCTCTCAAAACACAGCAACTACAAAATTGGCGGTCAGGCCAGATATTTTTTCGAAGCCAAAAGTATCAAAGATTTAAAAGAAGCCGTTGTTTGGGCGAGAGAAAATAAACAAAAAATTTTTATCTTAGGCGGCGGCACCAATCTTCTCTTTAGCGACGCAGGTTTTAAGGGCTTGGTTTTAAAGATTGACATTCAGCATTTAACCGCAAATGGTCTCCGCATTCGCGTCGGTGCCGGAGTTTTAATGCCGGACTTGCTCAAGTTTGCCATCAAGCAAAGTTTCAGCGGTCTCGAATGGGCTGGGGGATTGCCCGGCACTTTAGGCGGCGCCATTCGCGGCAACGCCGGCGCCTTCCGGGGAGAAATTAAAGACAATATTGAATCAGTCGAAAGTTTCAACATCCAAACGCTCAAAGTAAAAACTTACTCTGATAAAAGTTGTCAATTTGGCTATCGCACCAGTTTTTTTAAAAAGAAAGATGGCGAATTTATTGTCACCGGCGCGGTTTTAAAACTCAAAAAAGGCAATCCCAAAGCCATCAAGTTTGCCATTCAAGATAAAATCGATTTTCGCCGAGCCAAACATCCCCTGGAATATCCCAACACCGGCAGCACTTTCAAAAATGTCGATGTCAAAAAATTCCCCAAAGCCTCACTCGTACAAGTGCGGCACGTGATCAAACCCGACCCTTTCCCGGTTATCCCCACCGCCTATTTGATTTCAGAAGCCGGTCTTAAGGGCTTGAAGCGAGGAAAGGCGATGGTCTCCCCTAAACACCCGAATTTCATTGTTAATTTAGGTGGCGCCAAGGCCTCCCATGTCAAAGCGGTCATTAAGGCCGTTAAAGCTGGAGTTAAGCGCAAATTCGGTATCACTCTTGAAGTAGAAGTGCAGATAGTTTCATAGCCTTTCATCTTCCCCTTAAGCGAGCTTTTTGTTTTGAAAGAGCTCTCGGAAGAGTAATGAGCTTGGTATCCAAAGGATTCATTGCTCTGAGAGCGCAGGTGGGCAATTGCCGCTGGAGCAATTGAACCACCGGTCTTTCAAAACAAAATAGCGAGCGAAAACTTATCCACAGTTTAAAACTTTTCTTGCGCAGTTATGATATACTATTCTCGTAGGGGAAATTAGAACTTTTCCCGACCTCAATAAAAATTGGCAGTCAGATTTATTTCTGCCAAGCTCGTGAAGTATGATTGCTTCACAAGATCTCGACAAAGGTCGGCCGCCAACGGGATAAAAATTGTTGGCCTGAAAAAGAAAATGGCAAAGAAAAAAAAGGGAGGTAAAAAGCGAAGATAAATTTATTTGTCTTTACGGAAAACCCCGTCTGAAACTTTTAGCGGGGTTTTCTTTTTGCCAAAAAATGTTATTATAAACTAATGAAAATAACCATAAAATCAACCAATTTAGACCTTATCCCCAGCCTCCGCACCTATATAGAAAACAAATTAAGCATTTTGGCAAGACTGGTTAAAAAGTTTGAGACTGAAGGGGAAGCAGATCTCCGAATTGAAGTTGCCCGCACGACTCAGCACCATCACAAAGGCGAAGTTTTTATGGCCGAAGTTAATTTTCATTTGAGTGGCCGAACCTTGAGAGCCACCGAAACCTCAAACGACATCCGTCGAGCCATCGATATCGTCAAACATAAACTCCATCTCGAAATTGAGAAATTCAAGGAGAAACGGTTACCCATTCGAGGCAAAATTAAAAAATGAGTTTTTTAAAAAATCTTTTTCAGGGCCAGAGCCTCGGCAAGTTTCAATCTCTAGTTCTAGAGATCAACAAACTTGAAAGCGAAATTGAAAAGCTCAAAGACGAAGATTTCAAAAAAGAAACCGCCGACCTCAAAGAGAGTTTGAAAAACGGTAAGGCCTTAGGAGACATCATTCCGCGCGCTTTCGCCCTTGTCCGAGAAGCGGCTAAAAGAACTCTCGGCCAGCGTCCTTACGATGTTCAGTTAATCGGCGGGTTAGTGCTTCATCAAGGTGCAGTCTCTGAAATGATGACTGGTGAAGGCAAGACCCTAGCCGCCGTCGCTCCCGCCTATTTAAACGCCTTAACCGAAGAAGGCGTCCACGTCGTAACAGTCAATGAATACCTCGCTCGCCGTGACGCCGTCTGGATGGGCCAAATTTACCGGCTCCTGGGGCTTAGCGTCGCTTGCCTTGTCCCAAATAACGCCTACCTTTACGACCCGGATTTTAAGGTCCCGGAAGACGGCCAGGAACTCATTGACAAAGAGAGGGACACAACCGGTAGCTTTCTAGTCCAAAAAGAATTTTTACGGCCCATTTCTCGTCGGGAGGCCTATTTGGCCCACATTACCTACGGCACTAACCACGAATTCGGCTTTGATTATTTGCGAGACAACCTCTCTTACAGTCTCGAAACCCAAGTTCAAAGGAGCCACCCCTTCGCCATTATCGACGAAGTCGACAGCATTTTAATTGATGAAGCTCGCACTCCACTCATCATTGCCGCTCCAGACGAGGAGTCGAACGATTTCTATCGAACCTTCTCGCGTGTTGCGAGCCGGCTCCAAAACGATCTCGATTATATCGTTGACGAAAAGCATCGTTCGGTGGCCATTACCGATCCAGGCATCGAAAAAGTGGAAAAAATGCTTGGCGTTAAAAATATCTATGCCTCGCAAAATCTCCGTCTCGTTCACTATCTCGAAGAGAGTCTTAGGGCTCACGCCATCTTCAAGCGGGACAAAGATTACGTGGTCAAAAATGGCGAGGTGATTATTGTCGATGAATTCACGGGGCGGCTCCTTCAAGGCCGGCGCTACAACGGCGGTCTCCACCAAGCCATCGAAGCCAAGGAAGGCGTCCAGGTCAAAGAAGAGTCGCGCACTTACGCGAAGATTTCCGTTCAAAATTACTTCCGTCTTTATAAAAAAATCTCTGGCATGACTGGCACCGCCCAAACTTCCGCCGAAGAATTTCACAAGGTTTACAACTTAGAGGTCGTGAGCATCCCGCCCAATCGCCCGCTGGTGCGCAAAGATTTTCCCGACGCGATCTATCGAACGGAAGCGGCCAAGTGGCAGGCCATCGCCGCCGAAATTAAAGAACATTATCAAAGAGGCCAACCCGTTTTAGTCGGCACCACTTCGATCGAGAAAAACGAAATCCTCGCGGCTCTCTTGAGTCGAGAAAATATTCCTCACGAAGTCTTGAACGCCAAAAACAACGAGCGCGAGGGAGCCATCATTGCCCAAGCTGGTCATAACCAAGCCATTACGGTCGCCACCAATATGGCGGGCCGAGGCGTGGATATCATTTTAGGCGGCAATCCGCCCAATCCCGAGGAAACGCAAAAAATTCGCACGCTAGGTGGCCTTCATATCATCGGCACCGAACGCCACGAAGCTCGCCGCATCGACAATCAGCTCCGCGGCCGCGCCGGTCGCCAAGGTGACCCCGGTTCTTCTCAATTCTTTCTTTCGTTAGAAGATGACCTCGTCCGAGTTTTCGGCGGCGAGAGGGTCAAAAACTTGATGGAAAAATTCAATCTGCCCGACGACGTGCCCATTCAAGTTGGCATTGTTTCGAAAGCCGTTGCCCAAGCTCAAAGTCGCGTCGAAGGCGCCAATTTTGATTTAAGAAAACACTTGCTCGAATACGACGACATCTTAAACAAACAAAGGGCCAATGTTTACAAACGGCGGCAGGAATTTTTAGAAAGCTTAAGTCGCGAAAAATTGGCTAATTATATTTTTGAATCCTCGGCTAATCATTTAGAAAAAATCTTTAACCTTCCAGATTCGGATTCTCTCGACGAAGAAACTCCGACTTTATCTAAAGAAGAAAAAATTAAAAACCTTTTTAAAGAATCTGGTCTGGCGACCAGCGACCACCCTTATCCGGAAAATCCTGACCTCGATAATTTAAAAAGTCTGATCACCAAAAGAAGCTTTGAAATCAGCGTTGATCCGATGTCTCCGAGTAAACTTTTAGGTATTTTAGATATGCTTTGGATGACGAATCTCGAAAATCTAGAAGCCCTAAACGAATCCATCGGTCTCCGCGCTTACGGTCAAAAAGATCCTCTAGTCGAATTCAAGCAAGAAAGCCGCGTTCTTTTTCAAGATTTTTGGAACAATTTCGACAGTTTCGTCTTTATGAATCTTTTCCGCTCCCAACTCGGCAGTCAAAACCAGCATCAACACAATAATTCTGCACTCCCTAGTGGCCAAACCCCAGTGGCTAGTGGCGCTAAAGTGGGCCGCAATGACCCTTGCCCGTGTGGTAGTGGTAAGAAATATAAAAAGTGCGGGCTAATCAACGCGCCCGAACACAAAAAGTAAGATGAAACTCATTTCCCTAAACACGGCCGGCGGCCAATTTTTAGAGCCACTCCTCGAATTTATAAAAAAGCGGCGATCCGAAATCGACACCTTTTGCTTTCAAGAAATTTTCTTTGGGTCTAAGTCCGAATTGGGTCCCCATGGCGCTCGGGTCAATCTTCACGAGGAAATTGCCAGTATCTTAAGTGACTTTACTCCCTATATCCACCAAGCGCCGCTCGGGTTTATTTTTTTTGGAGAAATGGTAGATTCTATCCCGATCGGGCAAGCAACTTTTGTGAAAAATAATCTTAAGGTTATCAGCTCGGGGGGTTTTCTAACCCATTCCGAAAACGCCAACCAACTCAAAGTATCCAATGGCAATTTTTTATACACCGCGATAGAAATTAAAGAAAATAAGTTGCTGATCGGCAACCTCCACGGGCTCGTGCTTCCCAACAGTGGGAAAAATGATAATCCGCTCAGGGACCACCAAACCCGCAAAATCCTTGATTTTTTTGAGTCAAAAGGCGGGTTCAATAAAAAAGTTTTGATCGGAGATTTTAACGTTCAGCCGGAAACTCATAGCATCGCTCAGTTCGGGCAAAATCTGCGAAATTTGATCCAAGAAAATGGAATCAAAACTACCCGCAATCACAACTACAAAGACATGGAAAAATACAAAGACTACATCGCTGACTATTGCTTCGTTTCAAAAGATTTAGAAGTCAAAGATTTCCGAGTTCTCCCCGAAATAGTTTCGGACCATCTGCCTTTGTATTTAGAATTCGATTAAATTAAAATTAAAGGAGGCATGAAATCCTCCTTTCGCTTCTTCATTTCCGTTTTCCTCGGGCTTTTTTTGGCCATTGTCGCGGCCGATATCTTCTTTTCAGTTAATAAAATCCAAAGAATCTTCACATTTCATCCGACACTCAAATTTCTCCTCGCCATTTCCATTATTCCGAGTTCAACCATCGTCTTCTCGATTATTTTTTATCTCCTTCTCCCTAACGAAAAATAAAAAATGGATTTCAAACTCGATGTAAAAGAAAAGAAACTTTTCCAAAAACTGGATACCCCTAAGAAAATTCAGAATTTCCTCGAAACTATTCCCATCAACTTTGAAAAAAGAGGGGAGACCTGTTACTCTCCGCGAAAAGTTTTAAAGGAAAATAAAGCTCATTGCTTCGAGGGAGCCGTTCTCGCTGCAGCGGCTTTAATGTTTCATGGCGAACGCCCGCTTTTGCTTCACCTTAAAACCATAAGTGGCGACTACGATCACGTCGTCACGCCGTTTAAAATTTCCAATTTTTGGGGCGCTCTTTCCAAAACCAATCACGCCGTTTTGCGTTATCGCGAACCCGTTTACAAAAACATTCGCGAGTTAGCGCTGTCTTATTTCCATGAGTATTTTTTAGATAACGGCCAAAAAACTTTGCGGAGTTATTCTGCTTTACTTGATCTTAATCAATTCAATTCCAAAAACTGGGTCACTTCCAAAAAAGATCTTTGGTACATTGACCGTGCCCTAGACCACGTGCCTCATCACAAAATTCTGACCGCAAAAATGGCCGAAAATCTTCGAAAAGCCGACCCCATCGAAATCAAAGTCGGTAAAATCACCGAATGGCGGATAAGCTAGTAAAATAAGGACTTCTAGAGTCTTCTTGCATCTTTTAAGGAAATAGTGTATAGTACCCAAGTAAGTTTTCTGCGCAAGCTTTCTCGGCCTTATGCTTTTTATTTGGTGTAGGGCACAGCCTCTCGTAGGTTTATGGAAACTAGGCGGGAAGTAAGGTCGTCTTACATAAAAATAAAATAGCACAATGGCAAAGAAGTTGTATGTTGGCGGCTTGCCGTATACCACCACTCAAGATGAGCTGAAAGATGCTTTCTCTCAAGTTGGAGCCGTTGAATCAGCCACGATCATCACCGATAAGATGACTGGCCGGTCCCGCGGTTTCGGTTTTGTAGAGATGACCAATGACGATGACGCTGAAAAAGCGATTGAGATGTGGAATGGTAAAGATTTCGGTGGTCGCACCTTGACTGTCAACGAAGCCAAGCCAATGGGAGACCGGCCCGCGCGACGCGAGGGTGGTTTCCGCGGCGGCCGCGGTGGTTTCGGTGGCGGAGGTCACGGTAATTGGCAGTAATTAGCCGATTTTAAACAAGAACAGTTTCGCTTCAAAACGAAGCTGTTTTTGTTTATCCAGCCCACAATTTCAACCGCTTTTCCCGCTTCAAATATTCGAAAAATTAAAATTTTTCAAATGTGAGTGTTTAGAATAAATACCTGAATTTAAAACCGATTCGAAATTGTGGTGCTGGGTTTGGCGGTGCTATAATTCTTAATCATAGTATTGAAATTCTGTTTCAGGTTTCATACTTTATGTTACATGAATCTAGTTTGGCACTACGTTAGAAAATATAAAAACATCCTTTTCGGAGCCGTCATTCTCGCGGCCATCAACCAATTTTTCTCGCTTCTTGATCCTCAAATCATCCGCGTAATTGTTGATCGATACGCAAGCCATTCAACCAGTTACACAACTGGAGAATTTTTGAGTGGCGTCGGACTTCTGGTCGTGGCCTTCGTCGGCGTTTCATTCATCTCCCGCGTTGCGAAAAATTTCCAAGATTATTTTGTGAACATCGTGAGCCAGCGCGTTGGCGCCTCGATTTATGAAACGAGCATCAGCCACTCTTTTTTGTTACCCTACGCCATCTTCGAAGATCAACGCTCCGGTGAACTTCTTTTAAAACTTCAAAAAGCCCGCACCGACATTCAGATCGTAATTTCGAATTTCGTTAACATCATCTTCTTTTCTCTGATCGGCATGATTTTTGTCTTGAGCTACGCCTTCTATGTCCACTGGTTAATCGGTGCCGTCTATTTTTTGATGATTCCGACGCTTGGCGTCACTACTTTTTTGATTGGCCGACGCATCAAATCCGCCCAGAGAAACATCGTCCTTGAATCCGCCGATCTCGCCGGTTCCACCACCGAAACTTTAAGAAACGTGGAACTGGTCAAAAGTCTCGGTCTCGAAAGCCAAGAGATCGGGCGGCTAAATTCGGTTAACGAAAAAATCCTTTCGCTTGAACTTAAAAAAATCCGCTTGATTCGCGTTTTAAGTTTCATTCAAGGGACGATGATCAACGCCATGCGCGCCATCCTCATTTTCCTGATGATCTTTATGATCTTCAAAGGCCACATCACCCTCGGCGAATTCTTAAGTCTTTTCATTTATTCTTTCTTTATTTTTTCGCCCCTTTCAGAACTTGGGAATGTCTCGTCCCAGTTTCACGAAGCTCGAGCTTCGAGTGAACAATTAAATAAAATTCTTGAAATTCCGACCCAAGTTCAACCTAAAAACCCGCTCCGAGTCGGACCCGTTACATCGATTGAATTCAAAGATGTCTCTTTCAGTTACGCTTCGAGTGGTAAACCTTCCCTCCAAAAAGCCAGTCTCCAAATTAAGGCAGGCGATATCGTGGCTTTTGTCGGGCCGTCTGGTTCTGGAAAAACTACTTTAGTGAAACTCATCGTCGGTCTTTATCAACCCCAAAAAGGCAAAATCCTTTTCAATCAAAATGATTCCTCGAAAATCGATTACGCCGATTTAAGAAAAAGAATCGGCCTGGTTTCTCAAGAAACCCAACTGTTTGCCGGCGCGGTTCGAGAAAACTTATTATTCGTTAACCCGCAAGCGAAGGACGAAGATTGCCTCCAAGCTTTAAAATCTGCCGCCGCCACTCCCATCATCGAAAGAGGTGGTAAAGGTTTAGACACCAAAATCGGCGAGGGCGGCATCAAAATCTCCGGGGGTGAGCGCCAAAGGCTGGCCATTGCTCGGGCACTACTCCGAAATCCCGAAATCATTATTTTCGACGAGGCCACCTCAAGTCTCGATTCCATCACCGAAAAATCCATCACTCAAACCATCCGCAATATCTCGAATCTCCGGCCCAACCTTATCACCATCCTCATCGCTCATCGTCTCTCCACTGTCGCCCACGCCAAAAAAATCTATGTCCTCGAAAAAGGTCTCTTAAGTGAAGAGGGGAATCACGCTGAATTATTAAAAGAGAAAGGTCTCTACGCCGCCCTCTGGCGCGAACAGAGTGGAAGTTTACTAAATGAAAGTTGACAAATCATAGATATAGTTTAAAAATGTAACAACTTATTGAAACCTTCGTATCACTTATGAGAAACCTATTTGAAAAAGACGCCTTCACCAAACTCGCCCTTAAAGCTCAAAGAGGAGACACCTCGGCTGCCGAGAAACTTTATGAAGAGCTTTTCGATAAAGTTTTTGGATTTTGCATGAACCGAACCTCCAATCGAGCGACCTCCGAAGACCTAACTCAAGATATCTTCCTCAAATTAGTTGATCGAATAGAGACTTTTGATAATCAAAGAGGAAGTTTCCTGGTTTGGTTTTGGCAGTTGGCGAGAAACACGATCACTGATTACTACCGAAAAAGCAAGGAAATCAATTTTTCGGAAATTGAAGAAGAGAAAATTGAAAAAATCTCTCCAATCATTGATCAGGGAAACCTGGACAATAAAATCGAGTTCGCTCGTGTCCAATCTTTTATCGGCTCTCTTTCTAAGGAAGAAAAAGAACTCTTCGAACTCCACTTTGTTGCCGATTTAAAATATGAAGATATCTCGAAAATGCTCAATAAACCCAGCGGAACTTTACGGGTGAGTGTCAGCCGCCTAAAACAAAAAATTCGCAATAATTTAGCATAAATCATTAATTTTCTAACGGGATGAACTTAAAAAAATTTTACAAACCCAATCGCGAATTGAAAGCAAGGAACAAAGCTATTTTTCTTTCGGCCTTTAAGTCCAAATTTCCCACCGCGCGTCAAAAAGCCCCAACTTTTCGATACTTCATTCGGGGAGTTGGTTTTAGCGCCGGTTTAATCTTGTTGCTAATCGCGGGGGCCACCTATGCCGACCAAAAAAATGTCGGCGCGGATAACATCCTTTATCCACTAAAAAGATCCACCGAAGCCGTCAAATCAATTTTTACCAGTGGATCTCAAAAAGCCGAATTTCACCTTGAGTTGGCGCAAAGAAGATTAGATGAAATCAAAGAAATTCGATCTAAAAATCCTGAAAACCCTAAAATCACTTCCCTTTCCAAAGAATTAGAAAGTGAAGTCGAAAATTCAATCGGCACCATTGAGTTTAATAAAAATATCGTAAAAAAAGAAAATATACCGCCGCCCTTTCTACCTGTCGCGCCATCTCAAAAACCCGGAGCTTTCAGCCATAGAGCGAGTTCAACCAAAGAAAGCCAAACCCAAAATCTCAACTTAAAAGAAATAGAAGAAGTAGGTAAAAAAGTTTCAGAAGAATATCAGAACGAATTTAAAGACGAAGAAGTCGAATCCCAAACAAACCACCCGCCAAATGAGGGCGAACAAAACAAAACTGAAAACGCAACCCTATCCACTCCCGAAATTCTTAATCAGCATCAAACTGAAATTTGCGAGTCATGGAAAAAAATCATCGAGGAACAAGACGAGGCCGCGGTTGAGTTAATGGTAAAAACGCCCGAAATTATCGTCAAATTCCAAGAAAACTGCCGGAATCTCCCCAACCAGAAAAACGATTGATTATTTTAAACTGGGCTGGTAAAATAGCACCCAATGAGCACTAAAAACGAAAAAATCATCTCGTGGGTTGTCTTGGTCGGTCTCTTGGGCCTGCTTGTCTATGCTATCGTGAACGTAAACAAACCCAGTGGCAGCTTTATTAAAAGTCTTACGGAGCCTCAAAATCAAAATAACGACAAAAACCAAAGCTCAATGGACATCACCCCTCAACCCGGCGACGAAAAGTTAATTAAAAAAGATCTTGTGGTCGGCGCGGGCGCGGAAGTTAAAGCTGGCGATGCGGTGACCGTAAACTACATCGGCACTTTCACTGACGGCAAAAAATTTGATAGTTCCTAC
>JACQBP010000024.1 GCA_016194445.1 Candidatus Liptonbacteria bacterium | reverse complement strand
CAGACAGAGCCGAGTACCGCGGAGTTGGTGGGAAAACTAGTCTCTAAGAAAGACAATCTAGCGCCCGCGCCAAGCGCCTCTCCCGCGTCTCCCGCGTCTCGGGCGATAGCTCCCATTGAAACAATTAAAGTAAATGTTAAAACACTCGGTACCTTGATGAATCTTACCGAGGAATTACTGGTTACCCAAATGCGATTTAAGGAGATACTTCGGAGAACGGATGATGATGTTCGCAGACTTGATATCAGAGAATTAAAGGTCATTGGCGAGAGTTTCGGCAGATTAACTAGTGATTTGCAATACCGGGTGACTCAAGCTCATCTCGTGTCGCTGGGACAACTTTTTGAGCAAACTCCTCGCATTGTGCGGGATCTTGCCAAGGAGCAAGACAAGGAGATTGAACTCTCAATTATAGGACAAGAAATCGAACTTGATAGAATCGTAGTAGATCGTCTGGGGGAGCCCTTAATTCACCTTCTGCGTAATGCCGTAGATCACGGCACGGAAAAGAAGGGAATTATTATCTTGAGCGCGGAGCGTTTGGCTAATAGCATAACGATTACCGTGCATAATGACGGTCGGCCTATTGATTGGCAACGGGTCGTAGAGGTTGCGGCACAAAAAGGGATTATTGATGAAAAAACAAGAGATAAATATGCCCGCGATATTAGTAAATGGAAACCAGAAATCGAGCATCTTATTTATCAGGTTTCAACAAAGAAGACAATCACAGAAACGTCTGGCCGAGGCGTAGGGCTTGGGATTGTAAAATCAGTGATTGAATCATTGGGAGGCAAAGTAACCATCGAATCAAAAGATAGCGTCACCAGTTTTATTCTTACCTTGCCCCTCACCATAGCCATAGTACAAGCGCTTTTGAGTCGGGTGGCCAATCAAGTATTCGCTCTTCCCTTTTCCCAGGTGGATCGTTTAGTTCGTGTTCCTTTCGCGGACATTAAAAAGGCCCTTGATCAAGAGGTGGCGGTGATTGACGAGGAAGATATTCCTATGATTCGACTGGATCGGCGGTTCTCCATAGAAAGGAAAAAAGGAGGCGTTTTTCTTTCTGATGAGGAAATGAAAGAAGTGAAATATCAGACAAAGGCCGAATTAATGATAATTACAAAACAAGAAAGCGCCTCCCCAGTGGGTATAGTGGTTGATGAAGTGCTTTCTGAACAAAACATAGTCGTCAAACCCCTCAAGGGGGTTTTGAAACAAACTAAAGGATTTGCGGGTGTCACCTTGCTTGGTGACGGTCGGCCCGCGCTCATTCTAGACGTCGCTACGCTCGTCTAGCTTTTTAGCTTATTAGGGGGTAGCTTATTAGGACTATGGAAAATACACCGATTCATTCATATAAGGATTTAGTTGTTTGGCAGCGATCGATGGAGTTAGTTGTGGCGGTTTATGAATTAACTGAACAATTTCCGAAGTCAGAAATGTACGGATTAACATCGCAGATGCGGAGATCGGCAGTATCTATTCCTTCAAACATCGCGGAGGGACGAAAACGAGGAAGCAAAAAAGATTATCATCATTTTCTGATTATTGCTTATGGTTCAGGAGCTGAACTGGAAACTCAAATTGAAATTGCGAAGAGACTGCCATTTAGCAAGGAATTAAATTTTACGAAAGTCGATGGTTTATTAGACGAAGTTATGCGTATGTTAAACAAAATAACTAATCAGCTAATCAGCTAATCAGCTAATCAGCTAATACTATGCAACAAATTACCAAAGAACAACTTACTTCCCTTGAAAACGTTGCTCGGGCGTCAGCGACGAGCGCGCAAGATGCGCTTTCCAAGTTAATTGACATTCCCGTACGTCTTGAGATGATGCGTACTCGTGTCATGGAGGTTGAGCGTTTGACTTACATACTTGCCGCGCCACAAGAGTCTGTGTCCGCCGTGCTCCTCCCCATTACCGGCGAAGGTAATATGGGTTCCAGCGTCCTTATATCTTCGCTTGAAGAATCGCACCATTTGGCAGAGCTCGTGATGAAACGACCCAAAGGATCTCTGACAAAATTAGATGCTCTCATGACGTCCGCCATCATGGAAACCGCCAATATTATTGGAGGCGCATTCTTATCCGTTCTTTCTGATACAACCGGTATTTCTCTGGTTCAATCAGTACCAACTATCGCCACCATGCAGGAAGTAGTGGATGCGACGGTTACCAAACTCCACGAAGGAACAAGTAAATCTTCAGTTGCCTTTGAGATTGATTTTGGGTTAAAAATCACTACTACTACTACTACTACTACTACTGAAGAAATTATTACCCATTATGTCTTTCTTCTCGAGGTGGCTTTTGCCAAAAAACTTCTTAAGGCATTAGAGAAGTCCAGCACGTAGGACACCCGACTTATTTATATATTGTCCATGATTGATACGAATTTATCACAAGATATTATTACGAATCTCCTCCCTGCTATTCCTGACGGGGTCTTTATGTTTGATAGAGATCAAAAAGTTATTATCGCAAATCCCGCAGCGACAAAACTGACCGGCTTGCCGCAAGAAGGGTTTTATCTGCCAGAATTCACAAAGTTATTTAAAAAACGGGTCAAAGTCGATATAGATGAAGTGATTAAGAACGTGCTTTCAAAGGGCGTCAGTTCGCATATTGAAGAATTATCCTTGGTTAGGTTTTTTTATGAGATGTTTATTTCTCCCACCTTTGATCCCGCACAAAATATTACTGGTGGAGTCATTGTGTTGCATGATATTACATCTATCGTGGAAGAAAAGGAAAAATATAGGGCGCTCCTCATGGGTATTGGAGAAGGAGTCATTGCGACCAATCATGAGGGGAAGGTGGTGATGGTTAACCCTTCAGCGCAAGACATGCTTGGGGTTAAAGATACCGAACTTGTAGGAAAGGCACTGACCGCATGCGTTATGATGGTAGATGAAAAAGGGAATAGTGTGCCGAGCGAGCAACATCCTATCCGATTAGCGTTGTCGCTCGGTGAGAAGCTTACTACTACTACGTACTCATTTATTCGTAAGAACAAAACAAAATTCCCCGTCGCCCTTACCGCAACCCCCGTTATTTTAGAAAATAAACTACTTGGGGCTATCTTGGTCTTTCGCGATATAACCCGCGAAAAAGAAATAGATCGTATGAAAACCGAATTCGTCTCGCTTGCCTCGCACCAATTGCGCACACCGCTAACGTCGATTGGTTGGTATGTCGAAATGCTCCAATCTGGCGATGCGGGGGTTTTAAATGATAAGCAGAAGAAATTTTTATCAGAGGTTTATACGGGCAACAAACGCATGGTGACGCTGGTCAACGCCCTCTTGAATGTCTCCCGTCTTGAACTCGGAATATTTACGGTTGAGCCCGAACTAACTAATGTTGTCGAACTTGTGCAGAGCGTGATAGACGAACAGAAGCAACAAATTAATGAAAGGAGAATACGGTTTTCCACCGCATTCGAAAAAGATCTTCCCCTTATACAAGCTGATCCAAAACTCCTGCGCATGGTAGTACAAAATATTTTGTCCAATGCGGTTAAATACACTCCCGAAAAAGGAACGATCAATCTTGGCTTGCGTTTGATAAAACGCGGTGCTTTTGTTGACAAACAGAAAGTGAATGAAGATAGTATTGCCATTGTCGTATCAGACACTGGCTTGGGTATCCCCAAGAATCAGCAAAACCAGATTTTCACCAAGCTCTTCCGCGCCGACAATGTGCGAGAAAAAGACACTGATGGTACCGGCCTCGGTCTTTACATTGTTAAATCTATCGTTGATCATGCCGGCGGCAAAATTTGGTTTGAATCGGAAGAAAACAAAGGCACTACATTTTATGTAATTTTACCTATTTCTGGTATGAAGAAAAAAGAGGGAAGTAAACAATTAAGCTGAGGCGTAAAAAAGTCCGCCAGAGGCGGATCCGCCTCTGGCGGCAAAGAAGACGTCAAGACGCTGACATAGCCAACCCGCATTTTTTGATATATTATTAATCAATATGGAAAACAAGAAAACAATTTTAATTGTTGAGGACGAGGTCCCGCTACTGAATGCGCTTCATGAAAAACTAATGCGCAATGGTTTTATTACAATTGAAGCCAGAAATGGTGAGCAAGGATTAGAAGCCGCCATACGCGAACACCCAGATTTGATATTGCTCGATATCATCATGCCAAAAATGGATGGTATGACAATGTTTAAAAAATTGCGGAATGAAAATGAATGGGGTAAATCGGTGCCCGTGATTATTCTAACTAATCTCGGAAGCGCGGATGAAGCGCGGAACAAAGATGCTACGGAGCTAGAACCGTCCCATTATTTAGTAAAAACCGATTGGACTCTTGAAGAGGTTGTGACAAAAATCCGTGAAAGATTAGAAGAGTAGGACCTTATATTTTCGGTTCCGCCGTCCGCCTGCTTCCGTTCTCATTCCGTTTGAGCAAGAAAAAAGCGGAAAAAAGGGTTGCTCAAAGAATGTTCGAATTTCGTCCAAAAAACACCGCCAGAACGTTTGACTAATTAACCGGAGAGGTGGCTGAGTGGCCGAAAGCACCACACTGCTAACGTGGCAAGGGCTTTAAAACCCTTCGAGGGTTCGAATCCCTCCCTCTCCGCCAAAGTTTTTAATAAAAAATATGAATAATAAATTTTTTTAGGTTTTCCCAATTTTGGACGCTGGTTCTTTTGTTGAGCTAGCTTGCACGTAAGTACTTCATCATATTCCCTGGTTTTCATCGGTATTTTTATAATGACAAGTGAAATACAAGAGAAGCGGGTGATCTTATACCAGAGGTTAGTATATGACTAATTTTAAAGAATTTTTTCGAGGGAAAAAGATAACTTTAATGGGTTTGGGTTTGCTTGGGCGGGGTGTCGGAGACGCTCTTTTTTTGGCTGAAGGTGGCGCTCAATTAACTGTTACTGATTTAAAAAATGAAGAGCAGCTCCAAGAATCTTTAAAAAAATTAAAAAAGTTTAAAAATATCAGATATGTTTTAGGAGAACATAGATTGGAAGATTTTAGTGATTGTGATTTTGTTTTGAAGGCGGCGGGCGTGTCACTCGATTCAATTTATATCAAAGAAGCTCGAAAGAATAATATTCCCATTAGAATGAGTGCGGCGATTTTTACAAGATTTTCAGGGTTGCCAGTGGTTGGAGTGACAGGGACCCGGGGCAAATCGACGGTTACCCATTTAATCAAGCATCTTCTTGAATCAGTTGGTAGGAAAGTTATTTTGGGTGGGAACGTGCGAGGGGTTTCTAATCTTCAGTTGTTAAAGAAAGTGGCTCGAGCCGAGATCGCGGTTTTAGAATTAGATTCGTGGCAACTCCAGGGTTTTGAGGAAGAAAAAATTTCTCCCCATATCTCGGTTTTTACTAATTTTCTTTCTGATCATGTTAATTATTATAAAAATGATCTCAAGCAATATTTTCTAGATAAGTCTCAGATTTTTAAGTATCAACAAAATGGTGATACTCTCATTTTGGGGGAGCAAGTGATAAAAAATAAAAGTAAAAGACCGATGAAGTCGTTCCAACACACCAAAGGCGGGGAGGGATCTCAAACTAAAAGTAAGGTTTTGATTGCTAAGAAAAATCTGGTGCCGAAGTCATGGAAAATTAAAATACCCGGAGAGCATAATCGGGAGAATATTGCTTGTGCCCTGATGGCGTGTCGGGTTTTGGGTTTATCTGACGATGAAATTAAAAATGGCGTCGAGAGTTTTGTGGGCGTTCCGGGGCGACTGGAGTTTTTA
>JACQBP010000022.1 GCA_016194445.1 Candidatus Liptonbacteria bacterium | reverse complement strand
CACTACTGTCCAAGAAAAATTAAAAGAACTGAAGCTGAGGAGCTGAGAATTGGCGAATTTTGAAGATATTTTTGAAACGCAGTGAGAGTAAATCAATCAAAGGCTGCCTTTGGAGCAATGTTTCCCTGATCATCCAGGTAAGCTCCAGAAGTGGCCTTTTAAATTTGGTCTGAAACTTAATATAAGCCAACAAGAGATAATAAATCATGGCTGCCCAAACCTGACTTAACACGGCATTTTTTGAGGTTCCTAAGAAAGATTTAATTTTGAGATTTTGCTTGATCCACTTGAAGAAGGTTTCAATTTGCCAGCGACTTTTGTAAATGGCGGCGATCTCGACAGCCGGCAATGTAAAATTGTTGGTAAGAAAAACATATTCTTTTTGGGTTTTCGAATCAAAGAAACGAACTCGGCGTAATTGGCTGGTATATTTAAAAGGCGGTGAATCCGGACAAGGCAGAACCAGATCATCGGCCAAAATACCCTTTCCAACAGGACTTTGATGCTGTCCAAGAAAGAAGAGATTGACGTTGGTTTTGGATCGGCTAACAAAAAAAGACCTTTCGAATTGAGTGAATCCCACCAGCTAAAGTCCAAATAACCCCTGTCAAATACCGCAATAGAGCCTTTTTCCAGAGCCAGGCTGTTACTTTTGATAACAGAAATATCAGCTGATTTGCCGTCAGTGACCGTTAAAAATTCGGGGATAGCTGTCCGGTTGTTAAGGAGAGTATGAATTTTAAAGGCACCTTTGGCTGTTCTGAAATGGGCCCAGTCAAAGATACTTAAACAAAGTTGGACGGTGGTTGAGTCAATCGAATAAAGGGGATTTTCAAAATTAAAGCGATTTGTCGGTGTAATTGCCTTTGTTTTTTCCAGCAGGGCGTAAAATAATTTTTCGTAAATCTGGTAATCGCGATTGTTGAGCGCGTATGAAATAGTTGATCTGGCCGCCGATTGAATGCCCAGGTGATACCATTTAGCCGTATTAATATCCAAACCGACTTCAATTTCCCGGAGACTGTCTTTACCGGACGCTTGCGAATAAAGCAAAATCACCAGTTCATTCCAAGTGTCCATCTTTTTGACCCATTTGTCGCCCTCATGCTGTCCAACAAATTGATCAAATTGCGTTTTCGGCAAAAAATTTAATAATTGATTAAAGATCGTGCTACTATAGTGCATAGAAAAGCCTTTTAAGGTTTAGAGTCTAATTTGCGTTGGATACCCAAATTCTACCTAACCTCTGGGGCTTTTTCTATTTTCTACAAGTTTTTCTTGGACACGAGTGACTCAAACAACAAACCCTAGACAACTCAGCAATAATGTGCTATATTATATAGTCTGACTAAAGTCGCACTAAGGCCGAGCTAAATGGCTTTATACACAGGAAAACCAGAGCCGAGCGTTGACATGCCAACACGCGGTGTTAAATTATCCGGTTCCGTTTTAAACATAAAAACGCGACCGGAACCGCGTTCGTGCCTGGCCTCAAACTCAGGCACAAAAAATATGAAAATCCAAAATTCTAAAATCATTGATGCCGTGGTGGCCGTGACTTACCTTTGTAACTCACGCTGTATCATGTGCAACATCTGGCAGATTAAAGATCTCCCGACCCTGAAGGCCGAGGAGTATTTGAAGTTGCCGCCGACTCTGCAGGACGTCAACATTTCCGGCGGCGAGCCTTTCATGCGGCCGGAACTGCCGCAAATTATTGCCAACATTGTCAAAGCCTGCCCCAAGGCCAAGATTATTATTTCCACCAACGGTTTTTCCACCCAACTGATCGTGGCCAAAATGAAAGAGATTATTAAAATCAAACCCGACATCGGCGTCAGTGTTTCTATTGATGGCATTGGCGAGAAGCATTACGAGGTCCGGAGGATTCCTCAGGGTTTTGAAAAATGTCTGGAGACTCTTAAACAGCTTAAAGAAATCGGGGTGAAGCGTCTGCGCATTGGTTTTACGGCCGGCGATTATAACATTGACCACATGAGCAAGATGTATGACCTGGCCCGCGAGTTGAAAGTGGAAATGACTCTGGCCGCGGTCCACAATTCCGAAAATTATTTCCAGATCACCACTAACAAGGTCAACCAGCTGGCGAAATTCGAGAAGGAAATCAAATACGTCATCAAACAGGAGCTGAAATCTTTCAGTCCCAAGCGCTGGCTGAGGGCTTACTTTGCTTATGGCCTTTTGTATTACGTCAAAAACCACAAACGCATTCTGCCAAGCTACTGCGGTTCTGGTTCCATGTATTTGGATCCGGACGGCTGGGTGTTTCCAGCTGATATTTCCACCCGCCGCATGGGTAATCTGAAAGATTTTAAATCTGTCAAAGAATT
>JACQBP010000021.1 GCA_016194445.1 Candidatus Liptonbacteria bacterium | reverse complement strand
GACCAATCATATAACATTTGCTAAAATCAATGCAAGTGGATAAATGTTTTTATGTCAAACGATATAACAAAATTTGGAAAAGCTCTTCGGGAAATTCGCCTGAAAAAGAAGATGTCCCAAGGCGATATAGCCAAAAAGTTGGCGCGCCACGTTCATCTGTAATTTAGCAAATTTTGGCTAAAAACTAAAGCCGGATTTCTTTTTCGAGCCAATCAATTTTTTCGTGTTTTCGTCTCCAAAAAATATCTTCCCAAATGTAGTGAACTGCGAGCATTGAATACTCGCCGTATTGCTTCTTGATGTCGTCTCTAATTTTGTTTGCCGGAACGAGCGGCTTTTCATAGAAAAGCCGAGAATATATTTTTTGTTGCCACGGCGCGATATGGTTGAAAGTGTTGTATTGGTGGCAAACTTCAAAAAGCAAAATGCGAGCGGTTTCTGGTCCAACTCCGTATAATTTCATTAACTCTTTCTTTGCGCTCTCTTGATCTAGCGTCCGTAATTTTTGCTCGTCAATTTTGCCTTCGGCAAAATCTTGCGATAAACGCTTTATGAATTTTGCTCTATATCCAATTTTCAAATCCCTTAATTCCTTTTCCGAAACATTGTTAAGTTTTTCCGGCAACCAAATAGCAAAAATTTCCTTGCCGTCAAATTTTAGTTTCGCTCCGTAGTTATCGAGCAAAACGTTTGTCATTTGCACTGTTCGCCGAACAGTCGCATTTTGTAGAAGCACAGCAATGATAAGAAGTTCGTATAAATTGTGCGCGCTTGAATTGCGCATGCCTAGCCACTTTTTGAAAATTGGATAGAAGCGTTTATCGCTTTTGGCAAGCTTGTTAAATTCTTTCAAATCAGCGTTCAAATCAAATCGCCAGATAATCTCTTTTTTGATTTTTTCAAGCTCGCCATCAGAAATATTTTTGTCATAGAAAACGGAAACCTTAATTTTTGGTCTTTGCGTTTCGCCTTTATTTTCAATTTTAAGACCAAATAATCGCTTACCAATTCTGATGGCTTGCCAATACTCGCCGGTTTCCCAATCGTCCAGTTTATCAGGGAAATGAGAGGGTTTATGAAAAGTGCCGTCAAAATGGAACGGCGAAGTCGGGATAATAAAAATTTCTTTCTTGTTTTTCAAATTTTTAGTTTCCATAGTTTAACAATTCGCTCAAATCGCTGGGTAAATGGTCAATCCCGCCGAACTCTTTGATAGCAATTGATTTTATTCGCCGCTTAACCCCTGGTTTTATAAAAGTTATCGTCATTTCTTTCGCGCCGCCGATACTTTCGCAATCGTCCTCAATCAAAATATCAGGTACGATTTTTTCAGCGATTTGAGCGTAACTTTCGTCTTTTCGGCGATGATAGATTTTTCCTTTGGGAAAACTATATTTGTCTAAAATTTCTTGGTCTACTTTTAAGCCCTCCTCACCAACAATTTCATCGCCTCTGACTTTTTTGTCTTCGGTCAAGGCACTCAAATAAAAAATTTCTGCGCCCTGCTTTGCCCATTTGTTTAATTTCTCAACGGCATTTCTAATCGGCACATAAGAGCTAAAATCGCGAACTGACTCTCCTTGCGCTTTTACTTGCTCGATAATTTCCTCGCGAGTTTTACCAACCGCACTTTTGTGCATTATTAGTGTGCCTTGTAGAAAAACTAAAATTTTCATAATTATCTTTCCCAAATTTTGTCATCAGGCGCAAAATCAACTTGGTACTCCGGTATGCCGAGCGAAACACCGTAGCGTTTCGCTTTGTCATATTGCTCTTTGCTTTTCTGATCTATGTAGAAAATTTTATCGCGAAAAATTATGTAGTGGTGAGTATTGTTTTTATAATCCGCGTACCATGAACTATTATGCGAATAATCAAGCGACTTGCTTATTTCCTCGGCGATAACTTGCGCCTCGTTTTCCGGAATTTCAACAGTGTGTAAGGTCCATTGCGAAAGCCACGGCGTTTGATGTTTGTCAGTTATTTTCTCAACTTTTGTCGAAACAATTTTTACTTTTTTGAGGATACCTTTCTTTTCTAGAGCGAATTTCCCGAAGAGCTTTTCCAAATTTTGTTATATCGTTTGACATAAAAACATTTATCCACTTGCATTGATTTTAGCAAATGTTATATGATTGGTCTATGGAGAGCAATTATATAACAAGCAAAGGGAGTAAAAATTTGACAGGGAATCTTTAATTTCATATACTTACAATATATCATATATGCGAAACTCTGCAAATAGATAATTATGACTAATAAAAGAATTTTTGAGCTTCACGCAACTGTGTGCAAAACTCTGTCTCATCCCAAAAGACTGGAGATTATTGATTTACTCCGTGATGAAAAAGAAATGGGCGTTTCTGAAATGGCTGAAAAACTTGGCATTACGAAAGCCAATGTTTCCCAGCACTTGAGTTTAATGCGCCAGCAAAATATCGTTGAAACTCGGCGGGACGGCGTCGCCATTCTGTATTCTCTCGCTAATCCAAAAATTCTCGTGGCTTATGATGCTTTAAGAAAGGCTCTCAAAGAGCAACTGGAGGCCAACGGCAAATTATTAGAAAAATTTTAACAATATGCAAACAATCACCATTATTATCAATGAGCTTCCCTATAAAAACGATAAAGCGTGGAATGCGTTACGGCTTGCCGGCGAATTATTAAACCAAGATGTAAAAGTTAAAATTTTTCTCTTGGAAGACAGCGTGGATGTTGGCAAAGAAAACCAAGAGGCGAAAGGAAAAGAATATAATTTGGAAAAGCTGACGAAAAAGCTGCTCGCAAAAGATGTTCCTTTTATTGCCTGCTCTACTTGTCTTAAGGTTTGCGGTATTAGCAAAGAAAAATTGATTGATGGAATCATTGAGGGACACATGAGCGATCTGGCAAAATTAGTGAAAGAGAGCGATAAAGTTTTAACATTTTAACAAAAAAATTATGGAATTCGATTACACTACAACTACGACAAAGACTTTTGACGAGGCAGTCCAACGCGTACAAAACGAAATCGCCAAAGCTGGCATGCGGGTTTTGTATATTCACGATGTACAAAAAACTCTAGGTGAGAAGGGTTTTGAAAGAGATCCGTTCAAAATTATTGAATTTTGTAGCGCAAAGTTTGCCAATGAATTTTTGAATAAGGATATTAAAATTGGTCTTTGTCTGCCCTGCAAAATCAATATGTATGTTAAAGACGGACAAACTTTTATTTCCGGCATGCGGCCGATTATTCTTCCGCAGTTTTTCCCACAAGCCGATTTGGGCGAAAGGCCGAAAGAAATTGATCAAATCGTTCAAACCATTATCAATAACGCAAAATAGCTTATGAAAAAAATCTTTTTTATCGCAACTTTTATTTTTGTTTTCGGTTTTGCCTTACTCCCCAACTTTTCTTTCGCCCAAGGGATGATGGGCTTCCCGAGTTCATCCTCCGATAGTGCCGCCATACAAAGCCAGCGACAAGAAGAACAAGAAGGTAAGCAATTTTTGGACGGTCTAAACAACAAAACAATTGTTTGTTCGCAACTCCAAGACGCGGATTTTGAGAAAATTGGCGAATATTTTATGGGCCAATCCATTGGAGATACTTCGAGGCACATTGCCATGAACGAAATGATGAAATCAATGATGGGAGAACAGGGGGAAGAACAAATGCATATCGCTTGGGGCAAACGGGGCAGTGGTTGCGACACTTCCGCCGCGTTTCCGTCGCAAGGTATCGGCTCTATGCCTATGATGCAAATGATGATGGGAGGATGGTCGTCTCCCGCAGGACTTAATCAAGGAAACAATTCTATGATGAATTTTGGATTTTCACCCTTTGGCGGTTTCGGCTGGATTTTTATGTTCGTCTTTTGGGGTCTCATAATTTGGGCGATTATCGCCTTGATAAGAGGCGGTTTTGGGAGGGGTCACATGTGTGGACACGACCACGGCGATGACGCGCACGGAAAAGATAGGGCTCCTCTTGAAATCCTAAAAGAACGCTACGCCAAAGGCGAGATTGATAAAAAAGAGTTTGAAGAAAGAAAAAAAGATTTAAGCTAATCTTTTTTAGAACGCGTTTGCGGGACGATGTGAGACTTCCGGCAGCCCGACACAGATTTTACAAAACGGATAAAACAAAAAGGCGACGAGATTGTTTCTCGCCGCCCCAAGTCTTGTGTGCTTTCGCGCTCTTTTATTGTCGGCTTTTCACCCAATACGTTTTCATGTCGCACCCTTTCGAGTCATAGGTGTGATCATCAAAGCTTAAGTCTCGAGGATTGACATCCCAAGACATCGCTTCGCCTCCATCCTGCAAAGTCACTAGGGCTATCAACCGGAAATCGTTCGGTCCCAGAGGGAGATCCGCCGTGTTTATAACCCATCGCCAAGCCGATTGCTTCCAACGGACGCCGCTCAGGCTATCAGTGTAAGATCCAGTGTCGGCTTTGATCCATGAATCATAGACATCTGGCGCCCCGCTTGGCTTATGCCAAAGAGCGATCTCTTTTACCTTTGACTGACTGGCTGAATCAAGGTTCATATCAGCCAAGAAAAGAACCAGCGGTTCAAGAAACGCGGTGTCGCTGTGGTACTCCAGGCTCTCCGTCCAGAGGCAGATAGCCGGCGTGCCAATGTCTACGCACACCCGCACACAAGGACTCTTCACGAATACTCCCTCGCTTGTCACCTCCACGTGGAGATAGATGATCGTGCCTGATTCAGCCACCCAAAGCAGATCCTCAGTGTTCCACCAATTTACGCACGCATTCCTCCAGTTGTCAGGACGGACGGGCTCAATTGCAAACAAGTGGTCCAAGGAATCGTCGCAGTTTAGCGACCAGTAATACCTGCTAACTACCCATTCCTCGCTTGAGCCTGGGTAGATTTTTTCTGAATCGACCAAGGTGCAAATCTCCACCGCATCAAGCATTGATCTTGACCGGCGGATGCAGTTTCCGGAAGTAGGCTCCCGAATCCAAACCGGCAATGTATCTTGCCTTGTTCGCGGCTGGTAAGTCGCATACCCTTGACTCCCATTCTCAAAACCAACAGTTGTCACCGGCGGTTCTACGTTGGGTTGAGGTTGTTTTGTTTCGGTACTCGCGCATCCTCCCAGCAACACCACCAGGAGAAGCATCGTTCTTGCTACCTTTGCCCTCATCATTTCTCCCTTCCCGTTTTTCAGTTGTAACTGGCCGTTCTATCGTCGATATTAGTCTTTCTCTGATCTTCGGTCAAATCATCAAAAGACCAATTCTAAGTTTTTTCCTTTTAGTAATATAATTTCTATATGGCCGAAACCGCTCGCGAAGTTCTAAATTTCCCCGGGCTAGATTCTGGTGAAGCTTTAAAACGCCTTAAACAATTTGGTGAAAACGTTGTCGCCACCAAAAAGAAACTCCGTCCTCTCGTAGCTTTCGCCGCCAAATTCAAAAGTCCTCTCGTCCTAATTTTAATTTTTGCTTCCCTCGTCTCTTTTTTCATTGGCGAAAAGACCAACGCGGTGATCCTCGTTTCGATGATCCTGATCTCGGTGGTTTTGGATTTTGCTAATAGCTACCGTTCTGAAAAAGCTGTCGACCAACTGATCGCTCAAGTGGTGACGACCGTGAATGTCATCCGTGACGGACGCAAAGAAGAAATTAAACTTCAATATGTCGTTCCCGGCGATATTGTCTTCCTCTCGGCTGGCGACGTCGTCCCGGCCGATTGTTTAGTTTTAGAAAGCAAGGATTTCTTTGTCAATCAATCTGTTTTAACCGGCGAGTCTTTGCCAGTTGAAAAATTTGCGGCCATCCAAAGCGAAAACCCGACTCCCGAAATTTCACTCAGTAACGAGAACTCTATTTTTATGGGTACGAACGTGGTCACCGGCTTTGCCACCGTGAGAGTCATAAGAACTGGCCACCAAACAGAATTCGGCAAAATCGCTGATCGTTTAAGCGGCGCCGAAGTGGTTACCGATTTTGACCAGCACATCCGAGACTTCAGTGCTTTCATTATGCGGTTGACTTTCTTCTTAGTAGCGGCGGTTTTTCTGGTGAACACCCTCTTCAATAACAGAAGCCTCCTCTCCGCCTTTATTTTTGCGGTCGCGATCGCCATCGGTCTCACTCCCGAACTCCTCCCTGTCATTCTCTCGGTGTCGCTTAGCCGCGGCGCCATGCGGATGTCGAAAAACGGCGTCATCGTGAAGCACCTCCCTTCGATTCAAAACTTCGGTCGGATGAATATCCTCTGCACCGATAAAACCGGCACCTTAACCGAAAACCGCATCACGGTCGTGAAATATGTTGACTCCCACGGCGAAACCTCGGAAGAAATTTTGAGAGTGGCCTACCTCAGCAGCTATTTTCACACCGGCGTTCCTAACCCTCTCGATCAAGCCGTCAAAGACCGCAAAGCCTGGGATCTTTCGGGCGTTAAAAAAATTGATGAAATCCCCTTCGACTTCGAACGGCGCCGCGACTCGATGGTGGTTGAAAAAGAAGGCCAGCAGCTGATTATCACCAAAGGCGCCCCCGAAGAAATTTTCCCCATTTGTCGTTCCTATTTCCACAAAGATAAGCCCTTAAATTTCGATAAAAAAATCGAAGCCCTTGCTACCAAGGAGTTTTCAAAATTGAGCCAAGACGGTTTCAAGGTTTTAGCCGTCGCGAGCAAAGAAATTAAAAGCCGTCGCGAGTCTTACGAAAAAGACGAAGAGCACCAAATGACTCTCATCGGTTTCTTAGCTTTTCTTGATCCTCCTAAACCCACCACTCTCGAAGCCGTTAAAGAACTTGAAAACTTGGGCGTCGAAATCAAAATCTTGACTGGCGACAGCGAGCTCCTCACTCAAAAGATTTGCCGTGATATCAAACTACCCGTCAAAGGTTCAGTGACCGGCGCCGTGCTCGAAAAACTAAGTGAAGTCGAGCTCAGTCGGTTGATTCCTCACACCACCATCTTTGCCCGCGTCACTCCCGAACAGAAAGAAATCATCATTACTCATCTCAAAAAAAACGGCCAAGTGGTGGGTTATTTAGGTGACGGCATCAATGATACTCCGGCCCTAAGGGCCGCCGATGTCGGCATCTCGGTAAACAATGGAGTTGATATCGCCAAAGAAACCGCCGACATCCTCCTCCTCAAAAAAAGCCTCCATGTGCTTAAAGACGGCGTCATTGAAGGCCGCAAGACTTTTAGGAACACTCTGAAATATTTGCTGGTGGGATTGAGTTCTAACTTCGGCAACATGCTTTCGATGACCATCGCCTCCGTTTTACTGCCTTTTTTCCCAATGTTGCCGACTCAAATCCTTCTTAACAATTTCATCTACGACGTCTCCCAACTCTCGCTCTCCACCGACAACGTTGATGAGGACGAGCTCCGAAGGCCATCAGAGTGGAGCCTTAAGTTCATCCGAGAGTATATGCTCACCTTCGGCTTAATCAGCTCCGCTTTCGACTTTATCACTTTCGTCACTCTTCTGGTTGTTTTTGAACTGCCGGAGCGGAGCTTTCAAACTGGTTGGTTCATCGAATCTTTAGCCACTCAAGTTTTTGTGATCTACGTTGTCCGCACCAAAAAATTTCCGTTTCTTGAAAGCCGCCCGAGCGCCTGGCTCTTTGCCACCACCTTTCTCGCTGTTCTCGCGGCTTGGTTGATTCCTTTCTTGCCGATCACAAGTTTCTTTCATCTTGATCCTTTGTCGCTTAAAGTTTCCCTCTCGATTGGCCTGATCATCGTGGCTTATCTCGCAGCCGTCCAATTAGTCAAGCGCCATTTTTATCAAAAGTACCGAGAAGGAGATTAAATTTTTTTTAAGCTTTGACCCGGTAGCTACCAAGTGGGATTTAAGCCCATCCCCCCGCTATTCAATGGCTAGCGCTTGTTATGCGACAATATAAGTTTCATAAGATAGTAGCGAGAATTTAAAAATGTCCCACTTGTAGCACCGGGCTTTGACCGCCCCATATTTTGCCTTTATAATTTTCTCTATGCTTCGCAAGATTATTCACTTTTTCGACCGCCTCGAGGACAAAGTCCGCGGTCGCTTGAGCCATCACCCCATTCTCTACACCATCATTGGCGCCGTGGCCATCGTGCTTTTCTGGCGCGGCGTTTGGATGGTGGCCGATATGTTTGATTTCCTCACCGGCTGGGTTTCGATTGCGATTAGCGTTTTTGTTCTTCTCATCACTGGTCTTTTTGTTTCCTTCTTTATAGGCGACCGGATTGTTCTCTCTGGTCTAAAAGGCGAGAAAAAGTTGGTGGAAAAAGCCGAATCCGAAATTGAAACCGAAGAGGATGTGTTAGACGAGCTTCACGACGACGTTGAACGGATTGAAAAAGAAGTCCATGCATTGCGAAAAAAAGCCAAAAAAAGAAAAAAATAAAACGACTAAATTTTCTGACCCCCTTCCCATTTTTCACTTTTAGATTTAATCTTTTAACTTGTTACCATGGCCAAGCCCAGCAAAAAAGAAAAAATCAAAAAAATCTTGGTGATCGTCTTTGCTGTTTTCGCGCTCCTCGCTCTTGTCCTTCCGTTTGTTTTTAGGTAAATTAAAAGCGCCGAAGGGTAAAGCATTACGCCAGCATTTTTACCTCGATACTAAATTTCGCGTCACGCCTTAGAAATAAACTTGTGGGCCTGCGGGCCCGTAGTAAAGTGGTATTACGCCACATTCGCATTGTGGAGGCAGGGGTTCGATTCCCCTCGGGTCCACAAGTTTATTAGTAAGGTTTAACCTGCCCCGTACCAAAATTCATTTTGGTTTGGGGTTCCGGTTAGGTCCACCAAACGGCGAAGTTTTAGTATCGGGGCACATTGTGGAGGCGGGAGTCCGAATTTCATCGTATAATGACTACCAATCGATAATAACTATAGTTAAAACGATTAAATTACACCAAATACTACAAAATGAAGATTAACGAAAAAATCCTCCTGGATATCACCGATAAAATTTACTCATACGGCACTGAGTATAGGGCTATTTTAGTTTCCATCCTTCTAATTATTCTCTTGAAACTGAACCCCTCAGTCTCGGTTGATACATCAAGAAATATTTTGGAAGTTCTTATAGTATCGTTAATTGCACTGCTTGGTATCTATGCCGCGATAGTAATGGCAATGTATGAAGGAGTAAATAGGATAACGCTGAAACCAGTGTGGCAAGGAAAGCTCGTGAGATATGTTAGATATAATTTGGTAGTCACGCTTTTCAACGCGATAGTATACCTAGCGGTCGGCAAACTTCCAGAACGAGCCGCAATAGTTTTTCTGTGCATGGTGTTTAGTATTGAAGCAATCATTTTCTTGATAAAAGGTATTGAGGAAACTGTAAAATAGGAATTAAATCTATTTATAAAACGATTGAAGAAAAGCAATAACCGAGTTCCAACTAACTCTGACAAAGTCCACATTTTTAGAGAACGCGAGCGCAAGAGGGCAGTTGCCGCTAGAGAAATTGACCGCTGGTTCCTGAAAGGAAAAGAAGAGCTCTATTTATCCACACCCTACCTATTTGACACGTTTTCAGGAGGGGAGTAATTTTATTTGTACAAACTCCCGTTCTTTGAATCCATAATGCATCCGATAGTCCATGACCGCCGGTTGGGGAAGTAGGTGAAAATCCTACACAGTGCCGCTACGGTAACCCGGAGCTACTTGAATAAAGTAGCGGAGGGAAGTCCGATGGCCAACCATGCATGTAGAGTTGGGTTAGCGCGTAGCGCTTAGCCACTCTTATGTCCCGAGTGATCCGCCAGCTGGCGGAGACGAGGGGCTACAAATATAACTCTGGCGCTTTTTAAAGTTCCAGGGGCCCCGAGCAGGGAAACTAATTTATTTTAATTAAGTCGAAATTAAAAAACTCCCGCCTCGAGGCGGGAGTTTTGTTAGTTATAAGTAAAATAAAAAACGCGTAAGCCAGGTAGTGAAACTCGACCCGAGTTTATTGTGAATTTAACAAGTCGAGTTTCTACTATCCTGGGAAAAAACAATAATATGAACAAAAAAACCTATTCGTTTCTACTAATCAGCGCGCTACTGATTTCTTTCGTGCCTTTTATCCACCAAGCGGAAGGTGATGTAAGCTCCGCCGTAAGTTACCTCAAATCCAAAGATCCAAACGCCTGGGTCACGATGGCTCTAGTCGCGGCTGGTGAAAACCCAAGTGTCGATTATTTGAAAACTTTCTCCGGCACTAAGGCCATCGACTACGAGGCGCCCATTTTAGCTTTAGCGGCCGCCGGCAAAAATCCTAAAACTTTCCCCAACGAAAATTTTATCACCAAACTCAAATCTTTTTACTCGAGCAATCAAATCGGTGACCCTAGTCTTCTAAACGACGACATCTTCGGCATTCTCGCGCTTGTCTCCGCCGGCGAACCCGTCAGCGACCAAATTATTCAAGACTCCAAAACTTTTCTCCTTAATCATCAAAACTCAAACGGCAGCTGGTCGTTTGCGGTTGGCGCGAGTGGCGACACCAACATGACCGCCATGGCCGTGATGGCCTTGTCCGAAGTTGGCCTCGCCAAAACCGATCAGGTTATCAGCAAAGCCCTCGACTATTTGCGCAGCGCTCAAAACTCCGACGGCGGTTTCCCCTACGATCCGCAGAGTTCGTGGAGCACTTCCTCCGACGCCTCCTCTGATTCCTGGGTCATCTCCGCCTTGAACAAAATCGGCGAGAATCCTTCGAGCTGGACCAAAGATGACAAAACTGCCATTAACCATCTCAATTCTCTAGCCACTAATCAGGGTTATTACGAATTTCAAAAAGGCAACGGCGAAGATTCTTTCACGCCCGTCACCACCGCCTACGCGGTGATCGCTCTTTTGAACAAATCCTATCCCGTCGGCAAAATTTCCGCGCCGAGCTTGCCCGAAGTTTCTTATCGCATCGCCGGTAGCGCGAGCGACCTCTGCGAAGGCAAAACGAGCGCCCCGAACCCGCTTGAGCTCGTCAAAATCGTCGCGAGCGATTGCGGTTTCACCTATCACATCCAAGACACTTCCTTCGGCCCCTACCTCGACCAAATTGGTTCCGATGTCGCGCAAGGTCTGATCGGCTGGCTCTACTTTGTAAACTCCGCCTCGCCCCAAGTCGGCGCGGTGGATTACTCTCTCCAAGCTAACGACGACGTTCTTTGGTACTACGGCGACTTCAATTGGAAACTGACCCGCCTGACTTTAAGCAATTCGGAAATCCCATCCGGCAGCAGCGTCCAAGCCACCGTTGAATATTTTGACGCCGGCGCTTGGCATCCGCTTGAGGGCGCAGCGATTCACTTCGGCTCAAACACCCAAACCACCGACGCCTCCGGCCACACTTCTTTAAGTCCGGCCGATGGCACGTATCAAATCTTCGCGACCAAAGATGGCTATTTGAGAACCGAAGTTGAAAAATTAATCGTCGGCACCAAAGTTCAAACTTCGGTTGATTTGAGCGCTAATGTGACTGGCGGCAGTGGCGGCGGCAACTCCGGCGGGGGAGGCAATTCCGCTGGTTTCAATCTCACCATCGAAGGCGGCTCCAATCATCTCGACTTCGGCGACGTCCAAGCTGGTTCCACCAAATCCAAAAACATCACTCTTTCAAACCAAGGCACAAGCAAGTTATATATAGAAAGCAGCGTCTTAGGCGACGACCTCTTCCGCAACTATCTAAAAATCGGCCAAAAAATCTGGCGCGCCTTTAGCCTCAATTTGAATATCGGCGAAAACAAAATCACCGCCGTTGAAATTGCTCCGCCTTCGAGTTACTCTCTTCTTGGCCAAAAGTCCGGCACTCTCATCTTCTGGGCCATCCCCGTCAATGACTAATTTCAAATCTACATTCTTTGGATTAATACTTGCCTCTTGCCTCTTGTCTCCTGTCGCAGTGAAGGCCGTAGGCCTCCAAGTCACCCCCTCCGAAATCAACATCCAATCCCAATCCGGCCAACCCGCCTCCGCCGAAATCTTGGTAAAAAATCCCTCGCCCGAAGTTGGTCTTTTTGAAGTTTATCCCGACGACTTTGAAAATATGATTTTCCCCTCGCCCGCGAGCTTCCTGCTCGAAAGCGGGGAGTCTCGTTCGGTTTTAGTCAAAACTCAATTCCGCGAAGCCGGGATTTTCAAAACCAATCTCTCGGTGGTGTCTAAGCCGCTCTCTGATAGTTCGTTGAATGCTTTGGGCGGCCTCAAAATTCCCATCTCCATTGAAATCAAAAAACCCGCCAACCAAAATTTAGCTTCCCTCTTTTCTTGGTTCGGCCAAAACGAAAAAGAGTTAGTGGGCCTGCTGGCTTTCGTGGGTATTTTGCTTTTTCTCTTTATTGTTTTTCGGTCATTGTTTAAGAAAAACCAGCTGTCGTAGTGATAAAAACCAGGTAGTGAAACTCGACCAGAATTTACTGTGATTTTAACAAGTCGAGTTTCTACTATCCTGGCAAAAGCCTTTTCCGAAAATCTAAGTAATGAAAAAAAGTTTTCTAGTTGGTGGTGCCGTCCTCCTCATCACTATCGCCGGCGGAACCTTTTTAATTTCTTCCAACCTCAAACCTCAAAAAGCCGAAACGCCCTTGGAAACATTCGGGTTGGCGGTGGGATCCTTAAGTAATTTACCAAATAGAGGCGATGTTTCCAAAGGCGTTTCGGCTGTCACCCTTTCCTTCACCTTCCCCGCCGAAAAAAAATCTTTTGAAATCTCAACCGATGGTCAAGCCAGTCTTTTCGACCTCATTTCAAAAACCGATCTTAAATTAGAAACCAAAAACTTTCCTCCGCTCGGACGGATGATCGTAAGCGTGAACGGCTTCAAAAATGGCGAGGGCGGCAAATACTGGCAGTATTGGGTGAACGGTAAGTACGCGGAAGTCGGCGTTTCTTCTTATAAACCCCAGCCCGGCGACCTCATCGAGTGGAAGTTTACTAAGGATAAAGGCCAATAAATCATATCCTAGATAAACTTGACAAATTTGTAAATCTTGTGCTATAATCCCGCACAGTACATTGTCATAACCGGAGGGGGTGAAAAAGCGAGTGTAGACGTCCAATCTGAAACGCAAGGAAACGAAGTGATTTATAAACCCGAAAAGGCCAGCACAAGCTGCTGGCAGGAGGAAACAAAATGGCAAAGAGCAGTGGAAAGAGCGTCAGCCGGAAAATCTCAATCATTTTTCTGATGATTGTGATCCCGTTGATACTCACCTCGTGGCTCGCGACCCAAGCTTTCGCTTGGTACAGTTCACCGAACGATTCCGGCGTGGCTGGTGGCATCGTGGCTATCGTGGCGATGATTGTTGCCTGGATCCTGTACATGCCGAAGGTCGTCAAGCGTATCAAGGGACTCAACCCAAGTCAGGCTGGAAGGCGAGTCGGGAAAACGGTTGCAGTCCTTGCAGTCCTCGGACTCAGCTCTCTCGCGGGGGGGGGCTGTACGATGATTGATCCGGCTCACGTCGGCATCAAGGTCAATAAACTCGGCGCGAACCGCGGCGTCTCGGACGTCACGCTTGTCACCGGCTGGGTCATGTACAATCCCGCGGCAACTTCGATCTTCCAATACCCAACCTTCGTCCAAACCGCTGTTTGGACTCAAAATCCTCATGAAGGTAAGGCAGCCAACGAGGAGATCACCTTCAACTCAAGCGAGGGGTTGGTGATCAGTGGGGACATCTCGCTGTCTTATCAGATCAGCCCGGACTCCGTCCCGCACTTCTATGTGAAGTTTCGATCTGACGACCTTGACCACTTCACGCACGGGATTTTGCGAAACATCGCCCGCGACGCCTTTTCCGAAATCGCGGCGAAGTATGGCGTTGCGGAACTCTACGGCGAGAAGAAAGAGCAGTTCATCAAGGAAGTCAAACAACGCGTCAACGATCAAATCACGACGTGGGGCGTCCACATCGAACAGTTCGGTTTCATCGGGGCGTTGCGAATTCCTGATCTCGTGATGAACGCTCTGAACGCCAAGATTCAAGCGAATCAGAACGCCATCATGACGGAAAACCAAATCCGCCAAGCCGAAGCCGAAGCTAAGAAGGCCGTTGCCAAAGCTCAAGGCGAGGCGGAGGCGAACCGTACCCTCTCGGCTTCCATCGACGACAAACTGCTTCGGTGGCGGCAACTCCAGAACATCCAAGATGCCATCGCAAAGTGGGATGGGCGCCGCCCGACGGTGGAAGGTTCTGGCAGCGGTCTGCTCTTGCAGATACCCGTGCCGAGCCAGCCATAACCAACAATCAACGCGGCACAACATCAAGAGCCCGGACGACAACAGTCGTTCGGGCTCTGAATTTTTTAATATTACTTAGTTTAAAATATTTCTTATTAGCTGTACGTCCATTATTATTTGTTCTACTATAAACCCATAGCTCCTATGGCCTCCTCGCTCGAAAAATTCTTCGCTCCTTTTCGTAAAAACGTGGTTGGAGTGAACCAGACTTTTCAAACTCCTTACGGCAAAAAGAAAATCATCTACGCCGACTGGACCGCCTCCGGTCGGCTTTACGAGCCCATCGAGGCGAAAATGGCCAAAGATTTTGGGCCTTTTGTCGGCAACACCCACACCGAAAGCACCGTGACGGGCACTACCATGACTCGGGCCTACCACCAAGCTCGCGAGATTATCAAGCACCACGTTGGCGCCTCTAAAAAAGATGTCTTGATTCCAGTGGGCTCCGGCATGACCGGCGCTGTCTGCGCTCTTCAGCGCATCCTGGGTTTAAGAATCCCCGAGCAACTTGTCCATTTTGCCAAAATTCCCGTCTCGGCTCGCCCAATCGTTTTCATCACCCACATGGAACATCATTCGAACCAAACTTCTTGGCTTGAGACGATTTGCGATGTCGAAATTATTCCGCCCCCCAAAAACGGTTTAGTCAATCTCGAAAATTTAAAACCGCTTCTCAAAAAGTATAAGAATCGAAAAATCAAAATTGCTGCCGTATCGGCCGGATCAAACGTCACTGGCATTCAACCGCCCATTCACAAAATTGCGCAACTCATGCACTCGAGCGGCGGCCTCTGCTTCGTTGACTACGCCTGCGCCGCTCCCTACACAAACATCAATATACATCCGAAAAATCCGGCCGAAAGATTGGACGCAATCTATTTTTCTCCGCACAAATTTTTAGGCGGTCCCGGGACGCCTGGTATTCTCATTTTCGATTCCAAACTTTACCAAAACCAAATTCCCGATCGCCCCGGCGGCGGCACGGTTCTCTGGACCAACCCTTGGGGTGAACACCACTACTTTAAAGACATCGAAGCCCGCGAAGACGGCGGCACGCCGCCCTTCTTAGGCACCATCAAAACTGCGCTCGCCATCAAGCTCAAAGAAAAAATGGGCGTGAAAAATATTTTAGCCCGCGAAAAAGAAATTTTGAAAATACTTTTTCCCGCCCTGAAAAAAATTCCCAACCTGCATATTCTGGCAGGGGAGCACGAGCATCGGCTTGGCGTGATCTCCTTTAATATAGAAGGCTTACATTACAATCTCGTTTCGAAATTGCTAAACGACCGCTTCGGCATCCAAACTCGGGGTGGTTGCGCCTGCGCCGGCACCTACGGCCACTACCTATTTGCGATCAGCGAGAAAGTTTCGAGAAAAATCACTCATCGTCTAGACCGCGGCGACTACTCCACCAAGCCCGGGTTTGTGAGGTTGTCACTCCACCCCATCATGACCAACTCGGAAATTAAATTTATCGTTCACGCAATCGCCGAAATTGCCAAAAATTTCCCAGTCTGGAGTAAAGGAACTCCTGACCGCACCCCGCCTCTTTTTTCTGGGGAAATGGTTGCGGGGTGCGGAATTCGGACTCGCCCGCGCGGAGGAGGGGTCTGGGGAGGAATCCGCGCGGGCTTCAGCTTTCTTTTTTGAAAAAATTGGCGGCTACAAAAGAAGAATCCATATATGGGATCATACCTCCATATTGAGGCATGGCGCAATAGCTGATAAAGTGATAATATAAATATGGCTCAAATTTCCAAAAAATTAGGAGATAACATCAAGCGCATACGGCTTCGCCGTAAAATGTCGCAAGGCGACATTTGCCGAGCAATAGATATGGACAGAAGCTATATAAGCGCGATTGAGGGCGGAAAGGTCAATGTTACGCTGACAGTTTTAGAAAAGCTCGCCAATGCGCTTGATGTTTCCGTTGATGAGCTTTTGAAATAATTATGGATAAATCAAAATCTAAAATAGAAAAGGTTGTGTATTTCGTTCGGCACGGACAAAGTGCAGATAATGTTGCCCCCGTCTTTCAATCGCCAGATTCGCCCTTGAATGAAAAAGGCAGGAAACAGGCGGACAGTATCGCGCAAAGAGTTTCCAAACTCTCGTTTGACGTGCTCGTTGCCAGTCCCTTTGAGCGAGCGAAGCAAACAGCAGAAACAATCGCCAAAGCGACTGGTAAACAGCCAGAATACTCGGAACTTTTTGTTGAGCGCGTCAAGCCGACCTACATAAATGGCAAGCCATACACAGGCGGGAAAGCGAATGAACTTTGGCGAGAATGGGAAAAAAGTTTGTATACCTCTGGTATGCGAGCAGAAGACGGCGAAAATTTTGATGACCTTGTTGCGCGAGCAGACAAAGCTCTCGCTTTTTTGCAAAACAGGCCAGAGCAATCGCTGGTTGTCGTAACACACGGATACTTTTTGCGAACGATTGTCGCACGCGTCCTGCTTGGCGAGCTTCTTTCGGGCGAGGTATTTAGGAATATACAAAAAACTGCGGCCATGGAAAATACTGGGCTAACTGTTTTGCAATACCGCGAGAACTTTGAGGAAAAACCAGCATGGCGATTATGGATTTACAATGACCACGCACATTTAGCTGACTAAAACTATGGCAACAATTCATAAAAAAGTTTGGCGAGAATATTTTGAGAAAATAATTTCGGGGAAGAAAAAACTGGAGCTACGCCTCGCAGATTTTGAAGTAAATGAAGGCGACACTTTGGTTTTGGAGGAATGGGACAAAGACAAGAAAGATTATACTGCGAGAAAAATTGAGGTTGTCGCCACTTATATTCTCAAAACTAAAGGACAAACTTTTTGGTCGCAAGAAGAAGTAGAAAAATATGGTTTTCAAATTATTCAATTTGAGCCTAAAGAAAAATAATTTATGGCTACTAGAAACAAAGCAATCCCCGCAGTTTATATTTTTCTAGAGAAAGACGGGAAATTTCTTATTGCTCGGCGATGTAATACTGGCTACCAAGACGGAAACTACCAAGTCCCAGCCGGACATGTAGACGAAGGTGAATTACCTACCGAGGCAATGGTCCGCGGCGGATTCCTCCCCAGACCCCTCCTCCGCGCGGGCGAGTCCGAATTCCGCACCCCGCAACCATTTCCCCAGAAAAAAGAGGCGGGGTGCGGTCAGGAGTTCCGTTCAAAAAAGGTTCGTGCAAATGCTAGAATAACACCACAAAACGAACAAGTTTCGTATGGTGGTGAGTCCTAGCTTCGAACTTGCCTAAAACCGCACTTCGCCTATTTTTTAGAGCCAAAACCCAATTTAGTTATCCACACTGAATAACCAGCCACTTTTGATAAAATAAGGGGGTAAGTCAATCAAGCTTCTAGGCCGAGCTTATCTGCAATTTCGACGTTTCGGCCGGGAGTAAAGGTCGATAAAGCGTGGTTTTGTCGCAAGACTAAAACCGCTTGTCACTTATAATTCATGTTAGTTCAAGATTGGTCTTCTGTTATTGTCGCATCGTTGCAAAACCTTTGGCTTGGCTTCGCTAGCTTCCTGCCAAATCTAATCGGTGCTCTGGTGATTTTAATCATTGGCCTGATTTTCGCCGCTTTCTTCGGAACGTTGGTCGAGAAAATTTTTATGGCCATTCGATTAGACACCTTCTTGAGTAAGCTTGAGATCACGCCCTATTTTGAAAGGGGGGGATTAAAGCTCCGGGGAGCTCGTTTCCTCGGCCAGTTAACCTATTGGTTTATCTTAATTGGTTTCTTGTTAGCCGCTTCCGACCAGCTTCGATTGTTCGCCTTTTCGAGTTTCTTAAATCAGATTTTGCTCTATGTCCCGAACGTTATTGTCGCGGTCTTAGTAATGCTCGCCGCTGTTTTCTTGGGGAACTTCCTACGCGGAGTCGTCAAGGCATCGGTGCGCGGAGCTAAGCTTCACAGCGCCAACTTCTTAGGATCTCTCACTTGGTGGGCTGTGGTCATCTTCGGGTTCCTAACTGCTCTCGTTCAGCTGAACATCGCCGCGAGCATCATCAATACTCTCATCACCGGATTTATCGCTATGCTAGCCCTCGCGGGCGGCTTGGCCTTTGGTCTGGGTGGTCGGGATTATGCTTCCGGTTTGATCAGCAAGCTCAAAGACCACACCGAAACCAGAAATTAGGTTTCGCCTGTGGATTACTGGGAGTAGATTCACTTCTGATTATTCTCTATAATTAACTTTGTAATTAAGAACCGCATGGAGTGAGCCGGGTAGTAGAACTTTGAACGGCGCGCGAGCGCCAGTGATTGTGAGGATCACATTCAAAGTTTCACTACCTGGTGAGGACTTGCGGTTTTTAATTTGATTTTCCGCTTTAGCAGAAAATCATCCCGAGCTTGTCTACAATGAGCCCGTCGAACTGTCGAAGGATTACCCCCCAAAAACAAAAACCGCCCTATAGAAAATAATTTCAAGGCGGTTGTGGTGCGATAAATTTTTAAAGTTTCAGGGGTATTACCTCTTGGTCATCTCTGATCTCTGAATGCGGCTGTCCATTGCCGAGGTTAACCGCCTTGATCCTATCGAGTTCTCCATATTGAGGTTCCGCAGACCAGGTTCTGACAGTCTGCCATTTCACAAAAACAGCTGCTTCTGAAGAGCCCTCGGTTGCGAAGTGATAATCTTCCCCCGGCGCAAGGATAAACTTTGCTCCCTTCGCTAAATCTCTGAATTTCATAACACCTCCTTTTGTGTATGGGTTCTAGTGGTGAGTGTATAATATAGACAACAATTTGTCAAATCCAAAAACAGAACTTCCCTTTATCCCAGGAGCAAGTATTTTACTTTGGAGAGGCTATCGGAGGCTGGTTTAGCTTGGTTCCGCAAGGATAAATCAGCCGAGATGCAGGTGCGACAAAATCGCAGGAGTTTTGGCGACACCGCCTCTACAAAGTAAAATATGAGGGACCCTTGACAGTCCTAATCCATCGCCTATAATAGATACCGTAATGATGAATATAAGAAACCTTACTAAGCGAAGCGGCTGAAACGCCTTTCTTGGCGTTTAGGTACCGCTCGCCCGAGCGGTTTTGTTTTTTAGGGAGTAGCCCTAAAAAACATCCTGAGCCGCGCGAAGGATTACCGAATGAGCCTCTGTACCGACCGAAGTTTGATAACTTCATATTAGATTCTCCACGCTGGATACGCATTTCCAGCCGGTGGAGCATCGTGTCGCGGATCGACACTCAAGTGAAAAATGTAAATCTCAAAATGTAAAATTGATGAAGCTGCGACGTTACGTCGGAGCCACCAGAATTTTTATCTTTGATTTTTAAACTTTAAATTTGAGCGACGTGAAACGACGCGAATAAAGTCAGTATTGGGATGGTTGGCATAAGGGCGAATGGTGGATGCCTAGACTAGAAAAGGCGATGAAGGACGTAGCGTAGCAACGATATGCCTCGGTGAGGTGCGTAGCAACCTGTGACCCGAGGATTTCCGAATGGGGAAACCCACTGCAGTAAACCTGCAGAACCGTGCGTAGCACATAACTAATAATAAATAGCTAATAACTTTCAGGGTCTTGTTATAAGTCAAAAGTTATAAGTTGTTAGTTGCGCGCTACGCGCGGAGCGAACCCGCTGAAGTAAAACATTTCAGTAAGCGGAGGAAAAAAGAATAATAATTATTCCCCAAGTAGCGGCGAGCGAAAAGGGAAGAGCCCAAACTAAGACGCATCTCACTTGCGTGAGGATGCTCAAGTGAAAAGATTAAAGTGCAAAGTTAAAAATTATTGAAGTTATGACGCAAATCATAACCACCAGAATTTTTCATTTTGATATTTAAATTTTTATTTTGAGCACGTCGCGTGAGCGAGGTGCGACTTAGGGTCGTAAGAAGAAAACGTCTTAGGTATAAAGTTGAACGTCGATAGTGGCGAGCAACTTTATATCTAAAAAGGAAGTTAAAAATTCATTCGCTAGCTGAACACGCTTGGAAAGGCGGACCAAAGACGGTGATAGTCCGGTAGGCGAAAGCGAATGGACTTCTTAGTTTTTTATGAATCGAGCAATCGATTTATTATCTTGAGTACTCCGAGGTCAAATAGCTTCGGAGGAATTTGGGAGTACTATCTCCTAAGGCTAAATACTTTTCTAGATCGATAGTGAACTAGTACCGTGAGGGAAAGGTGAAAAGCAGGCCGGTGAGGCCGTTGAAATAGAACCTGAAACCATTTGTCTACAAGGAAGCGAAGCGCAAGCGCGCATCTCACTAAGGTGAGCTGCTTCAATGTCGAATTATTCTAATTACTCTAATTTCTAAAATTTCTAATCAACAACCAAGACCCAATTTCCAAAATTCTTTGGGAATTGTCGCTCGGGATTTGTTTAGAATAATTAGGTCAATTAGGTTAATTAGAAATTTGGAGCACCGAACTTTAGTGAGGTGCGTTGCTGCGCGACGCTGTGCCTATTGAAGAATGATCCAACGACTTATTTTGCATTGCTTGTTTAACCCCGCTCTAAGGCCGGAGGCCTTTTGGCGGAAAACTCTAAATTCTAAGCACTAAATTCTAAACAATCTCAAAGCTCAAAATCCGAATGTTTCAAACTTTTAGGTTTTGATAATTAGAATTTGTTTTGGATTTAGAAGTTAGATATTGGAATTTGCCGCTCAAAAACCTGTGGTTTTTGAGCGGGGGGAGGCATAGGGAAACCGAGTCTGAATAGGGCGTTAACCATCTCAAATTTTTGGATTAATTAAATTGAAAAAAGAAAAACCGCCGACACAAGGTCAGCGGTATCAGAATTGGGTTGATCTTATCAGCTAGGTTTCAACTAGCTCAACCAGGGAGGAGTGGATGGGACGGCAACAACTCTCAAGTCCGGGGATGTGTTCCATGTCCCACGTGACAAGGAGCCATGGTCCTTCTACTCGAAGGTCTTCTCTGTAGACTTCGAAGCCGAAACCATGGAGCCATTGTTGAACTTCCTCCACGAAGCCTAGAGTACCAGCAGGAAGGTCGTACCTGTGAACGATGGTGTGATCGAGAGAAATGGGGCGATCTGGTAAGATCGGTACAAACCCATCCTCCTTGATTCGTACAGTGTATCCGTTTTGAAAATCCATCATAAACCTCCTTTGTGCCGTTTAAGAGTGTATCATACAGACAAAAATTTGTCAAATCCAAAAATTTGAGATGGTTAGGCAGTGCAATATAGACCCGAAGCCAGATGAGCTTGCCTTGGCCAGGTTGAACTTCGCCGAAAGGCGGAGGGAGGACCGAACCGGTGGGTTGTTCAACACCTTCGGATGAGCTGAGGTAAGGAGTGAAAAGCTAATCGAATCTGGTAATAGCTGGTTCTCTCCGAAATAGTTTTTCGACTAGCGCCGTGTGTAACTCTTGGGGGTAGAGCACTGGATGAATGGTAAAGGACGAAAGTTCGACCGTTTAATCAAACTCCGAATACCGAGAGCGGAATCACGGTAGTTAGACTGCGGGGGCTAAGCTCCGTGGTCGCGAGGGGAAGAGCCCAGATCATAATCTAAGGTCCCTAAATCTATGCTAAGTGTAAAAGGTAGTGTCGTACCATAGACAGATAGGAGGTTGGCTTAGAGGTAGCCATCCTTTAAAGAGTGTGTAACAACTCACTATTCGATCGGTATGGCGCGCCGAAAATGTACCGGGGCTAAGCATAGTACCGAAGATATGGATTCATTCGCCTTCGGGCGAATGAGTGGTAGGAGAGCATTCTAATTCCAGTGAAGCCGCAGCCGCGAGGCGTGGTGGAGGGATTAGAAGAGAGAATGTTGGAATGAGTAACCACAATCCCAATGCGAAATTGGAACCCCGAAAATCCAAGGTTTCCGTGGCACTGGCAATCAACCACGGGTTAGGCGGTCCTAAGGCAATGGTGAAAACCGCAGCCGATGGAAAGCTGGTTAATACTCCAGCCCTCCCGCGCGATCATAACCAAGGGACGAAGGAAATAAGGAGGAGTGCCTTATTGGTTTGGCATCGTTTGGCTTGAACGTGCATAGCACCGTTCGAGTTGTTCGAGCGTTCGAAATGTTCGAGTTGTCTTAAATACAATTCGATCAATTTGAGCAAGTTTCGCGAAAGCGAAACGATCGAGCAGTTCTAACCGCGCTGTGCGCGTGGAGCCCGACGGAACGTAGAGAATTTACTCTGCGAACTCCTCTGAAGAGCCTTCCTAGAAAAGCTTGGAAAAACGAACGTGTGGGATCCGTACCGGAAACCGACACAGGTGGATAGGGCGAGTAGCCCAAGGGGAACGAGTGATTCATCGTTAAGGAACTCGGCAAACAAACGGCCGTAACTTCGGGATAAGGCCTGCCCGCCGCATCTCACTAAGGTGAGCTGCTCATGTAACCTGTAACACAAATCATGTAGCAAAAGAATTTTTGAATTTTTGTTACATGTTTCATGTTGCGTGTTTCGTGGAGCACCGAACTTTAGTGAGGTGCGAAGGGACGCAGCGAAAGTCTCTCTGGCGACTGTTTACCAAAAACACAGCTCCCTGCGAACTCGTAAGAGGATGTATAGGGGGTGACGCCTGACCGATGCGAGAAGGTTAACGGTGGGGGTGTGCGTAGCACCGTTCGAGTTGTTCGATCCGCCAGCTGGCGGAGTTCGAAATGTTCGAGTTGTCTTAAATACAATTCGATCAATTTGAGCAAGTTTCGCGAAAGCGAAACGATCGAGCAGTTCGCACAGTGCTGCGCATGCTCACTGCCCGAAGCCCTCGTCAATGTCAGCGATAACTATAATCGTTCTAAGGTGATTGCATTGCCTTAGTAAAATTCGGCTATATGCTGGAATAACCGTTGTATCCGGCACTACCAGAATGTAATCTGGTGATAATGTGTCCGGTGCGGTCAATCAGCAGGAAACTAAATGGAATTAATAACAAAATTGAGTTTGCCCTCCTTGCTAGATTATGATGAGCCGAATTAGAAATAATTTGAGAGTCATAACTGAGGATTCATGTATCTAGAAAGGCAACGACAACGGGAATACCTGACCAGTAAGGTAGGGGCTTCAACTCAAGTATCGTAGTCCATTTGGGATCCTCAGAGACTATATGCCGGATCCGCCAGCTAGCGGAAAGATATAGTCCGAACTGCATAGCGATATGCAGATATAGACAGAAATGATCTATACACGCAACATCCAGTGCTTATTCGCAATTTGTAGATTCGCATGAAATTAGCGGATTGGCATCATGGCTGTTGCGAAGCAACAAATTTGAGCGCAATTCCTTTCCGGGTAAGGTGGAACTTGCCCCTTTTCACCGCAAGGTGAATCGAAAAGTTGGCTAATAACGGTGAAGTCCATGATATAATAAAGTTATGGATAATACCGTGGGAAGTCTCCGTGAGGTAACGGATGACCCCGTAACGACTGAGGCTAAAAGCCAAAATAGCGAAGGTCAACCTCGCTATTACACGCCGACCTCTTTACCAAGAGCATTAAGGAACATACCAGAATATATTACTGGTTACATCGATGGAGAAGGATGCTTTACTATTACTTTCAACATCCGAAATAAAGCCAAGTTGGGTTGGGAACTTCGGCCAAGTTTTTCAGTTAGCCAAAACGAGGATCGACGCCAAGTTTTGGATATAATTCGAGAATACTTTGGCTGCGGTTACATCCGGCGCGACTATGCGGATAAGACAGTAAAATTTGAAGTTAGAGATCATTCAGATCTCATAAACAAAGTCATCCCTCACTTCGAAAAATTTCCTCTTCTGTCTAAAAAACAGAAAGACTTCGAACTGTTCAAGAAAATTTGTGAGATTATTAATCTAGGTAGCCATCTCAAACGAGAAGGTTTTGTAGAGATTATTAATCTTGCTTATCAAATGAATGGTTCAGGTAAAAGAAAAAGATCAAAAGAGGAAATTATTAATTCTCTTAGGTAGAGATGAAGATATAGTCTGATACTTATCGTAAGATAAGAAAACATTATAGAAGTTCCGGAGCGCACGAAAGGCGTAACGATCAGAGAACTGTCTCAACGATGAGCTCGGTGAAAATGCGATTCCCGTGAAGACGCGGGATACCTGCAGCGGGACGAAAAGACCCCGGAAGCTTTACTGTAGTTTGGTATTGTCTTTAGAATTTTATTGCGTAGCGTAGTGGTGAGCCTTTGAAACTTCGTTTTCGGATGAGGTGGAGGCGGCAATGAAACAGCCATCTGTAAAATTTTAAAAACTAACCCCGACGGCAAAAACGGCGAGGGACAGTGCCTGATGGGCAGTTTGAATGGGGCGTTTTCCTCCTAAAGAGTAACGGAGGAGTTTATTAAGGTCGGCTTAGCCCGGATGGAAACCGGGCCGGACGTGTAAAGGCAAAAGCCGGCTTGACTGCGAGACTTACAAGTCGAGCAGGTGCGAAAGCAGAACTTAGTGACCCGACAATTCTTAATAGAAAGGTTGGAGACATCGGATAAAAGCTACTCCGGGGATAACAGGCTGGTGAGGTTCGAGAGTTCCTATCGACGACCTCGCTCGGCACCTCGATGTCGGCTCAAAATGGGCCGCTTCCGCAGTAATGCGGAATAGAAACCCAACTGATAACGGTGGAGTCCTATTAAAGTAACCCAGAAATGATAGGATAATACCGTGGGAAGCGTTAACATAACGAGTGAACAAAAAGCTCTAATTGTAGGAACATTGCTTGGCGATGGCAGTATTGAGAAGCGTTGGAAAAATCCACGACTAAGGATTGACCACGCTGCTCATCAAAAAGATTACGTATTTTGGAAATACGCAATTCTTAAAAATATTGCAACTCGTGAACCCCATATAATTCACGACCGAGATAACAGAAATGGGAAAGTATTCACAAGATGGTATTTCTCCACAAAAGCAATTCCTCAATTAGAAGTTTATTATCGATTATTTTATCAAAACAACCGAAAGACAATTTCAAGCGAGCTTAGCAATCATTTTACGGAGCCACTTTCACTAGCTGTATGGCTAATGGACGATGGCTATAAAAGGAGCGATTGCGATGCGTTAAGGTTGAGTACTGACTGTTTTACTTATAAGGAACAATTAGTATTGCGAAATTGCCTAGATAAAAATTTCGGTGTTCGCTCAGTAATCCATAGCAAAGGAAATACTTGGAATATTTATATTCCAAGCACCCAAATGATAAGAGTAAGATCAATACTTACTCCACACATTATCCCTTCTATGAATTACAAATTACCGCCCCGTAACGACTTGGTTACAGCCCAACTGTAATCGGATGGAAGTTTTTTAACTTTCATAATACGTTGGCTCCTGATATTTTGTCAGGATGAAAATATAGTCTACACACATAGTAATATGTGAATAATGTGCGCCACAGCGCGGGGGTGAAGAAGCTCCCAAGCGTTTGGCTGTTCGCCAATTAAAGTGGCACGTGAGCTGGGTAAGTTTAACTTCAAAAATGAGCCCAGCTGTCCTTCGCATCGAGTTTCGGCAAAGATGTCGAAAATTAAGAAGGAAAATAAACTGACTCATAACGGTAGAGCTCGAATGCTTACATGGTAAAATGTAGGTAATGGGCAATATCGTGGGAAGGTTGCAATCTTTATTTCCGCCATATCAATTAGATGTGATAGTAGGGTCTTTGATGGGCGATGCGAGATTAGAATGCCGTTCAATCGGTATCCGACATCCCGTAACCGCCCGCCTGCGCATTCATCACGGCGATAAACAAAGAGGATATGTTTTCTGGAAATACGAGGCGCTGAAAAATTTGGTTTTAAAACCACCTCAAACAATTTCATGGATTAATCCCAAAAGAAATCTCCATGAAGTCTCTTGGTACTTTCATACTAAGAGCTTAAAGGAATTCGGCGCTTTGCACGGCTTCTTCTATAGAGAAGGCGTAAAAATTCTTCCGAGAAACATTTTCGAAATATTTACGCCGAAAATGATCGCAGTGTGGTTTATGGACGATGGTTCAAATACAAAAGAAAGTTTTACGCTGAATACCCACGGATTTTCTCAAGGTGAACAATTAGAAATAGTTGATTACTTTAAAAATAGTCATGGTATTCAAACTCGATTAGTTAAAGATCGAGATAAGTGGAAAATCTCTTTTGGAAGATACGAGTATCAAAAATTTACTGATCTCGTCGAACCGTTCATTATTCCATCAATGACCTATAAGATTGAAAACCCCCGTAACGACTTGGTCGCGATCAGCGGCCGGAGTTAAGAGATGAAACGTTTATCTCTTAGCTAACACGTCAGTCCCGACGAACGGAATAGTCGGGAAAGGTATAGTCTAATACTCTTAGTAATAAGAGAAGTATATGTCAGACCGTCGTGAGACAGGTCGGTCTCTATCTGCTGCAGGCGTTTAGCACTTGAGGGGAGTTGGCCCTAGTACGAGAGGACCGGGCTGAACAGACCTCTGGTCTACCGGCTTTGCCACCAGGTGAACTGCCGGGTAGCTATGTCTGGAAGGGATAAGCGCTGAAAGCATCTAAGCGCGAAGCCTACCCCAAGATTAGGTGCAGGTCTCCTGGAAGACTACCAGGTACAAGCCAGTGCGTGGCACTGGTCACGAATAATCTCGAATCTTGACCTTCGGCCTCACTAATCAATCCCGAATTTATTCGTGTTCGATTCGTGAGTAAGCCTTAAGAACTAATTCGTGAAAATTTGTGTCCAATGCTGCGCATTGGTGAATAGGCTCTAGGTGTAAGCGCAGTAATGCGTTAAGCCAAGGAGTACTAATAGACCGTTGCCAACCATCCCAATACTGACTTTGAAGTTTTGCCAAAATTTTAGAGCTCATTTAGAGCGAATAAAATTTTCAAGCAAAACGAAACCCCGTTCCAATTTTACTCCTGAATCAAGGGCGACATGCGGGTGCCGAATAGGCGCATCCCTCCGCTGAGCGAAGCATGTCGCGTTAGTTTTCAAGGAATATCTAAGCTAAGGCTAGGTTGTAAATTTGGGAGTAAAATTGGTGCGGGGTGCTAATACAATAATGCGTTTAAATTCAAAAACAACCCTTTAATGTCGGTGCTCTATGTGGGTGTGCCCCACCTCTTCCCATTCCGAACAGAGAAGTGAAAGCGCTCACATCCGATGATACTCCATTGGGGGAAAGTAGGATGTGCCGACATTCAAGGGTTGTTTTTTTATTTCCACCCTCCAGCCATTTCTTCAAATAACTTCAAGTTACGCTTCCACTGTAATTTTCTCTGCCGCTTCATAAATTTTATGAGCATTTCATACGATTCTTTTTTGAGTACCCCGCCTTTTATCTCTGGCCAGTAGTCTCTATAAAATTCGGTTAAAGAACTTTTTGATAGGCGCGTCGCGCCGCCGCGCGGATCCGGACACCCGTAAACAATTCTTTTGATCCGGTGCAAAAAAGCTATCCCCAAACACATTAAACAAGGTTCCAGGGTTGTGTATAAAACGATTTCCGCCCGGGCATTCTTCTTGAGAGCACTTTTTATTTTTTTCGAGTTTCTAATCACAAGCATCGCTTCGGCATGAGCCGCCCATTTTGAATCTTGCTTAATAGAATTAAAATTTTTGCCGGCCACTTTTCCGTTAAATGTTAAAACTGCGCCCACCGGATAATTTCCCCACCTTTCCGCTTTTTTAGCCTGCCCTAAAGCCAACCCCATTAACTCCCTATCTTTTAGGTTAATCATAGTCCTATAATTATAAGGCCCTCCACTATGGAAATAAAAATCCGCGTCATCAACAACGCCAAAAAAGAACGTATTATTAAGGAAGGAAACATTTATAAAGTTTACGTCTCTGTCCCGCCCGAAAAGGGGAGAGCCAACCAGAGAATCATCGAACTCGTCGCCGACTTCTTCAAAGTTCGTAAAAATCAAGTTAAAATCAAAAAAGGCTTGAAATCAAAGGAGAAAATCATCGCTGTTGATATTTGACTTGAGTTAAAGCTATGAGTTGATATAAAATAAAGATTCAAAAAAGGTCGCAAATAAAGATCATTTGTTCACATGAATAAAACTATAGTTTGGATTCTGATTCTAATCGTGGTCGTGGTTGGCATCGTTCTTTTAAGCGGTGGCAAAAAAGCGACTGAAACTAACCCAATCACCAACCCAGCCGCTGAACAACCAGCTAGCCTAAAAACAGCCGATGGTAGTATTGATAACGCTGTTGCTTCCGTTCTGTTTGAAGCTAATGCTGATGTCCAAGCTCCAGCCGAA
>JACQBP010000025.1 GCA_016194445.1 Candidatus Liptonbacteria bacterium | reverse complement strand
TCTAGGTGCTATAATAAAGAGAAGGGAAAGTATAATAGGTTAATGAAAAGTTTTAAAAAAATTTCTCTCTGGGTGGTTTTTTTGGGACTGATGCTGGTTTTTGCGACTCCAAAGTCTTGGGGCGAGAGCAGCCCGCAGTTTTTAGTCAGTTGGAGGGCACAGACCTACGTGCCGGCGGATTTTAAAGGCAAGGTGATGCCGACCTCGGGTTCACCGGTTGAAGTGGGTTTTGAAATGATTTCACAGGGACGATTGGTAAACTTGTCTCAAAACGAAATCTACTGGTACTTGGATGATGATTTTGTGAAAGGCGGGGTGGGTCTCCAGGGAATAGTTTTTAGGCCGCTCGGAGTAGGGCAGCACAATCTGAGAATTAAGTTGCCGGATTATCAGGGACAATCTTTGACTAAAAACGTAGTCATACCGACAGTCAAGCCAGAGGCAGTCATCGTGGCCCCTTTCCCTCAAGGCAAGTTTACGAACCCAAAAATTCGGCTTAAAGGCGAAGCTTACTTTTTTAACGTGGATAGCCTGGGAGCGTTAAGCTTAAACTGGGCGGTGAACGGCCAGGGGGCGAAGAATTCGGGGGATAATTCTTTTTTAGACATTAGTTTAGGATCACCGCTCGGCTCGGGACTGCCTTTGAACGTCTCGCTGAATGTCAGAAATCCCCGCAGTCTTTTAGAAATGGCCGGAGAGGAGGTGCTCCTTAATTTTTCAAAGTAAAAACTAAAGCGATGATGACTTTTTTAAAAAAGAGAGGAATGGGATTGCTAGTGCTCGGGTTGATAGTTGGGTTCGGGTTTCTGATAATCTCCGGCGCCAAGTTGGGGAGCGCGCCTTTGGCGCAGGGAGCAGAGATCCAGCCTACGGCAGATATTAATCCGAGTATTCCGGGTAGTAATCCAGCCACTCAATCAAATCCTAATCCGGTGGGGCTAATCGGCAACTTGTACCAATTCGCTCTGCTTTTTGGGGGACTCTTAGCTTTTTTGATTATTGTTTTTGCGGGCATCCGGTACACGCTCGCGGCCGACAACCCTTCGAACCAGGGAGACGCGAAGGATCAGATCAAACAGGCGCTTTTGGGCTTACTGCTTTTGCTAGGAGCGTTTATAGTTTTAAAGACAATCAACCCAAATCTCGTCAAACCAAAACTGCCGGAGTTGAAAAAAATTCAAGCCACAAAGGCGGGGTTCCCAAATCAACTGACAGTTACTCGACTTTGTGACTCGACAAAGCCGTCAGACCGATTTTCTGATGGGTCGCTGGTGAATTGCGGTGATCACCACGAAATTAGCGATTCGGAATCATGCTTGGGAGTCGTTTGTTCTCGGTCATTATTTGGAAGTGCTCGGTACTGCAACTTAACTGATCCGAAGAGTTTCTCTATTAACTCTCCCCCAATGTGGAGTAAGGGGACGTGTATCACTACCCAACCTATGCAAGGGGTTAGAGACAGCGATCCATCTAGCACCTATACGGTGACCGCTAATCCGACTTTTGATGGGGCTTGCGGGAGTTTGAAATCACAGTTCCCTTTCAGTAATGGCTTAATTCTTAAGACTGGTTGTTCAGGTGATCTTTCTTGTGTAAGTTACGATTCTCCGCCGGTTGGTGTCCATGTAATAATACCGGGGGTGTCTTATAAAGCGACGAATTTTGAGTGCCGCTGATTTGGGCCACACGAAAGGATTATAAAAAAATAAATAAATGAAAAGGTACTTACTTTTAGGATTACTAACACTGGGAGTTTTGGGGTTAATTTTAGGAGGTTATTACCTGCGACATAGGGGAGGTAACGGCGGTGGCCAAGTGGTTTTGCCGAATGGCTCTTCGACGGGTGGTGGAGGTAGAACTGACGAGATAAATAAAGGAGGGGGGTCTCTAGAGATCTTGGCACAAAACTCTAAGTTGGTGATAGCAAATTTGGTTAGGAACTACTTTGTAGATGAGAGCGGTAACGTGATTCTGATTCAACCCGATGGGCAGATAGTGGGGGTAGCTGGAAAGGAGACTATGGTTCTTAGCTCAGCCGACCTGGGAAATTTAATAGAAGCGGCTTTTTCGGCGGATGGGAAGATGATCTTAGTAAAGTTTGGCGACTCTCGATATCCGCAAACTAGCATTTTTGATATTGGAAACAAGACCTGGAAGCCGGTGGACCTCAAGATCCAGTCAGCGGCCTGGGCGCCTCGAGGCCGCGAACTTGGGTATTTAGCTCGGGGGAATAAGGCGGCGGTTTTGGGAACTTGGGATTTGAGTCAGAGTAAGACAAAACCAAAGGAGGTGACCACATTACATATTCGAGATATGGACTTGTGGTGGGTGAGACCAGAAGAAATCTTACTGGTTCAGAGAGGTAGCCACGAAGTTGAGAGTTCGGTTTGGGGTTTTAACTGGACTAAAAAAACTCTGCGGCCTGTTTTTGAAGACCAGCTCGGGTTAGAGACGCTTTGGAGCGAAGATGGGAGTTTGGCTTTAGAGATGGCGGGCGGCCAGTTAAATTTAGAAGATTTAAAAAATGGGTCTTCGAAGCGCTTAGCCTTTTTAACCTTGCCTTCGAAGTGCGCCTTTGACACTGAAATCATAAAGACAGCGACTAGCACCGCGAGTGCGAGCTCTAAAAAGGCCAAGACGGTCCCAGCGGTGGAGAAAATTTTACTCTGCGCCGTGCCCGCCGACGCCAACCAACTTAACGGACACACTTTGCCGGATGATTATTACAAAAAAACTTTCTTTACCGAAGACAGTTTTTACAAAATTAGATTAGCGGACGGGGCGATCTCAAAAATTTTTGAAGGCGGAACAATCGACGCCACGAATTTAAAAAGAGTGGGCCAGAAACTTTTCTTTATTAACCGCTACGATAGCAAACTTTACGCGTTGACGCTCGAATAACGCGATTTTGTTTAATCTGAAAAGACAAGTTTCTCCATTTCGGTTTTTGGCGTCCACGAAGACGAAGTTATAAAAAAGTGAAATGCAAAATTGCCTGTTGCTTTTTTAAACGGTGGCGTTTTACCTTTCTAACTCTCTTTGATTTTTTTGATAATGACGTGGCGTTCTCTTTTTAACCCGAGGCTTTCGGTTTTGACTTCGGGGTGGATGGCGAGAGCTAAGTGCACCAGCCGCCGCTCGTAGGCGTTCATGGCCGGCAGAGAAAGATCTTCGCCGGTTACGAGAACTTTTTTGGCGGCGGCTTTGGCTAGTTCGGTGATGAGGTTTTCCCTTTCTTGGCGATAATTATTCAAATCAAAAAAAACCGGCGGTTGGTTATTTTTCCGGGAGACGACTTGAATCAAGTGATTGATGCTTTCAACTAAAACGGGCAGATTCTCTTTGACTAAAGACGGGTGGTCGTAGATAAAAGCCATGCCCCTTTCGGCTTCGGCATCAAGATCAACGCGGAAATCTTGAAAGCCCATTGACTCAATCAGTGTTTTTACGAAGTTCGGCCAATTTTCCATGTTCAAATTCGCGGTTAATAATAAGCTGCTGGAAGATTGAGAAGAGCGAGGTGATGAGCCAATAGAGACCGAGGGCGGCCGGGAAGTTAAAGAAGATAACGGCGGTTAAAATGGGCCCGAAATAAGCCATTTGGCGACCCATTTTTTCGGTTTGACTCAACACTCTCCCTTTTTCAATTTTCGGAAGACTGAGTTTAGCTTGAAAATATTGAGTAATCACGGCTAAACTAACTACGACGATACTACGATTAGCTAAATTAATCAAGCCTAAAAACGAATAGTTGAGTTTTTGAGGTGAAGAGATAAAACTGTAGAGGCCTTTTAAGGATTCGGCAGAAAGGCTTTGGCGAAGGACGAGGTAGAGGGCGATTAAAACGGGAATTTGAACTAAGAGCAAAAGGAAGCCGGAGAAGGGACTGACATTGTGGTCTTTGTAGACCGCCATCATGGCGGCGGCTTGTTTGGTGCGATCTTTTTTGTGTTCTTCTTGAACTTTTTTAAGTTTCGGTTGCAGTTCTTGCATGACTCGCTGGTGGCGAGTGCTTTTTTGGAAAACCGGGAAGAGGATAAGGCGGATAAGCAGGGTTAAAAAAATAATGGCCAAGCCAAAGTCGTGGAAGGCGATAGTTTGATAAAAAAAGATAAGAATATTAAAGAGAGGTTGAAAGAGGAGAGTGCTGAAGATAGCTTTCATAAAGATTGAATTTTTTGGCCGATCAAGTGAATTTCACTTTTTACGGTTTCTGGCGGGACATAACTAATATTAGCTTGGACAATAATTAAAAAATCTTTACCGAGGGGAGGCCAGTTTTTAATAGCGTCGAAGAAAAGTCTTTTAAAAAAATGTCGGCGGGTGGATTTAGGTTCGACTTTGGCGCTGATGGTAACCCCGAAACGATTGTAATTTAAGCGGTTAGAGTGAAATTTCACTAGAAAAGATGAGCTTTTTAAAGTTTGAGACGGAAAAGCTCGGAAATTTCCCATCGGCAGACGAAATTTTTTCGCGATCATCGGTACGAAACTTGAGAGTGAGAATTGGGGAGAGGTGAAGATGGGCGGGTTTAGGGTTAAACCACGAGACGCTTCCGTCCTTTGACTCGCCTTCGACCCAGGACCCGCCGGCCGCCGGGTTTTCTTTGTCTCGCTCTAAATCCGTGGGTTTTGGCTCTTTTTCTTTTTTTAGGCTGATAGGTTCTCGACATAGACAAGGGGGCTGGTTTTTATTTTTAGAGGAGGCAACTTGAGTTTAGCTTAACATCTTCGCAAAAAACGAGCAACCCAGTGCTACAAGTAGGATGCTAGCTTTATAGTTTGTTATATTAAATCCAATACTAGACCTATCTCAAAACGCGGTCGCTAAGAGAAAATATGAATTGAAAGAAATGTCCTACTAGTAGCGCTGGATAAACTTTTTAAAACTGGATTGAGGTAAAAAAGTTTTCAACAGGTATTCCCCTGTTTGAGGTAAATTAACTCTTTGACATTATCTGGCTCATACATACAATAAGCTAGATGGATCTAAACCAACTTTGGCAATTAACACTCGGCGAAATGGAGATCCAGTTATCGAGGGCTAGTTTTGCCACTTGGTTAAAAAACAGTCAGTTAGTAGACAAGAGGGATGGGATTTTCTACATTGCTTTACCGAACAATTTTGCTAAGGAATGGATAGAGAATAAATACCAGAAGAATCTACTCGGAATTATTAGAAACTTTGACAGCTCGGCTCGAAAACTAGAATTTTTAGTGACTAACCAAGAGCCGAAAGTTTTAAGTAAGAAGGATTTAGAGATTGATTTTAATAAGTTAGATAGTCAGGCTGGACTTGATTTCGCCAAGGTTGACCCGGATACCAATTTAAATCCGCGTTATACGCTGGATTCTTTTATCGTGGGGTCTTCGAATGAATTAGCGCACGCGGCGGCTTTGGCGATTGTTCAAGATGTGGGGATCAAATATAACCCTTTCTTTATTTACGGTGGAGTGGGTTTGGGTAAAACCCATTTAATCCAGGCGATTGGTAACGAGATTAAGGTTAGGCATAAAGGCAAGATGCGGCCGAAGTACGTTTCATCGGAGAAATTCACGAGTGATGTGGTGTGGGCGATCCGGAATAAAAGAATGGAGGATATTAAGAAAAAATATAGAGATGTGGACGTTTTAATTATCGACGATATTCAGTTTATCGGCGGCAAAGAAAAAACAGAGGAGGAGTTCTTCCATACTTTCAACGCTTTATACGAAAACAATAAGCAGATTATTATTTCATCGGACCGGCCGCCGCAGTCGATCCCGACTTTAGAGGAGCGGCTCCGGTCTCGATTTGAGGGGGGTTTAACGACTGACATCAACTATCCCGAGTACGAGATGCGAATCGCGATTATTAAAAATCGCCTCCAGGCCGCGAATAGACAACTGTCAGATGAGGTAATCGACACGGTGGCTAATTTAATCAAGAGGAATATTAGGGAACTCGAAGGGGTTTTGAATAAGATTTTGTTTTATCAGGATAAGAAAGGAGTAGAGGTGGATAGAAAGATAGCCCAAGAAATTATCGAGAAATCAACCCAAAATTTCTTTGGCCGGATCAGCGACGATCAAATTTTAAAGGCGGTAGCCGCTTTTTATAATATTGAAACGCCGGATCTAATCACTCGATCTCGCAAAAAAGAAATGGTGGAACCGCGACAGGTGGCGATGTACTTACTTCGGGATATCCTCCGGATGTCGTATCCATACATTGGGGAAAAGCTTGGTAGGGATCACACGACAGTAATTCACTCTTTTGAGAAAATAAACCAGGAAATAAACAAGAATTCTCCTTTTAACCAGAAAATAATCATGATTAAAGAATCTCTGCATAACAAAAGTTGATGAGGGGTTAAGCACAGCTCACTAACCGCGCAAAGATGATTTTTAAGTGATTCCGGAAGAGAATTTTGAAGCAGAGACTAGGAGAAAATTGATTTTTATTTTTTATCCCCAAAGTTGTCCAACTAATAACACTAACAAGATTTATTTATTCTTAATTTATTATTAAATTTATGAAAGTGGTAGTGATAAGAGGTAATTTAAAAGAGGCGCTTGGAGTAATGGAGAGGGTGGGAGGCGATAATTTGAAGTTGCCAATTTTAAAGTACGCCGTCTTTGAGGTTTTTGACGACAAATCAAAGCTGACTGCGACTAACTTAGAAATGGCAGTGAGTTATTATGTGCCCGGCAAGACGATTGAGAAGGGGAAGACGAGCGTGCCAATTGCCACCTTCTCGAGTTTAATTAGCAACCTTCAAAGTGAACGGCTGAATTTGGAGAAGAAAGGCAGTCAACTCGAGGTTAAAACCGATAACTATGAGGCGGCCACTCAAACTTTGCCAGTGGATGATTTCCCCATTATTCCTAGGGTTAAAAACGAAGAGGATTATTTAGAAATAGAGTCGGGAAATCTAAAAGGAGCCTTGGCTCAAGTGGTGGTGGCCACCCAATTTTCTGAGTTGAGATCGGAGTTAAACAGCGTCCTTTTTGATTTTACTTTGGATACCCTGAGGCTTGTCGGGACGGACAGTTTTCGCTTAGCGGAAAGAGCGATAGCGGCTACCCAGTTTAAATCTAACTACTCTCAAGGATTTAAGTTTTTGATCCCGCTTAAAACATGCCATGAGTTACTCCGGATTTTTAAAGACGAAGAAGAGGTGAAGATTTATCATGACCAGAATCAGGTTTTGTTTAAAACAGCTCAATGGGAACTAATTTCTCGATTGGTAGACGGGAATTTTCCAGATTACGCCGCGGTGGTGCCAAAAGAGTTCGCTTCAGAGGTAGTCACGGATCGAGAAAGATTACTAAACGCTTTAAAGCTAGCTGGAGTTTTTAGTAATCAGACGAATGAAATAAAAATCAAACCGGCCAGCGGAGAAAAGGCTCTGGAGATTTATTCGGCCAGTCAAGAAATTGGAGAAAACCGTTATTTACTACCCGCGAAAGTCAAAGGCGCTTTTCAAGAGGTAAATTTCAACTGGCGCTACTTAGCGGATGGTTTGAAGGCTTTAAAAACAGAAGAGGTGTTTTTGGGAATCAACGAACAGGATAATCGGCCGACGCTCATTAAGTCACCCCACGAAGCTTCTTATTTTTACATTTTAATGCCGATACTAAAAACCTAGAGCTAGACTTACTTGTAAATAATAACTCCGGCTTTGTTTTGGTGGCCATCCTGGTTTTGAACTTCAATTTCGAGTAGGTTCTGCGATTCAATTTTTGACGGCGTAAATTGCCAAGTGAAGAGATAGTTCTGGCCAAAGTGATTGTCGAATTTTTCCACCAGCTGGTTGTTTAAAAGGACCCTTACCTCAGAAATATCGGATGAGCTTTTAAGATTAGCCTCGATTTGAATTTGGTTATTAATGAACTCTCCTGATTTTGGCTTAGTGATCTCTATTTTAACTTCGCTAGGCGCAGAGAGAGCGGGAGCGGAAGGAAGAAGGCTGCCGGGTTGGTTATAAGTCGAGAATTCAGGGAGATTATTTTTGGCCCAATCCAGAACGCCACTTTCCCAGTTTGAAAACTGGGGATCGCTTTCAGGGTTCACTGGGTAAGGACCAGTAGGATTTTCTCGGCTGACATAGTAAAGAATAGTGTGGATTTGTTTTCCAAAAGTGTAGTCTCCAGAGAGAATGGGTTTCGTGGGGGTAATCGGGTTGGGTCGAGTGAAAGCTTCCACCTCCCAGTTTTTTAAGGCTTCACTCATGAAAGCGTGCCAAATTGGGAGGGCCGCTAGGATGCTTGATCCCCTTTTTTGCATAGGAGTCGAATCGTTATTGCCAGCCCAAATGCCAGTAACAAGAGTGGGGGTGTAGCCAAAAACCCAAGCGTCGCGGTAGTCGTTTGAAGTACCGGTTTTAAGAGCAATATCGTGGCCGGGGACAAGGGTGAGGTTTAAACTATTAGAGTAAAGGCGAGATCTTGCGTCAACGTCAGAGAGAATATCGTTGACGAGGCGGGGATACTCTGGATCTGAAACTGGAGTGGCGACATCCGCGTAGGATTCTAAAACCCGGTTTTTATTATCCCGGACTTCAAGGATGACGCTTTGGTTGTGTTTTACGCCGTCTTCGGAGAGGGTGGAATAAGCTTCAACCATATCAATTAAACGGACTTCGCCGCCGCCTAAGACAAGGGAAAGACCATACCGACTTGGGTCGCTTAGGGTCGAGATACCGAATTTTTGGACGGTTTTTAGGGTATCTTTCAATCCAACCAAGTAGAGAGTTTTAACAGCCGGAATGTTAACAGATTGGGCGAGGGCGTTGCGAATGGTGATGGGACCTCGAAAGACACCATCGAAATTTTCCGGGGCGTATTTTTTATCAGGTAAGCCAGTGGTATCGAAGTTAGTGGGTACGTCAAAAATAATGGTGTCGGGCGCGTAGCCTTTTTCGAAGGCTTTGAGGTAGACAAAAGGTTTAAGGGCGCTCCCGGGTTGACGGAGGCCTTGAACCGCCACGTTAAAGTTACCTTCATTTTTCGTATCAAAGTAATCGCGCGAGCCAACCATCGCTAAAATTTGACCGGTTTTAGGGTCCTGGGTAACGAGGGCGGCGTTTTTACCCTGGTAAAGTTCTTCATTTCTCTTAGCGCCATCACCCACCGCTTTTTCCGCGATGGTTTGAAGATTCCAATCAAGAGTGGTAATCACTTTAAGGCCGCCGGCTCGAACTAAATCTTCGCCGTATTTTTGAACTAGGTAGTCTTGGATGTAGATAACAAAATGCGGAGCCTTAATCCCCTTTTCATCTTGGGGAGCAAAGATAAGATTTTCTTTCAGGGCTTTTTTTAGTTCGTCTGGGCTGATTTGGTTTAACTCACCCATTTTTTTTAGGATCAATTTTTCTCTTTCAAGCAGTTCTTTCTTGTGGTTGCCCCAAGGAGAGTAGTAGCTTGGAGCTTTAGGCAGGGCGGCCAAGACGGCGCTTTCAGCGAGAGACAAATCCTTGGCCGATTTATTAAAGAAGGCTTGGCTAGCTGATTCAACGCCATAGAGAGTCGGCCCATACGGAATCTCGTTCAAGTAGAGCTCTAGGATTTTTTCTTTGGAGTACTGGCGGTTGATTTTGATAGCGAGAATGAATTCTTTAAGTTTGCGGGAGAAAGTTCGATCGGACGAAAGAAAAGCGTTTTTAGCCAGTTGCTGAGTGATAGTGGAACCGCCTTGGACAATGCGGCCGTGGAGGAGATTGGTTAAAAAAGCGCGAAGAATCGCTTTCCAGCTAATGCCTGATTCTTGGTAGAAATGGTTATCTTCGATGGCAATAGTCGCGTTCGTAAGAGATTTGGGAATTTCGGTGATAGGCAACGAGGTCCTTTTTTGGCCGTTGGAGATTTCGTAGAGCAGGACTTGACCAGTACGGTCGTAAATTTTAGTGGATTCAGCGACTTGACGGTTGGTGATTTGATCAAAAGAAGGAAGGCGGTGAGAAAAGTAAAAGAAAAGGAAGACAAGACAAAGTCCTAACCCAAACACAGCCACGAAAGTTATCCAAGCGATTTTTCTGGAAAGCTTCATCTTGGTTATTATTTATCGATTGACTTTATAAAACAAGCCCCGCTTTAGTCGGGGCTTGTTTTATAAAATTTTTTTCCGGCTGTTATTCTAGCGCTTCACCTTCGGCATTTTCGTCATCCAAGCGCTCCCCTTCTCCAAGGGTTTCATCTTCAAGTTCTTCTTCAAAGAGGCCGCTGCCCACGTCTTCATCTTCATCCCACTTGGAGAGTCTTAGATTTTTTAATTCACTTATCATAAACAGCTGTTTTTCCCGACCTTTAGGCTAAATTGATTTGAAAAGTAAGTATATTTAAAATCCGTTGAGTGTCAAATTGATTTTAGGGAATTTTTTGAGAACACCCGAATAAAACGGATCTTTTTAGCTTATAGTTTATATTTATTCTAGAGGTAAAGCTAGTGTGGATAACTAAGGTTTAGGAGCTAAAAACTTTCTGGCTAGCGAGGATCGCAGCTGCCAGAGCGTCGCTTACATCATCAATAACTTGAAGTTCGGGCTGATTTAAGATGATTTTAACCATTTTCGCGACCGCTTTTTTATCAGCTGAACCATAGCCAGTAATTCCGGCTTTAACGACGCTCGGAGAAAACTCTCTGACAATTAAACCAGATTCTTTAGCTAAAAAAATGATTACTCCTCGGCTTTCGGCGACCGCCATAGCGGTTTTTTGGTTTTTGGCAAAGTAGAGTTTTTCGATGGCGAGGACGGTGGGCCGGTATTTTTTTATGAGAGCGAGGAAATGATTTTTAGTTTCAACGAGAGCCGATGGGTCGTTCTTAGCCTTTATCCGCAAAATGCCGGCGGTGATTAAGTTAATTTTACAGGCAGTTTTTTCAATTAATCCATATCCAATGCGCCTTGAGCCAGGATCAATGCCAATGATAAGCATGTTTAGTTGGTAATATTTGAAAAAACTTTTTGAATATCTTCGTGAGCTTCAAGTTTTTTAATTAGAGTTTTTAGTTTCAGGGAGTCGTTTACATCTATTATGGCTTGGGGAAATTTTGGGGTCCAGATGGTTTCGTGATTGATTTGCTTTTTTTCAAACGCCCAAGTAACGCTACCTGACTCAGCCCATTTGCCGCTGTAATCTGAAAGGATTTTTTTTATTTCTGCGACTGTGCGGTTGCGATTGTCAGTGATGGCTTCGATTAAAATTGCCGATCCACCTGGGCCATAAGCTTCTAAATCGAGTTCGTCGAGATTTCGTTCTAACTCAGAAGTTTTTTTAATGGCGCGTTCAATATTTTCATTGGGGACGTTAGCGTCTTTGGCTTTTTGGATGGCGGTTCTGAGTTGGGGGTTGAATTGAGGATTCTGATCGACGCGAGCGGCGATCGAGACGGCATTTAGGAGTTTAGAAAAAACTCGCCCGCGTTTTTGGTCGGTGATTTCTTTTTGGTGCTTGATTTGACCCCACTTGTTATGACCTGACATTTAAATGAATTAGGATGTGGCAAAAATTTAGCAACTCTTTGATTATACTCTAGGGGGAATCGAGGAAGAGAAATTTTCGCGATTGTAATCAATAAAAATAAAGGAATTTACTTTCTGGAGTCGCAATAAAAATTTTAGAGAAGGGAAGAAATATTTTGATAATGTTTGATAACGTAATCTTTTGGTTTATTTGTCAACAAAATAGGCTCTTCATCGATTATTTCGTTTAGAAGTAGAATTGTTATTAAATCTATTCGCCATCCCCTTTCTTCGCTTATTAGATTAGGGTTGCGGTTTGCGAATGAAGAGCAGGTTTTTTCAAGTTTTAATAACTTCGATTTGGTAAGATTATCTTCCGGTTTCAGTTCTTCTATGTTGTTTTCTGATTGCCGGATTTCCTTATTTTTAGAAATTAGAGTTTTAACTTCTGCGAAAACCAGTGTTTTGTCTTTATCTCTGGCAATGATATCAATTTCACCCCATTTTTTTCTGTAATTCCTAGTAATTATTTTATAGCCCTGATCTTCTAAAAATTTAGAAGCAATATCTTCGCCTTTACTACCGGTTTTGAGATGTTTAGCGCTAAACATTATTTTTTGTTTTAAACTAAGAATCCTTATTTTATAAGCTTACCGGCTTTTGACTAGAGGAGCAATGTTTAGCGCTAAACATTGAATACAGCAAAATCTTGAAAAAGGTAGATTTTACGGGCCTAGTGACTTTTTTAGAAATTTAAATGTTTAGCGCTAAACATTATTTTGGGTGAAATTCGGGAAAAGGTAGGTTTTTCAAGCTTGTTGACTTATAAAAAAATGAATGTTTGGCGCTAAACAAGGCTATTATCTAACAACTAGGAATACTATATAATCTATCTATGATCCATAGTTTAAGGGGCTTGGTGGAAAACACTGGAAATGACCACCTGATTTTAGAGGTTGGCAATTTTGGTTTTAAGGTTTTTGCTTCAAAGCGAACTCTCTTTAAGACTTCTATGTTAAACCGGCAGGAAATCAGTATTTTTTGCTTTCTTAGAGTCAGAGAGGATGGCATTGATTTATTTGGTTTTTTGAGCGAACCAGAACTTAAATTTTTTGAGATGCTGAATGGAGTGTCTGGGGTTGGACCTAAGCTGGCGTTGGCCATAATGGATGTGGCAGAGCTAGCCGAGTTAGTTTCTGCGATTAAAGAAGGGAGGGCTGATTTACTGACGAAAACCTCTGGGGTAGGCGAGAAGACAGCCCAAAGGATTGTTTTAGAGTTGAGAAACAAAGTTCAAGTAACCGGCTCTTCGCAAACGGTGAAAAAAATGGAGGACGATCGAGATATCGTGGAGACATTAGTGAGTCTTGGTTATAGAAAAGAGGAGGCAAGGTTGGCTCTGGATAAAGTAGAAGACAAGACTTTAAGCATGGAGGAGAGATTGAAGCGAGTTTTGAAAGTTTTGTCTAAAAAGTAATTGTTTAGCGCGAAACATTGTATTTTTTTATTTAAAGATTTTAGATTATCATTCTTTTAAATGTCGTTGGCCGATAACTTGAAGAGAAGTTTTTGGGTGGTTTGGATTTATAAGATTAAGTTTTTGATCAAGGCCTATCACTACAGTCTGGCTTTTTTAGGCGCTCTAGTTTATGGATTCCCGAGTCGAAGGATGAGGGTGATTGGAGTGACAGGGACAAAAGGGAAGACGACGACTTGTAACTTGATCGCCCAGATTTTTAATTTTTCTGGATATAAAACCGGGATGGCTTCAACGGTGAACTTTAGGATTGGAGAGGAGGAGTGGTCTAACGACGCGAAACAAACGATGTTGGGGCGGTTTGCTTTGCAGAAACTTTTGAAACGGATGGCGAATGAGGGATGTAAGTACGCCGTTGTCGAAACCTCGTCGGAAGGAATTTTGCAGTACCGGCATCGGTTTATAAATTATCGAGCGGCGATCTTTACAAATTTATCGCCGGAACACATTGAGCGGCACGGAGGGTTTGAGAGTTACCGAGCCGCTAAAATAAAACTTTTTGAAGCGGTCGCAAAAAAAGAAGATGGGGTAGGAGTTTTTAATTTAGACGATGAGAACGTCGAGTTTTTCCTTAAAACGAAAATTGAAAGAAAGTACGGGTACAGTTTGAAAAATGATGACGGGAGGCTTAACCTAACTAGAAAGTTTTTTATTGATAATGTCAAGATAGATAAAAAGGGATCGAGTTTTAATTTTAACGCGGAGAAATTCGAGACGAGTTTGGTTGGAGAGTTCAACGTCTATAACGTTGCGGCCGCGATTGTGGTGGCCGTGACGCAAGGAATTGATCTTCAAAAAATTCGAGAAGGGTTGAAGCAAGCTAAGGCGCCGGCGGGGAGAATGGAGGTGGTGATTCAAAAACCGTTTTGGGTGGTGGTGGATTATGCTTACGAGCCGAAAAGTTTAGAAAGCGCGCTTCAAACAGTCGGAGTTTTCAAGCCGAAGCGAGTGATCACTTTGGTCGGGTCAGCCGGAGGCGGGAGAGATCGGTGGCGCCGCCCGGTGATGGGCGAGGTAGCGGACGAGTTAGCCGACGTAGTTTTGGTGACGACTGATGATCCTTACGATGAAGATCCAGAAAAAATTGTGGACGAAGTTTTGGTGGGAGTTTTGAAAAATAAAAAAAGGGTTTTAGGTGAGAACGTGTTTAGGGTAGTTGATCGGAAAGAGGCGATTTACGAAGCGCTCAAAATGGCTAAAGAAGGGGATTTGGTTTTTATTCCTGGGAAGGGCGGAGAGCTTTGGATGAATGTGGCGGATGGGAAGAAGATTCCGTGGAGTGATGTGGAGATTGTTCGTGAAGTATTAAAAAGCAGGAAGACCACGTCGTTTTGACGTGGTCTCGATGAGGAACTCGTGAGGTTAGCTGGCGCGGCTGAAACGGTAGGCGAGGGCGAAAAGTATGAGTCCGACCGGCGGTAGGACTATGGCGGTGAAAACTTTCAACGTCATGCCGTGATGGATAAAACTTTGCGCTACTTCTTTGTAGGAGAATAAAAGCTCAACTCCTACGATTAGGGTCAATCCTATAAGGACTAACCCCAAGACTGTCCATTGTCTTGTGTTCACGTTGCCCCCTTTTGAGTTCTTGGAGAGGTTAACATAACTTTTTCTATTTGTCAAGCGTTTAGAATTTGGGTTTTTAGTGATAGAATGGACGCAACGATCTAAATGAAAATCACTTTTTTTGGGGGAGCGGGGACGGTGACGGGAGTTAACTATCGGCTAGAAGCCGAGGGGGAAACGGGGGAGGCAGTGAAGATTTTGGTTGATTGCGGTTTGCAACAAGGCGGACATTTTGCCGAGAAGCAAAACTTCGAACCATTTCCTTACGACGCGAAGACGATTGATTTTGTTTTAATCACTCACGCGCACATTGATCACATTGGGCTTTTGCCAAAACTTTTCCGGGCTGGTTTTAGGGGAAAAATATTTTCAACCGCGCCGACGCGGGATTTTGCGGAATTGCTGCTGGTAGATTCGGAACATATTTTAAATAAAGAAGCCCAAAGGGAAGGCAAGCCGCCGCTTTACACCGTGGAGGATATCACGGCGATGATGAAGGTTTGGGAAGACGTAAAGTATCACCAAGTTTTGGATTTGACAGGAGTGAAGGCGGAGTTTTATAACGCGGGACATATTTTGGGGTCGGCGTTTATTAAAATCACCGCGGAGGGGAAGACGATAGTTTTTTCGGGCGACTTAGGGAATTATCCGGCGCCGATTATTAAAGAAACAGAGAAGATCCCGCCGGTGGATTATTGTTTGATCGAGTCAACTTACGGCGATCGGGTTCATGAGCGGGTGCGCGAACGACGCGAGGAGCTTGAAGACGCGATTGAGGAGACGGTAAAAAAAGGCGGGACGTTGCTCATCCCCGCGTTTGCGATGGAGCGAACCCAACAGTTACTTTTCGAACTGAACGATTTGATCGAGAACGGAAAGATTCCGAAGGTGCCAGTTTATATTGATAGCCCTTTAGCGATCCATTTAACAGAAGTTTACAGGAAGTACCGCGGGGAATTTAAGGAGGAGGTGAGGGAGATGATCGAAGGCGGAGATGATATTTTGGATTTTCCGGGACTTCATTTTACGCTCACGACCGAAGAGTCAAAGACAATCAATGACGTGAAACCGCCGAAGGTGATTATCGCCGGGTCGGGAATGTCGCACGGTGGGAGGATTTTACATCACGAGCGGAGGTATTTGCCGGACCCCAACTCGATGGTTTTGCTTGTGGGCTATCAAGGGAAGGGGTCTTTGGGGCGGCAGATTATGGAAGGAGCTCAGGAGGTGACGATTATGGGCGAGCGGGTGCCGGTTCGGGCTCGAGTAAGAGTGATTAGCGGATACTCGGCTCACGCGGATCAACCAAAACTAGTGGCGTGGCTAAAGCCGGCTAGGATGAGTTTGAAGAAGGTTTTTGTGGTTCAGGGAGAGGAAGGAGCGAGCGAAGCTTTGACCCAAAAAATAAAAGACGATTTGGCCATCCACACCGAAGTTCCTCGCTATAAGGATTCTGAAGAACTTTAGTGATATAATCTAAAAATGAAGCTCAAGAAAGTTTTGGTGGATAAAGTTGATGCTCGCCACACCACTATCATTTATCAACCAAGGTATAAAATTTGTGTTTCCGGTTCGGCGGAGTCGGAACACTGCGCCCCGGACGCAGAGGAAAAAGCCGAGGAGCTCGGTCGCCTAATCGCCGAGCGGGGGATGGTGCTTGTGACCGGAGCGACGACCGGTTTGCCCTACTGGTCGGCCAAGGGAGCGAAGCAAGCGGGCGGGATTGTGATCGGGTTTTCACCAGCAGCCTCGCAGGCGGCGCACATTAAAACTTATCGGTTGCCGACGGACTATCATGATTTAATTGTGTACACCGGTTTCGAATATTCGGGTCGAAATTTGATTCTGACGCGGGCGGCGGACGCGGTGATTACAGTTTGCGGACGTTTGGGAACTTTGAACGAATTTACTATCGCTTTTGAGGATCAGAAGGTGCAGGGGGTTTTGACTGGGACCGGGGGACTCGCGGACATGGCGGAGGGGCTTTTAGTGGAATCACACCGCGGGAAAGGGAAGGTGGTTTTTGACAGCAACCCGGGGAAATTATTAGATAAGGTAGTGGCGATGATCAAAGCGGACGAGAAAAAAGGGTAGCCCTATTTTCTCAAGCCGAAGACCGGATTCCGACCGGAGGCCAGTGAAAATAAAGTTAGCAAAGGTCGCTAGATAAAAATATAGCGATGAAGGAACAAAAACCAATTGGCGAAGTAACCCATTTCTACGGCCATTTAGGGGTGGCGATTGTTAAATTTAACAAGGTGGTCACAGTCGGGACGACATTAAGATTTAAAGGAGCAACGACCGATTTTGAAGAGACGGTCGGGTCAATGCAGTATGATCACAAGTCAGTTGAAGGAGCTAAAAAGGGACAAGAAGTTGGGCTTAAGGTGAAGCAAAAAGCGAGGGAGGGCGATCTGGTTTTCCAGGTTTAAACGTGAAGAGAGGAAGATTTTTTAAAGAGATCGGTTTGATTCTGGCGACGACGATTGGAGCCGAGATTTTTGCGTTGCCCTATGTTTTCAAGGAAGCAGGCTGGGTTTTAAGTTTTCTATACTTAGTGGTTTTAAGTTTAGTGATGACGACGGTGCATTCGCTTTACTGGCGAGTGTTGGTTGAAACCGGCGGGAAAAAGAGACTCCTCGGAATTTTGAGAGAGCATTTTGGCGCCGGGGTTTTTTATTTGGCCACCCTTTTTGTTTTAGGAGGACTGATTTTGGTTTTGACCGCATATTTGATTTTGGGCGCCGGATTTTTAAACCTGATTTTTCCGGGGCTCGGCAGCGAGGCCATCTTTATTTTTTGGTTTTTAGTTTCGATACCTATCGCGTTTAGATTCCGGAGAATTTTTGGCCTGGAGGTTTTAGGCGGGATTTTGATGGTTGGCTTGGTGGGTTTCCTCTTTTATAATTTTTGGTCAGCCGGCGGGAATTTTAGCGTGGAGGGGTGGCGGGCCGAGAATTTATTTTTACCTTTCGGGGTGATGATTTTTGCTTTGACGGGTTGGACGGCCATCGAGCCGATTTACGATTCGTATCGAGGACGGTCAACCGAGATGAGTTTTAAGGCGAGAGTTTTTCAGTTTGGCGTGGCGACTTTTGGAGTAGCTTTGGTTTATCTTTTTTTTGTTTTAGCGGTTTTGGTTTCGGCTGGGAAGGTGACTCCCGATACGATTTCGGGACTTTTAAATTGGCCGGAGTGGGAGCTTAAACTTCTGGGGATTTTTGGAATTTTTGCTTTAGCCACGTCGTATTGGCCCATCGCTTTGGAGATAAAAAATCTCACCGTGAGAGATCTTAAGTTTTCGAAGAGTTGGGTTTCGGCGGCGGTTTTGGTTCTACCTCTACTCTTAGTTTTTTTGGGACTCAAAAGCTTTTTTGGGGTGACCAGTTTTGTCGGTGGAGTGTTTTTGGCTGGTCAGTATTTGTTTTTAATTCTAGCCGCGGAGAAGCTCCTGGGATATAAAGGCATAAAACAGTTTTGGCTTTTTCTACTGGCGGCCGTTTTTCTTTTAGGGGCGGTTTACCAGGTGCTACAAGTGGGACACTTGCTTTAACTTTCGTCTGGTTACTTAGCCGCATTATCGCTAAGCATTATGATTTTCTGGTGTAGCAGGAGGGTGTGTTAAGTTATCCCACTTGGTAGCTACCTGGTTTACGAAGTTTATTATTTTGTAATAAGATGAGAGAGTAATCGCGAGTATAAGGTTTAATGTACTCCGAGCGATCACTTGGAACGATTGAAAACCTAAGCTCATACTTTGCTAATGTTTTCTAATCGAATAACGCGAACAAAAGAGGCGAGAAAGTCCTCGTGGTTTAATGGATAGAACGCTGGCCTCCGAAGCCGGAAATGCGAGTTCGATTCTCGCCGAGGACACAGAAAGACGATAGGTTCTCCGCCATCCGCCAACTGGCGGAGGCTGATCCTGCTGAGGGCACGGAAAAGACAGATAAAAAACCACCGACTGGCTTGGTGCCAAAAGGTGGTTTTTGGTTTGGACTCGGCGTTGCCTCTCAATGGGCAGCTTGCGGATGTTCGCGTTTGAACTTAACGTGGCAAGTCTTGCAGCGTTTGGGTGAGTGATGGAAGCCGCTTTCTTCGAAGTACTCCTGGGCGGCAACAGTGAAGGCAAACTCTTGGCCGCAATCTACGCAGATAAGGAACTGGGGCTTGCGATCATCAGAGGACGGTTGAGGTTGGGGTGGCGAGGAACTGTTTCCCGGTAACGGTACTATAGTCATACTTCCCCCGTGAGTTAAGGGTTAGAGGGTGATAGAATGGAAGACTTTTGAACCCTTGCTGTTTTTAGTCTAGCACTTTTGTATAATGAGGCAATGGATAAGGTTGGGGATTTAAAGAAGCTCGAAGAGGAGATGGCGGCTGATAGAGGTCTACCGCTTTTTGGGCAGGCAAATTTGGTGTTCGGAGAAGGAAGTCCGGATCCTAAGTGCATGTTTATCGGAGAGGCGCCGGGGTTTCATGAAGATCAGCAAAAACGGCCGTTTGTGGGGCGGGCGGGGCAGTTGCTTCGAAAGCTAATTGCGGAGGTGGGTTGGAAAGAGGAAGAAGTTTATATTACTAATATCGTTAAGCGGCGGCCGCCGGAAAACCGGGATCCACTACCAGAAGAGATTGAGGCGTATAAGCCGTATCTGACGCGGCAAATTGAGATTATCGATCCAAAAGTGATCGCGCCCCTCGGACGGTTTTCGATGAACTATTTTTTGCCGGAAGCGAAGATTTCTAGAGATCAAGGGCGGGTTTTTAGGTTGAACGGCCGATTGATTGTGCCTTTGTATCACCCAGCGGCGGCGCTTAGGGGAACGGGGGTTTTAGAGGAGTTGAAGGCGAGTTTTAGGAAGTTGCCAATGATAGTGAAGGGAGAGGGACTAGTTATGATGCCGAGCGCGACCGGAACAGAGTCTAAAGGAGTGAAGACGCCGCCACAAGCCAAGCTTTTTTAAACGAAAACTAACGGTTAAAACTGGGTTTAGTTTGGCTTCGAGGCTTGGGGTATAATTGATTTTATATGGATATAGCTCCAGTTTATCTTTTAAGGCGGCTTTTCTATTACCTGGTTAATTTTTTTCATCACTGGTATGTTCACGGTTCCCGAAACATCGGGCATTATTTTTTGGCGCTTCTGGAACGGCTCGACAAGACTTTGGCGATCAAAATCACCTTTAAGTATTTTTTCCAACCGCTTTATAAAGATTACACCGTGATTGGGAGGATTTTCGGCGTCGTTTTTCGTTCGGCGAGGATTCTTTTGGGGGTCGGGGTCTACGCGGTGATCGGAGTAGCGCTCTTAACTTTTTATTTGGGCTGGTTGGCTTTGCCGCTCCTCATGATCATAAGTGTTTTTAAAAAATTGTGATGTTAAAAAAAGACGCCACAAGCGAGTTTTACTTTGAAGATTCAAGACTGAAGATGACTTGGGCAGGCCGACTTTTAGTGCGGGTGGTCGGTTATGCGACTCTGCTTTTTTTACTGGTAGCGACCCTAACTTTTTTAGTTTCTGGCATGGAGTGGCTTATAAGTTTGGGCGGCCTTCTCGCTTTACTGATGATTGACTACTTACTTCACGCGAGGGAAGCGGATAAACCGCTTTCGGAGTTGCCTAAGACTGGGCGAATCAATCTTGGTAATTATATCCAACCGGCGGTGTTCAAGGTTTTAGAGAAGGCGATGGACCAGAGCGTTTTAAAAAAAACTATTTTGCCTTTGGAATTAATCAAGCAGTTAGTTAGTCTTAGGAGTATTAGGGGCGGGCTTTTGCGGATGGATGTGCCTTTGGGTGAGTTTGCTCAGAAATTGGATGAGTTTTTGGTTCAAGGATCGAAAGAGGCAGTTCCAGATAAAGCAGCTCGATCTGGCCAAATTGAAAAGCTGGTTCAAGAAGCCGGCCAACACGCCCTTACGACCGGACATAAGTTTATCGAGCCGAGCGATCTTTTTCACGCCCTTTTTTCTTTAAAAGAAGAACTCCCGGCGAGATTGCTGAACATGTTTGGGATTGATAGAGGTGATTTAGAGAAAGTGATGATTTTCAGTTCTTTAAAAGATGAATTCTCGCGGTTGAAATTCCTACCGGCGACTTTAGGAGGATTCACTTTGGGGATTAGTAAGCGGAGGCGGCACAGGATTATGAATCGAGCTTGGACGAGTCGGCCCACGCCGATGCTCGATAGATACAGTGTGGATTTGACCGACTTAGCGAGGCAAGAGAGAGTGGGGTTTTTGGTAGGGCATAAAATTGAGTACGGGCGCTTAGTGGATGCGTTAGCGCGGCCAATCAACCCGAACGCGATTTTAGTAGGAGAAGGCGGGATTGGTAAAGAGGCGGTAGTGGCTCATTTAGCCTTCGATATTTCTAAAGACAAGGTACCGGAGGCGCTTTTCGACAAGAGGTTAGTGTTACTGAATTTAGGAGAGCTTGTAGCGGGAGCTTCCCAAGAACAGCTTCAAGCTAGGTTGCAAAATATTGTCCGAGAAATCGAGATGGCGGGGAACGTGATCTTATACCTGCCCGAATTTCATAATTTAGTGAAAACTTCTGGGACAGCTTACCTTTCAGTCGCCGATGCCTTGGTGCCCATTATCAAAAATAACGTTTTTCCGATTGTGGGTTCAACTTACCCGAGAGAGTTTAAAGAAGCAATCGAATCAAGGAGCGACATCCTGGGCCTGTTTGAAGTGATTCAGGTGAACGAAATTACGGAGATGGAAGCGGAAGAAATTTTAGTTTACCGGAGTTTAATTTTGGAGCGAGAAGCGAAGCTTACGATCAGTTTTGGCGCCATTAAAAAAGCGGTGAAGTTAGCTAAAAAGTATTTTGCGAATCGATTTTTGCCGGCAAGCGCCGATGATTTGCTCAAAAGCGCGGTGGTTGAAGCAAAGCGGTTAGGCGAGAAGACGGTCGGTCCTGATTTAGTGATCAAAGTGGCAGAGGCGAAGACGAACATCCCGATTCATGAAGCGAAAGGGGAGGAAGTCGAGAAACTCATCAAATTTGAAGAAATAATCCATGAGCGGCTGGTAGATCAAGAGGAGGCGGTGAAAGCGGTCGGGAATGTTTTGAGGGAGTATCGGAGCGGGCTCACTAAGTCAGGGAAACCGATAGCCAGCTTCCTTTTTGTGGGACCAACCGGGGTGGGTAAAACCGAACTTGCCAAAATCTTAGCGGAAATTATGTTTGGTTCGAAAGAGATGATGGTTAGATTTGATATGACGGAATATCAAGATAAGCAGAGCTTTTTCCGCTTGATTGGGTCGCCGGACGGTAAAGTTTTCGGGGCGCTCACCGATATAATTTTGAAGAAACCTTACAGTTTGGTGTTACTCGATGAATTCGAGAAAGCCTACCCGGATATTTTAAATCTGTTTTTGCAGGTTTTTGACGATGGGAGACTAACGGACAATTTGGGGCGAACGGTGGATTTCCAAAATACTATTCTAATCGCGACTTCTAACGCTCATTCTGATATTATTAATGAAGCTTTGCGGGTAGGCGAGAAGATGGCGGGGATGGCTGAATATCTTAAAAGGAAACTGACCGATGTTTTCAAACCGGAACTCCTAAACCGATTTTCAAAGATAATAGTTTTTAACAATTTGTCGGCGGAGGATGTCATAAAAGTAGCCGCTTTAAACCTTAAAGAATTCGCGAAGACGGCGAGTGAGCGGGGGATAGCTCTAACTTTTGACGAGGCAGTTATAGCGCAGGTGGCGCGCTTGGGTTATGAGCCGGCGTTTGGAGCTAGACCACTCCAGAGAGTCATTGAAGAAAAACTCCGAGCGCCGCTCGCGGAAAAAATTTTGAAAAAAGAGGTGAGTCGGAACGGGAAGTATAAAGTAGTTTTACGAGACAGTAAATTCGAATTCGAGAATGAAAACTAAGATATGAAGATAAAAATAAATATCGATCTTAAAGTGGGGCGAGTGGTTAAGTATTTTATCTTGGCGGATTTGGCGCTTTTGGCTGGCTGGGGTTTGGTGCAGCCGGTTTTTTCGATTTATATCCTCGACAAAGTAGAGGGAACCACTTTGGTGACTCTAGGAATGGCGGCGGCCATTTATTGGATTTTAAAATCAATCCTGCAGCTCCCGGTGGCCAACTATTTAGATAAGACTGATGAGGAAAGCGATGATTTTCGAGCTTTAATCATTAGTCTTTTTATAGGAGCTCTGGCGGCCTTTTCTTTTATTTTAGTTCGACAGATTTGGCATCTGTACGTGGTGGAAGTTATCCACGCTATAGCTTTCGCGCTTTACGTGCCGGCCTGGTCCGCGATTTTTTCGCGACACGTGGATAAGAATCGGGTTTCTTTTGACTGGTCGCTCGATAGCACGGTGGCCGGTATCTCGGCGGGAGTGAGCGGGTTTTTAGGTGGAGTGATCGCGAAAACGCTAGGCTTTTCCGGAGTTTTTGTTTTGGCGGGCGCCTTTTCTTTGGTGTCGGCTTTTATACTTCTGATGGCGCCCGAATTAATTTTGCCCAAGAAAACTTCGGGGGTGAAATTTTTAAAGGATCATACACCCACCAATATTAATAAATGAAATGACGGAAAAAATCAGCGAAAAAATTAGAGATGTTAAAAAACAAGTGGTGGCTGGTTTTATTGTTTATCGGAGAACTTCGGAGGGCATCAAGTTTTTGTTTTTGTATCGGCGGGGCGGTTACTGGAATTTTCCGAAAGGGCATTTCGAGCACGGCGAAAACGCTCTAGCGACCGCGTTTCGTGAAACTGAAGAAGAAACTGGTCTTAAACGGTCTGATTTGCATCTAGTGCCGGGTTTTAAAGCTTATGTTAAATTCTCTTTTTTTCATGGTGGAAAAAAAATTTACGATACTGTGATCTTGCATTTAGCGGAGACAAGACGAGTCCAAGTGACTATCTCCCCTAGAGAGCATAGCGGTTTTGCCTGGTTTCTTTATCACGACGCGATAAGAATGTTGGGGAAGTATCAAGGGACGAAAAATGCTTTGAAAGACGCCTATGACTTCCTTCGCCGAAAAAGTTACCGAAGTCGTCCCGCTTTCGCTAAGCTGGCCTATCAATATGGTAAAGTTACGGCGAGCAAGGAAGCTTAATTTTAAAAAATATGAGCTTTACAGAAAAAGTTCTGGCGGTTGTTAAGAGAATTCCAAAAGGTCAAGTTTTAACTTATAAGGAGGTGGCGAGACGCGCCGGTAGCAAGCGAGCTTACCGGGCGGTGGGGAATATTTTAAACCGTTGCGGCGGGATGCGGAGCGGAATTCCTTGCCATCGAGTGGTGCGGTCGGACGGTACAGTCGGTGGATACGCTTGGGGGACGAAGAAAAAAGAAAAACTTTTGAGAAAAGAAAAAGCCATTTCCTAGGAAATGGCTTTTTCGATAACTTTTTTAAAAACTTCAGGTTCGTGTTCGGCTAAATCAGCCAGGATTTTACGGTCTAACTTGATGTTTTTCTTTTTGAGGATAGCGATGAATTTGCTATAGGAAAGATTTTCTGGCCTGACGGCGGCGTTGATTTTAACGTTCCAAAGGGTGCGAGCGGTTCGTTTCTTTTCTTTGCGACCACGGAAAGCGCGGGAGAGGGCGTGAAGCAAGGCTTCTTTGGCGGCTCGTTCTTTAGACTTGCGGCCCCAGCGGAAACCTTTGGTGAGTTTTAAAAGCTTTTCTCTTTTTTTGTGGGCGATGGTGCCGCGTTTGACTCTGGGCATGATAAAAAATTTAAAGTTTAAATATCAAAGTGAAAAGTGACGGTGTAAAATTAAAAATATTTAAGAAGTGTAAGTCGAAACCTGGCTCATTTTTTTGACCGAATAACCCAAGGAGCGATTATTTCTCATTTGGCGTCTCACCTTCTTGGTTTTGTTGGTTTTGAAGTGATCAATACCCATTTTGCGGCGGATAAGTTTGCCGGTGCGAGTGATGCGGATGCGCTTAGTTAAGCTCTTAGAAGTCTTATTAGCCATAGTGATGGTTAGAATAACAGAAGAAGCCGAGAGGTGTCAACTAGCAGCTTGCTCCAGAACACAGATGACTTACGAGTGCGCGAGTAAAAATCATTCATATGTTTGTAATAAATTAGTACTTCGTAGCTAAACTATTTTTTGCCGATTTGGACGTACATACCCCGCCCGCCGAATTTCGGTTCGCTGATGATTTTGTTTTCAACTGTGATCATCTTAAGAAAGGCGCTCAGTTTTTGACGAGCCCAGTCTTTGTTGTACTTTTCTCGGCCTCGGAGTTTCATGACAATTTCAATGGGGTGGCCTTCGTTTAAAAATTTCTCGAGCTGATGAACTTTAATAAGCAGGTCGTTTTGAGCGGCGCGGGCGCTGATTTGGATTTGTTTAAAGCCGACGGTTTTTTGCGAGAGGCGTTCTTTCCTAGCTTCTTTTTCTTTTTGGTAGCGGTATTTGTCGTAGCTTAAGAGTTTGGTGATGGGAGGAGTCGCGCTCGGAACGATTTCGATCAAGTCCACTCCTTTTTCCATCGATAACTTTAAAGCGTCACTTAGCTTCATGACGCCCAAATTTTCACCTTTTTCGTCGGTGACTCTGACTTCGGGGGTGGTGATTTGGTTGTTGAGGCGAGGTTTGAGGATAGGATTATTTCTAAGAGAGTTTTCGAAGGCGTTTAAGTTAGGGAGAAGGGGGGCGCAGAATTGAGCTGGCCGAAGAGGCGCTGGCGATTCAGGACCCCCCTTGCTCGTTTGGTTTGTGGCGCCGAGTGCCTTGCGTGCACAGCGCTCACGCTTGGGATTGCACCCAAGCTACGTTTTGAAGACCCCCCGTCGATTTTGAAAAACGGACGGTGAAAGACTCTAGTTAGTATTTTAGCTAAAGAGGGATTCGTGTCAATATAGCTTGCTTGCTTTTTTCCGGCTTTCTGGTATTATGTAGTCGCAATAGGGAAGCCCAGTACTACAACTTCGACGGAGTTGATCCGTGTTTATGTAGTTGTAACTCTCGGCGCTTCTATTGCGTTTAACCAATAGCTACGATTTCTTTTGAAAAAATCGAAGTTGTAGTAACTGGGGATGAACGGCTTCGATAGGTTTTGAGGCCTGAACTGCGAGTCGAGCGTTGTCTCGTAAATCCAACAAAAAAATTATAACTGCCAACTCAAAAGTTGCAGCTCCAGCTTTCGCTTACGCCTAAGCTGGGATCGGTTGAGCCCGGGCTTCTTGGGTTCAAATCCGGTCTTATATAAGGAAGCTGGTTTCTAAACGATGATTCTGGTTTAGGGACGAGATAAGAATCACTTTGTCTGATTAATTTCAGTCTATACTCGTAGACGGTTCAGCGCTCCAATCTCTACACGGCGGTCCGACTCCGCCCATCTCCACTACTTCGCTCCTTACGGAATTAAAAAAAACAAAGAATCAGGTTCGATTGAAGCGAGTCGAGAAATACTCGTTACGGAGCATTTCTTCGGCGGCGCCTTCCGGAAGTTTCGAGAAAGGGTTGCCTCGGTCGAGTTGAGAGCGATGGATTTTTAAAGCTTTAAGTTTGATTTTAGGATCAACTTTTATTTTGATGTTGAAAGTTGAGTAGTTGATTTTAGGCGCGTAGCGGCCGTGTTTACGCCGGAGTCTTAATTGATCTTGAGCGCTTTTTAGTTTGGGTGGGCAGCAGAAAGATAAGAAAGGGATTTTAAGTTTTTTGGCAGCGGATCGAGAAACTTGGCCGGTCGTGATGTGATCAAGATGGCCGGAGATACCGTCTTGGCCAAAACTGGCGATTAAGTCAGGTTTAATTTTTTTGATGAGAATGAGAATTTTCTTTAAGAGAGTTTTTTGATTTAGTTTTTGGCTCAAAGTACAATCAGGAAGGTTTAAAATGGTGAGTTGGGAAATTTTCAGGAATTTAGCAGCGGCGGTCAACTCCCACTTCCTTATTTTTTTAAGTTGGGATTCGGTTACGTTTTCTTTGCAGTGGAACCGACCCTTCTCGCCTAAGGTGGCGCACAACAAGAAAGACTGACCGCCGGCTTGGTAATTTTTGTAAATGGTGCCGGCGGCGAGATAGCTTTCGTCGTCGGGGTGAGCGGTCACGAAAAGAATTTTTTGGCCGAGAATAGTCAAGGGTTTGATGTTATTATAGCTAAAAAAGAAAACACTACTCAAGTTGACTTGAGTAGCGTCGAGTATGGAACCTCCTCCCATCTTTAGTCGCCTTCGGCGGTGAAGACTGGATCTTGGTTAGGGAAGTTGATCTCCCCATCTTCAGCGTCGAGGACGGTGTATGGCCCATATTCGGCTGCTACGTCGGTGTCGGTTCTGTCTTTAAAAACAAACCACCGCTCGCCAGTTGCCGCCGCCACGCGCTCGGCTTCTGCTTTTGCCTCTTCGTAACGCATATTAATCTCCTTTTAAAGAGGATGGTTAGGGTTTTTCCTATTAGTTACTTTAACACAGTCGAGAGTTGGAGTATAGGTATAATTACTTGGAGATGTCTTGGATATTTTTTGCGATTGCGGCGCCAGCGCTTTATGCCGCGTCTAATTTCGTCGATAAGTTTTTGATTGAAAAACGGGTACGCGATCCGATGATCTTGGCGGTTTTGGGCGGTTTTTCGACGTGCCTGACTGGTTTGGGGATTTTAGTTTTTCGAGGATTCCCAGGCGTCCCTTCGAACCAATTATTTTATCTGCTTTTGGCTGGAGTTCTTTTTGAGGTGGCAATTGTGCCTTGGTATAAAGCGATTTCAGTGGAAGATGTTTCGCGCGTAGCACCACTCGGTCAAGCCATTCCAGTGATAGTGCTTATTCTTTCATATTTATTTTTGGGGGAGCGATTAGCCGAGAAACAGCTTTTAGGATTTCTTTTTATTCTAGCCGGCGGTTTTTTGCTTTCAGTGAAAACGTTTGGCAAAGGAATTTTCAAAGCCAGAAAAGCTCTGTGGTATATGTTGGCCGCCAGTTCGCTTTTTGCGATACCACTGGTGCTTTTTAAGTTTGTGAGTTTGGAACAGGGATTTTGGGGTTCTTTGGCCTATGAATTTATTGGTGGCGGGATTGGAGCTTTGGTTTTATTTTTGTACGTGGTTTTTTCCAGGCGACCGAATTTTAGAGAGGAAATTGTTCAAACTCGATTTGGCACTTGGGCGATCATTGGAAGTAACGAAGCGCTATATATTTTCTCGCGGGTGCTTAATTTTTATGCCATCGCTCTGGCCTCGGTGTCGCTCGTCACGGTTTTTGGGGGATTCCAGCCGTTTTTTATGTTGGGGTTTGGACTAATTCTTTCACGATGGTTTCCGAACGTAGTGAAGGAAGATGTTGAGAAGAAAACTTTAGCTTTGAAGCTTGCGGCGATAGTTTTAATTTTCGCGGGAGTGTGGTTTATTAATAAATAAATGAAGAATCCGATTTATTCAGCGATAGCGGCGGTGACGATGGATGGGAAAATCGCGACGCACGCGCGGCAGTTTACGAATTGGACTTCAAAAGAAGACAAAGATTTTTTGCACAAACTTTTGGATCGGAGTGATGTGGTGGTCGTGGGGCACAACACCTACAAGACGGCTAAGAAGCCGCTCGATAAAAGAAATTGCATCGTGATGACGCGGAGTGTCTCGAAAATCGTTCAGAAAAATTCTAAGTTAGTGTTTTTGAATCCAACGCGAGAAAATTTAGATAAGTTTATTAGGAGGATGGGTTACCGACGAGTAGCGATTTTGGGCGGAGCGCAGACATACACTTATTTTTTGGAGAAAAACTTAATTGACGAAATTTATCTAACGATCGAGCCTTTAGTTTTTGGGCGAGGGATGAGTATGTTTGAGAGCGCTAAAGTTTTGAGGAGATATTTTAAGTTGGTTTCGGTGAAGAGGTTGAATAAAAAAGGGAGCTTGGTGGTGCACTACAAAGCCTAAACTTTATTTAACGACAGTAATTTTGAGACGGAGAGAAGGATAACTTTCGGAGTAGTAGTCGTAGGAACCGAGAGGGAGATATGCGGTGTCGATTAAGGTGGATCCGCCGGGCGGAAGCGTTTTGACTTCACCACTACTTGAGGGTGTCAAGGTGTAAGTTACGGAGTCCTGGTTTTGAATTTTGATCTGGTCTTTTTGCTTGACGGTTAAAGAGCTCGGATTAAACGAAAGGTTTTGGATCAAGGTTTCGTGGATGGTGGGTTTGGCTTGGCTCGCGTAAATAATCGAAAAAACGCCGCTTTGGAGTTCGGGTTTGGTCGCGCTGTCGAATTTAATTTTTAAATAGTAGCGGCCGGTTGGGAGGTTTTTTTTGGAGGGATTGCCGCGAGTGAGGAAAACATCTCGAGCGTCCCAAGTGAAAGAGGTTTGAGAACCGCCGAGGTTTGAAGTTATCCAACCGAAGGTCGAGTTAGTGGCCGCGTCAACCAAATAAATGCCGCCAGAGATGCCAGCGGCTTTGCTCCATTCGATGACGTTGTTTGCGTCAATCACCCACTCGGCGCCTTCGAGGGGAGAGAGGATTTTAACGTTTTGGGTTTGAAGGGGCGGTTTTTTGACAGGGGTGGTTGCGGAGGGAGTTGATTTTGCACCTGGGGTGGGAGTGGGTGAGACAGGGTTTTCGGTTGAAGTGGGGCTTTGAGTTGGCACGTTAGTAACGGGCGTCGGCGAAGGGGAACGGCCAATGACGAGAATGATTAAAACAACGACTACCCCGAGGACTAAGTAGAGGATTGGTTTTTTCATAACACAATTATACCAGGAATAGCGGTTGGATGGCTAGATGGGTCTGTGGTATATTGGGACGAGGAGAAGCCTTTGTTTTGGGTTAGGAATATGTGGCGAGGTTTATAATTTTTTAAAGTTGGATGATGAAAAATAAGATGACGAGGCGGGCGGTTTTGATTGGGGCCATGGTTTTGGTTAGTTTTTGGGGTGGGTGGGTCGTTAAGGCGCGTGTGAGTAATACTCGATCAGAAGTAACCTATGACAACCCACCGCTACGCGGTAAAGATCAGCGTTATAAGTTTATTAGCCCACTGCTTGCCTGTGGGGTTTTAGGGAATGAGGAATTTAGGGAGTTTGAGCCGCTCAAGACGCAACTAAAGCAAATGGTGGACAAAAAAGTTTACACCAAAGAAGCGAAAACAATCTCGATTTATTTTCGCGATCTTGACCGAGGTCGGAGGGTGGCCATCAATGAAGATGAAAAGTATTTTCCGGCCAGTTTGCTTAAGGTGCCGCTTATGATTACTTACTTCAAACTCGGAGAGAAGGAACCGGCGGTTCTTAACGAACGGATAGTTTATGACGGAAGTTTTGACGTGAACGCTAAGGAAGACATTGGGCCCACGCAAGCCATTCAAGCTGGCAGATCTTACACGGCGGAAGAACTAATTAAAGCGATGATTGTTTATTCTGATAACAATGCGACGAAATTGATTTTTGATAGCGTGGATAAAAATTTTTTGAGTGAAGTGGGAACGGATATCAGTGTTTACTCGCCGGCGCCCGAAGGCAGTATTGATGTGATGTCAGCGAAGTATTATTCTTACTTTTTTAGAGTGCTTTACAACGCCACTTATTTAAATAAAGAAATGTCTGAGAAGGCTTTAGATCTCCTGAGTCAGTCGGATTTTAAAAAAGGGATCAGGGCGGGAGTGCCCTTCGGAACGCAGGTGGCTGAGAAGTTTGGGGAAAGTACGATTTACGCGAGAGAAGGTGCGCCTCCGATCAAAGAGTTGCACGACTGCGGCATTGTTTATTTTTCCAAAGGCCCGTATCTTTTATGCGTGATGACGAAGGGTGATAATTTTGATAATTTAAGCAGAACCATTCAAGACGTTTCCGAGTTGGTTTACAAAGGAGTTAGCGCGCCGGGCTACTAAGACGTTGTGATGTGGTCTTAAGGTGTATAGAAAAACGTTGCGAGCATAGGTCCACGAAGCTTCACTGGCGGATTT
>JACQBP010000018.1 GCA_016194445.1 Candidatus Liptonbacteria bacterium | reverse complement strand
GCGTTAATGCGTTGAAAGCGGTGACGGCTCCGCCGGTCCGGCTTGCCGGCAGAGTTGCCGGCGAGACGCTAGGATTTACGACCGGCGCGGGTTATGGCGCGATCAAAGAAGCGTTAAGAAACCCAAGTCCAGAATTTACTGCGGCTTTGCGCGGCGAAACCAGCTCCGAAAGTGTATTAAGTTCCTCCAGAGACGCTCTGGAGAGCATGCGCCAGCAAAGAGCTGGGGCGTATCAAAAAGATTTAGCCGAGATCGCTAAACAAAAAGGCAGTCTCGATATCAGCCCTATTTTCAAGAAACTCGATGACCAACTGAAAGCATTCAATATTAAAACCAATCCTGACGGCTCGTTTGATTTTAGCCGTTCGACTATTGCCGACAAAGCCGAAGCGGCCCGAGTGCAAGAATTGGCCGATACCGTTAAAAGTTGGGGCCTGCAAAAAGGAGATCGCACTCCCGTTGGTTTGGATTTATTGAAGCGCAGATTGGACGACTTCTATTCACCTTCAGGTCAAGCGCGAGCTCTGGTTTCTTCTTTGCGAAACAGCGTCAAAGATATTTTGACCAAGAATGTGCCGGGATACTACAAGATGACTTCTGATTACGCGAAATCCACCGACATCGTAAAAGAAGTTGAAAAAGCTCTATCGTTGGGGGATAGAGCCAGCGCGGACACTGCGATCAGAAAGTTGAGTTCGGTTTTGCGCGAGAATAACGATTTTAGAAGATCGCTGGTCGAGAAACTGCAGGGCGCGTCCGGCACCGATCTTAAGGGCATGATTGCAGGCACCGCACTGAGCCAGATTGCTCCCCGAGGATTAACGGCTCGGCTTTTAGGCGAAGGCGGATTTTTCGCCGGCTTTCTGGTTGACCCGAAATTCTGGGCAGTATTGGGAATGTCGTCGCCAAGAGTCGCTGGCGAGTTTTTGAGATATGTCGGCTTGGGAAGAAGAGGAGCCCAAAAGGCAATGAGCGCGATTCAGAGAAGCGGCGCGGTTCAGCCGGCCGTTCGGCAATCGCTCTTCCAAGTCGGCAGGTTGCGAGATGTTTTGAATCAGGGGTCGGATCAAAACGCGGTGGATCAATTGAAAGCGATCACGAAATGATCAGCGAAAGAATTTCTCATCAATGTATCGCAAAGTATCGATAAACAAAAATATGCCGATCGGAATAACAATAAGTCTTGCAAGATCGGGCGCGACAAAAACCAGGACAACGAAAATTATCGTCCCGATCACAAGAGAAAGTCCATATAGTTCCTGCAGAACTTTGTGCCAAAAATCGCGCCTTTCCATAGCGGGGTTGATGTTACCGCCGAGGCGAGGCGTGGCAAGCGAGAGTTATCCACTTAACGAATTATGACCGATTCTTACCAAAATCAAGAACAAGATCGACGCATCGGAGAGCTTGAGAAGAAAATGGATGTGGTTTTTGACCATATTGCCAACAGCAATGAAGAACTTGGTGAAATCAAGACCGATGTCGGTTGGCTCAAGAGGTTTTTCTGGATAGTAGCAACCTCGGCGATAGGAGGTCTAATCGCCGCACTGCTCAATTTATTAATTACCATAAACAAATGAACATCGAATACATTGAATCAAAAAATTTTTTCTCGCGGGATGGTTACAAGCCAGAATTTATCGTGATCCATATTATGCAGGGGACAATGGAGGGAACAATTTCGTGGTTTAAGAATCTGGCATCCGAAGTCTCGGCTCACTATCTAGTCGGTAAAGACGGCCGAGTAGTTCAGATGGTAAAAGATGCCGATGCCGCGTGGCATGCCGGCAAGATCAATAACCCGTCTGAAAAGGCAAAACGAGTTCTCAAAACGAATCTCTTCGGCGGATATGTGAATCCGAATAAATACTCGTTAGGAATCGAATGCGAAGGAAAAACCGGCGATGTCTGGACAGAAGCTCAAATCAACTCGCTTGCCGAGCTGATCAAAATGCTATGCGCGAGATTCGATATTCTGCGAGACGATCTGCATATCATCGACCATCAAGAGATCACTTCCTATAAAGAGCAGATGGATGATTGGATACAAGAAGCCCTTCGCCGTCTTCAGAATGAGGTCTCTGAAGATCGCGAAAAAATAAAGCGTCAAATAATCGAATTAGTAAATAAACTATGAGTACACCAACAAAAGAAGCACTAAAGCATCTGGTGATCGTTTTTCTCTATTCTGGAGTATCAGCCATTCTTCCGGCGTTGCTTGCGTGGTTACAAAACGATCCGCGCTGGGTGATTTTGATTCCGATTATCAATGCTGTCTGGTACGCGATAACTCGATATCTAAAAGAAAAGCAACTGATCGAGCAAGGACAGGGATAAATTACTTTTTGGTAATTTTGTAATTCTGTTGCAGATACATTAAATCTTCTTCTAAGCTTTGCAGAAGTTTGATATGCCAGTTTTTCTTCGGCCCGCGCATGTCTTTTTCAAGAGTTTGACGTGCCAAATTAAGCACAGTCGCCAATGTACCGAAATAGTCGTCGTTTATGATGTGATTTTCCAATTGTTTTTTATGCATGTTGGGGGGATATTACCTTCGGCGGCAAGCTTCGCTCAAATCTGGTTATCCACTCCGCTCGGAAACACAAAAAGCCCACCACCAGACCGAGCCTTGCGGCTCACATACGAGTTTCCCCGCATGACGCATCGAGCGAACCTGATGATGGGTTCTTTATGCTCGATGCGATTTATGACCATGCCACACGAAAGCTCGTATGGTTTAGGCCATTACCTATTCAGTTTTATTTGGTCACTTTAACATGATGAATCCATTTATGTTTACAACTTCCTATACTTCGTGCTTCTTCCAAGACCAATACGCTCAATTTTTTTGAGCCGTAACAATTTATCAAGTGCTTGCCTCACGGTAGGCTGGGCAACCTTTGTTTGTTTAGCAATCTCACCAGGAGACGCTTCTTCAACCTTTTGAAGAAGCTCCCAGACAGCCAATTGTTTTTTTGTAAGGATTTTTTCTATTTTTTCTTTTGATAGTAATTCCACTGCCATCTGCGCCTGCTTTAACAGAATAGTGAAAAAGAAATCAAGCCACGGCGTAATATCGTCCCTTTTCTCGTCAAGAGTTTTTTGAGTCCTGCGAAGCGCGATGTAATATTCCGGCTTGTTATCCTCAACCAGTTTCTCATGAGAAACATAGGGCATATACAAATACCCCTCTTTGAGTAAAAGAAGATTGGTAAGAACGCGCGAGAGCCGGCCATTGCCGTCTTGGAATGGATGAATAGCCAAAAACTGAACAAGGAAATTGCCGATAATGAGTAATGGATGATATTTTCTTTCTTGAAGCGCTTCTTGGGTCCACTCAACCAACTCTTGCATTTCCTTAGGAGTAAGGTATGGAGCGGTAGTGTCAAAGAGAGCCGCAACTGATTTTCCAGCCTCATCAACCATGTGAACTTTATTCTCTTGCTTTTTATACTCACCCCGATGCTCCTTGTCTTTATCGACATACTTAAGAAGCTCCTGATGGAAGTGTTTGATGGCGCTTTCATTAAAGGCAAGTTTTTTCCACGAATCAAAGATATTTTCTAAAAGCTCGTAGTATCCCTTGGCTTCCTGCTTGTCGCGATTGGTGAATTTTTGGATATCAAGGCCGCGCATTAGCTTTTCGACATCCTCATCGGAAAGCCTCGCTCCTTCGATACGAGTAGATGCGCCTGTTGAGGTAATCAAAACCGACCGCTTGAGACGGCCTAAAACCTGAGGGCTCAACTGAGCTCCCGTAATCCATCGCCCCTTCAACTCGTCGATTTGACCGATTTTTGAGACAATGTCAGTCGGGATGTACTCAAGCCGATGATCGAATTTCTTAGTTTTTGGCATAGAATTATCTGATACTTTTAACAATATCAAATTATATCAGATATTAAGGGATTATTGCCACAATTTATCTGATATAGTTGACTATATCAGATTATAGCAGATTAGTAAAGTCGCGGATGTGGGCAAGTATTGTGCAAGAATCGCGCAGATAATCGTGCAAGGATTTTGCGGGAAACGAAAAAGGCGAGGTTTGATCGGCCTTTCCGAATGCCCTCATTTTTATTGATTAGGATTCACCGGTCTTAACTGAATCGTCTGCGCGGTGATGCTTCCGTCTGAATTGGCGGTGCCTTTTACCGAGATATTTTTGCCGATCTCAAGATCGCTCAAAGTACCTTCCGCAGATTTTGTGATTTCTGTTGAATCGGAGAAGAAAACGATCTTCGAGCCGCCATCGCGGAGTTTGATGGTAACTGACTTGTCGTCTTTGGAGATGATTTCTCCGTTTGCGGAACCGCCGCCTCGTTGACCGTCTCTTCCTTTGAAGCCGCTGGGTTTTGCATCAAGTTCCTGAAGCTTCTGTTGTCGCTCTTCGGGCGAGAGGTTGCAGAACTGCTCTAAATCTTGCCGCGGAAAGCCTCCTCTGGGTCTTTTGCTCTCGGCGTATTTTATACCGCCGTAGAACGCTCCGCCTCCGACTACTAATGCGATAGCGATAATAATTGGAATTAATTTGTCGGGAATTAATTTATTCATACGACTTTTATATTTTATTAATTTTTAAGATCGCTCGACCAAACGATTCTTTTTATAGATTTATTTATTCAGTAATGTTCTTGTTGCGGGGCCGACTATTCCCAGCTGTGGCAATCCGTGTTTGGCTTGGTATCTTTTGACCGCGGCTTGCGTCAGAGCGCCGTAATATCCAGTGACGGGGCCCGAATACACTCCCTCGGCAATAAGCCGTTTTTGCAATTCAGTCACATCAGTACCGGTAGAGCCAAACTTAAGCGGGTTTAAAAATTTGTAAGAGCCGACGGTGCTTTGTTGAGATTGCAGTTGGGTAAGTTGATTTTGCAGTGCCTGAATTTGGGCAGTTAACGCTTCGGTGGCTCCTTGAACCGTAAAAGGAGAAACATTTAGTTGGTTGCTCACATTTCCCGCGTTATCCGCCACGCTGATTGCGCAATTATTATGGAGGCCCGTCGATAAAGCATTGAATATGATCGTGTTGATGCCGGCTGACGCATAAGTGGTTTGGCTTAAGCAGTCCCCGCTGTATCGTATTGTTCCGTTGTCGCTTGAAGAAAATATGTATGAGGGAGTTGGGGTGGTTGCCGGCGACGCTATCAGCGTTACTTCGCCGACAATCGGGGGATGAGCATCAATGGTTTTTTGCACATCATATCCAGATGCTGGTAAACTCGCGCTCCCAAATTGATTCGTTAAGGTGACATTGTTGATCTGAAGCGGATAGGTTTGATCCGCATTTCCGTTTGCTGCTGTATATGTTGCCACATAAGTAGCTCCGCCATTGTATGTTGACCAAGTTAAGGAAACTCCGTTGTAGTACCCAGAGACAGAGGCCAACGGTTCAACAATGTTTGGTGTGAGAGTAAAGGCGATTGAATCGCCAACCTTGAGAACACCGGGGCTTGTTGCATTTGAAGTGATGGAGGCGATAGTTGGCCGTGCGGAACCGCTTGAAATATTAACCGACGCTCTGCCATTATTTCCAGCAATATCGGTAAAAGTAATAAAGATTGGCACCATTTCCTCAGTGTCGCCGCTGGATATGGTATAGCTTGCAGTATACGGCCCACTGCCACTGCCGCCCATAGAAACCGAATGGCCGGTAATGGTTACCGAAGGAGTATTTATCGATTCAGCGGCGTTAAACGACAGGTTGACGGTCGCACCAATTTTTGCCAGCGAGTTGTTGACATTGTTTGAAGAAACGGTCACCGAAGAAAGCGCCGGCGATTGCCCGTCTGTCACATTGAATGAACCGCTCGCAAAAGGAGAGCTATCGCTCGTACTTATGGTTGTGGAAGCCACGGAGAGATAACCGCTTGCATCTGGCGCAAATGTGCCGCCGTCAAATGTAAGCGTAATTGTATTGCCGCCACCGCCGCTTAAATTTGTGATATTTCTTCCGCTAAGTGCGCCGCTGAAATTTGTATAGTCACCGATACTCGTGCTGACAGATTCTGAATAGACAATGGTGACGGTATGAGGGTCGATTATTTTCGCACCTGTTATTGTCGGCGTTGCCGCATAAACAGTAAAAGAACCTCCGAGAAAACTTGCGAAAAGAAAAACCGCTGCGATAACGATTGTAATTAATTTATTCATACGACTTTTATATTTTATTAATTTTCTGGATCGCTCGACCAAAGCGATCCATTTTTATTATTCATATCTCAAAGCTTCAATCGGATTTAATGATGCCGCTCGTCTTGCCGGGTAATAGCCAAAGATAATTCCGATGGCGGCTGACACGCCGAACGCCAAGAGTATCGTG
>JACQBP010000019.1 GCA_016194445.1 Candidatus Liptonbacteria bacterium | reverse complement strand
GAGCGAGCTCGGACGAGGCGCTCGCGCTCGCCGCTTCCGTTGATGCGCACTCCGAACACCCCATCGCGCGAGCAATCGTCGCCGAAGCGACCAAGCGCGGTCTTGTCGTGAAAGAAGCGTGGGACTATCGGCGCCTCCCCGGGGTCGGCGCCGAAGCAAAAGTTGATAGAGCTCTCGTGTTCGTAGGCCACCGAGGCGGCACAGACACTATGGTCGAAGTTGATGGAAAAAACGTCGGGGAAATCGCGCTCGCCGACATGCCACGCCCGGAAGCGAAAGAAGTGGTTCACGCCCTGAAGCACCTCGGCATCAAAGTCGCGATGATCACCGGAGATTCGGAAGAAGTTGCGAAAGATGTTGCGGAAAAGCTTGGCATCGATGAGTATTTCGCTCGCGTCGTACCTGCCGAGAAGGTGGAGAAAGTGAAACTCCTCCAAAAAGGGGGCGCGAAGATCGCGATGGTGGGGGACGGGGTTAATGATGCTCCCGCTCTGACGCAGTCTGACCTCGGCATCGCAATCGGCGCAGGGACGAATGTTGCTATAGAGTCCGCTGGTATCATCCTTGTCAGGAATGATCCGCGCGATATCCCGAAAATCTTGCGTCTCTCGAAACTGACGTATGCAAAGATGCTCCAGAATCTCTTCTGGGCGACGGGCTATAATCTCGTTGCACTTCCCTTGGCTGCCGGTGTCCTCTATACACAAGGCATCATCCTTCAGCCAGCGTTTGCTGCCGTTCTTATGTCTCTCTCCACGGTCATTGTCGCCGCAAACGCACTCCTTCTTCGTCGACAAACGCTCTGACGAGCGCAGTCTCGTCGGGGACTTGCAAGAGTTTCTTACTTTTGAAGGTAGCTATAAAGACGCCATCATTTCAAACTACTTCGGCCCGCTCACGCACGCTGGCGTCAAAGACTTCCAGACGAAATATGGTGTCACGCCGGTTTCCGGCTACGTCGGCTACAAAACCCGGCACACGATACAGACTGTGCTGGGGTTGTAGTAAGCTGCCCAGGAAGAGTGCGCACATACCTCACGGTCACAAATATCGCCTGCCTGCGCAGACAGGCGGCCCCGGCTGCTGCCCGGTGTGCTGGAAGGGAAGCAAGCGCTGAAGGGGACTTAGGATTTTGACGGATGTTACAATGAACCTAATGGAAACTACTTTATCAAAACCGACTCTTTTCTCTGTCAAAACTAAACCGTATTTTCAGCAAGACAATTTTACTTTGTACCTTGGAGATGCACTTAATATCCTGAATCAGATACCTTCCGATTCTGTAGACATGGTTTTTGCTGACCCACCCTACAATCTTTCAAATGGTGGATTTACTGTCCACGCTGGAAGAATGGTAAGCGTAAACAAAGGCGATTGGGATAAAAGTAAGGGTTTCGAAGACGATTATGATTTTCACTATCGCTGGCTCGAAGCGTGCAAACGAGTACTAAAACCAAACGGAACACTGTGGGTGAGCGGTACATATCACTCAATTTATCAGTGTGGACACGCATTGCAGGCATTGGGCTATCACATTCTCAATGATATTTCATGGTTTAAACCAAACGCTTCACCAAACCTGAGCTGTAGATTCTTTACGGCAAGCCACGAAACTTTGATTTGGGCTCGAAAGGATAAAAAAGGTAAACATACCTTCAATTATGAAGCGATGAAAGATGGTCAATGGCCTGAAGATAAAATAAAAAAACCCGGTTTACAGATGCGTTCCGTTTGGTCTATTGGAACTCCAAAACCAGAAGAAAAAAAGTACGGTAAACATCCAACTCAGAAACCCCTTGATCTTTTGAGGCGTGTTATTTTGGCAAGTACGAACAAAGGCGATCTCATTCTTGATCCATTTACTGGTAGCTCCACGACAGGAATTGCTGCAATTACACAAGGGAGAAAATTTATTGGGATTGATCTTGAACAAAGCTATCTCGAACTTTCGAAGAAGCGCTTCAACAATATTAAGAAATAAGATGAAAATTGTTACACGCGCTGTTGCTATTAAAAACTTGAAGAAATACATAGGAAAAGATCTACGCGTACTTGCAAAACAAAACGACATAACAACCTACGAAACAGGTAAACAAAATAAAGGTTGGAAAGGTTTAGTCTTGGAACGCCTAGCGGGCCTAAAGACGAATGTTTCGAAAGCTCCGAACGGCTTATCCTATGAACTGAAGTCTGTTAGTTTCCATAAGGTTAAAGGGGAGCTGATCCCAAAAGAAACTATGGCTATAACGATGATCAACCCCACAGAACTCGCGGCACACTCGTTTTTTGAAAGTCATTGTTGGTCAAAACTAAAAGCTATAATATTTTGTGCGGTAATGTGGCACGGTAAAAATTCTCAAGGCACGGAGTTATTAAAAGTAACCAGCTTAGATTTTGCAGACGATGACGAATTAATAAAGGAAATTAAAGGCGATTATGATTTCATTCGTCAGAAGCTGATTACCAAAGGGTTTAAGAGTTTGACAGGAAAAGATGGCAAGTGGATACAGGCGAGAACTAAGGGGTCAGGGCATGGATCCACAAGTCGTGCTTTTTATGCTAGAAAACCGTTAGTAAAGAAAATTTTTGAGATGGCGCGATAATTTTTAATCAATTTAAAATGCCATGAAGTATTATCTGAATCTATTTTCACCAGAAACTTTAGATGCTTTTAATAAGAATGGCAAAGTAATCTCAGGATTTCGAATTAGACATACCAAGGTAGCAAGTAAAATTAAGCCGGGGGATAAGTTTGTTTGTTACGTAACAGGAGAATCAAGATGGGTTGGTATTCTAGAAGTGAAAAGTAAAAGTTTTCAAGATAAATCACCAGTATTTTTTAAAAGAAACGATCCTTTTATAGTACGATTTCGAGTTAAACCATTGATTTGGCTTGATCTTCGTCACGCCATTCCGATTCATGAACCAGAATTGTGGAATAAGCTTTCCTTCACAAAGGGTCAGAAAGAGAACTCGAGCAAATGGACCGGAAAATTGCGCGGTAGTTTGATTAAAATGCATGTGTCTGATGCCAGCATTCTCAGAAGAGTCCTAAAAAGACAGAAAAGAAAGAAGGAGGTCTATCCTCTTAAATCTGAGAAAGCTTCAGAAAAATCAACACGTGATATTGGAAACGAGCTGCATGACGGTGTTGAACAGTTAATGATTCGTATGGGATTAAATATATTAAAAAGTGATTACAACGCGCCTGGGCCGGATATTATAGTGAATGATCCAAGCATTCAAAAAAACACTAGGATTTTAATCCAATGTAAAAAGAACACCGGCAGAATAGTAAATTACCCATCAGTCCATAAATTAGTAAGGGAATATGCCTCTTGGGTACGAGAAGAAAAAGCTGCTCTTGCGATTTTAGTGCTTTCTGGCTATAGGGCGGAAAACATTGATCCCGAATTTTTAAAGAAAAACAGAGTTCTTATTTGGACTGATGGATTTATTGAAAGTTACAAAAAGTTGTCTCAAACAATCGGTAAGTTTGCAAAATATCAGTTTCTCTCCGATGTTGGTCTAAATTATGAATTTGGACCAGAGATTAAATTTGATGCATTTAAGGTTTCACAAAATAACTCTGGAATTCAGTTTTATGTCTTTAAAGCGAATCCTGACTGGCTTTTAAAGAGTGTTGCTGTACTAAGGCGGGTGGATTGGGGATCGGAAGTAAGAGGGTATCAGCGTATTTTAGAGCGCGCCAGACTTAACAAACTTCTTCAATTTTTCGAAAGAGATGACTGGTCTCTTCCCAATACTCTTATATTTTCTTTGAATTCTAAAGTCACAAGTCTACAGAATACGTTTCGCGAACACAAATTATCTCTACCCAGTATTTATGGTTCTTTGTGGATAATGGATGGGCAGCATCGACTTTATAGTTTTTCGAAAACTGATGAAAAAACAAGAAAAGAGAATGAATTGGTATGTGTACTATTTAATGCAGAATTGTTGGGACCCAGGGGTGAAGAGAAACAGGCGAATGTATTTATAGATATAAATATGAACGTTAAGAAAGTAAGTACAAGCTTACTTCTTGAATTAATGCAAGAGTTTAAATTAGCGGGGGTTGAATATCAGTCGAGAAGAACTGCACTCGATGTAGTTACTAAACTTTCCTCGCTAAGTATTTTTAAAGATTTGATTAGCGGTTATTCTCGAAAAGGTGGTTCGATTAGCCTTACAACCTTTGTAACAAACTCGTCAATGACCAGATTGTTAAGCCCAAATGGGCCAATCTTAAAGAACTACAGAAGTTCCGGAAACGGATCTGTTCCAGTATGTTTTAATTACTTAAAGCAGTATTTTTCGATTGTTGCGGATGTATTTTCAGAAGAATGGGGTAACGCTATGCACGCATTATCTTCTGACAAGGGTGTGCGAGGTTTACTTAGACTGCTTATTCATATCTTAGAACGAAAAGGGAGCAGAGACTTTAAATCTTTTACAAAGAAGACGCTCACTGCTCTTCGCGATTCAAGTTTCGATTTTACAAATACAAACTTCCGTAATCAATTCGCAGGTGAGGGTGGTGCTAATGAACTCACAGACGAATGGCTCGAATTAATTGGTGGTACGGTAACAGAATTCTCCTCCTTTAGAAAAAAAGATGTTGAGCCTTCAGCTGTTCCGAAAGAAGAAGATGACTTTACCGAATTTAAGTCGACGCTTCGGTGGAACTTAATTGCCAAGAAAATTGATTCAAATTTGGAACATTCTGTCTTAAAAACCGTTGACGCATTTTTGAATACTGAAGGGGGTCAACTTTTTATAGGAGTTAATGATGGAGGAAAAGTATTAGGTCTTAAATCTGATCTCATCACTTTTAAGAACGGTTCGGGAACCAGGGATGATTTTCGTTTACACCTCTCGGGTTTAATGCGTAGTTGTATGGGAGAGTCAGTAATGGATCTAGTTCGTATTAAATTTGGCAAGAAAAATGGAGAGGATTTTTGCCTGATTCAAGTTGATAAAAGTTCTGAGAAGATTTTTCTAAATAATGAGTTTTATTATAGATCTTCTGCGTCGTCCGTGCCATTGGTGGGTCAGGAATTAATTAAATACATATCTAGACATTGGAAAAATAAATAGTTTTGTTTCTCCAAGATTTTTCTGTAAAATAGGTATATGGCCATCCGGATTGATGTAGTACCTACCATCCCGGACGCTCGGGCGGACGTCAAAAAGAAGGAATTCCAGGGCATTGTGGGGAAGGGAGTCCGGAAGGTCTGGGTCTCTGACTCCTACCTTATAGACACGAACCTCTCTGGCGCGGACCTTACGAAGGCCCGCGCCGCTCTTGTGAACCCCCGCGTCGAAGTGTCTCATGTGGGCCTGCCTGTGCGTGGCCGCACGCAGACAGGCCGGTGGCTCCCGAAGCGTTTCAATTGGGGCATAGAGATCGGCTTTTTGCCCGGCGTTACCGACAACGTGGGCACCACGGCGAAAGAAACCATCGAGGACGCCGCGAAACATAAGTTCAAATCCGGGGAGCACGTGTATTCCTCGCAAGCGTTTTTCATAGAAGGTGCTCTTTCTAAAGAGCGTATTGAACGCATCGCAGCTAGCCTCTACAACCCTCTCATCCAAACCGCGCGGTTTTTCGATACGTCGGCTCGGAAGCACGCGGTACTGAGCCTGTCGAATGTGCCGCGTGTCGAGCTTGCCGGTTCTTCCCGCGTCCTTCCAGTTGATCTTGATGTTTCGGACGTCGAGCTTGAGGAGCTCGGTAAACTCGGCGTTCCCGACGAAAACGGCCTTCGCCGCGGGCCTTTGGGCTTGAGCGTCGAGTATTTGAAAACAATTCGCGAGCATTTCCGGCGCCTCGGGCGCCCGCCCACGGACGTGGAGCTCGAGACTCTCGGCCAAACGTGGAGCGAGCACTGCAAGCACACGATTTTCGCGAGCCCCATGGACGAACTCGCGGACGGCATCTACCGCACGTACATAAAAGGAGCGACGAAAAAGATTCGCGCGAAAAAGGGCGCAAAGGATTTCTGCCTCTCCGTCTTTAAAGACAACTCCGGCGGCATCGCCTTCGACAAAAACTGGGTCGTGACGCACAAAGTGGAGACGCATAACACTCCCTCGGCCCTCGACCCCTTTGGCGGTGCGATAACCGGTATCGTGGGCGTCAATCGCGACTCTCTGGGCTTTGGCCTCGGCGCGAAGCCGGTCGCGAACGTCTATGGCTTTTGCTTCGCGCCGCCGGAAGACCCGCGAAGATTGTTCCGCCTGCCTGCGCAGGCAGGCGACAGTACACAGAGGCAAGAACTCCTTCCGGCAAAGCGTATCGCCGAGGGAGTCATAAAAGGAATCAACGCCGGAGGGAACCAAAGCGGTATTCCCACCCCGCAGGGCTTCATGCTCTTCGACGATTCGTACCGCGGGAAGCCCTTGGTTTTCGCGGGAACCGTCGGTCTTATCCCGAAAAAGGATTCTCGCGGCCGAAAACTCTACGAAAAGCAGGCAAAGCCGGGCGACTACATCGTGATGGTGGGCGGAAGGGTGGGCCTCGACGGTATCCACGGCGCCACGTTCTCTTCGGCGGAACTCCACTCCGGCTCTCCGGCGACGGCCGTGCAGATAGGCGACCCGATCACGCAGAAGAAATTCTCCGACGCCATCGCAAAAGAAGCGCGCGACCTCGGCCTCTACGACTCCATAACCGACAACGGCGCGGGTGGGCTCTCCTCGTCCGTCGGCGAGATGGCGAAAGAGTCCGGCGGGTGCCGCGTAGAACTTGAAAAAGTTCCACTCAAGTACCCCGGCCTCGAGCCGTGGCAGATTTGGATTTCGGAATCGCAGGAGCGCATGACTCTGAGCGTAGCGAAGGGCAAGTGGCGAGTATTTTCGGACTTGATGAAGCGCCGCGGCGTCGAGGCAACCGCGATTGGCGAATTTACGAAAAGCGGGAAGTGCATCGTTACCTACGGCAGGAAAACGGTTTTGGATTTGGATTTGCAGTTCATGCACGGCGTGCCGCTTACGCATTTGTACACTTCGCCGCGGACGATGCTTGCGGAGGAGCCGGAGCTCAGGTTACCGAAGGATTTTTCGGGAACGCTCGCGGCGATGCTTTCGCGCTTGAACCTCGCATCGAACGAATTTCTTTCGCGCCAATTCGACCACGAAGTGCAGGGAAGTTCCGTTTTGAAACCGATACAAGGCGCCGGGCGCGTTTCGGGCGAAGCGGGAATCTTCAAGCCGGTCTTGAGTTCGCCCCGCGCGGTCGTGCTTTCCTCGGCTTTGACGCCGTTTTACAGCGACTTGGACCCGTACCGGATGGCCGGCGCCGCGATAGACAGCGCGATTCGCGCCGCTATCGCGGCTGGTGCGTCATTAGATTACCTCGCGCTTCTCGACAACTTCTGCTGGACGGAATCCGATAAACCGGAACGCTTGTGGCAACTTAAGGAAGCTGCTCGCGCGTGCTTTGATTACGCGACCCTCTACGGCACGCCGTTCATCTCCGGCAAAGACAGCATGTTCAACGACTTCAAAGGGTACGACGAGAAAGGAAACTTCGTGAAAATCTCGGCTCTGCCCACGCTTCTTATCTCCACGATCGGCGTCATGGAAGACGCCGAAAAAGCGGTTTCCATAGATCCGAAGTTCGCAGACGATTACGTGTATCTTCTCGGCGAGACGCATGAGGAGCTCGGCGGCTCGGAATATTTTCGGATGATTGCGGAGTATGGGTCCGCCTCGGCGAAGACGTCGAGTCGAGACGGGCAAGCCGGAAGAATCGGTGGTGCGGTTCCGAAAACCGACGGCGCAAAGAACCTGAAGCTCTACCGCGCGTTCTCGAAAGCGGTTCAGGCGGAGCTGGTAGCTTCTGCGATTTCCGTCGGCCGAGGCGGCCTTGCTGTTGCGCTCTCGAAAATGTTCATGGCGGGAGGACTTGGTATTGAAACGGATATTTCAAAAATTCCCGGCACTATCATATATGATAGTGCCGTAGCAGTACCTAACACTCTTTTTTCCGAAAGCCAAGGCCGCATCCTCGTAACCGTGAACCCTGCGGCCGCCAAAAAGTTTGAGAAACTCTTCAAAGGACAGACGATTCGCCGCATCGGACTCGTGACGAAAGCAAAAACTCTC
>JACQBP010000002.1 GCA_016194445.1 Candidatus Liptonbacteria bacterium | reverse complement strand
GCGCCTTCGACGGCAGTTAAGGCACGGGAGACTTCATAGGAAAAATCGCTGTGGCCGGGAGTGTCGATTAAGTTAAAAATGTAAAAATCAAAATTCAAAATTTTGGTTTCTTGCTTCGCAAGATCATTTTTAAATTTTCCACTGTCGTTTTGCACTTTGAGATTTAAACTTTTCATTGCTGGTCTATAGACCATCCGCACGGGGGCCATTTTGATGGTGATACCACGCTCACGTTCGAGATCAAGACGATCTAAGTACTGCGGCCGCATTTTGCGCGCTTCAACCGTGCCGGTCACTTCCAGCAATCGGTCGGCTAGGGTGGATTTACCGTGGTCAATGTGAGCAATAATACAGAAATTGCGGATGTTGGACATATGACACTCAAATTAACATAAAGACTCACTAACTCCAAAAATTTGAAATTTTATTCAATTTCGGTTATGTTTTTTGGAGAAGCGGAGAGGTATTTGACAATTCAGCTGACAGGAGAGAAGCATGATATACCGAAGAGGTGAAAGGCTACGAATACCCGCCCCACGACGCTCTAATCTAGGCGTGGAGGGAATTCTACTTTCGGCAGTTTGGGTGAGCCTTGGGATCTCCATCATGGTTTACTTTTTTTGCTCGGAAGAGAACAGGGAAGGAGTGCTTATCTTTTCTAGTACTCTGACTCTTCTTCTGATTCTCTGGACTCTTTCGTACTTCACCTTCGAAGAATGGCCGTGGCAAAAAAAGGAAAGGGTTGTTCCAGAGAAGGAAGTCGACGAAGATGGGGATTCAGAAAGCGAGGTGCGTCATCATTTACCAACTTGGGTTCAACCCGACGCACTCACCGATCGGGATATCGCCGAAGACAGACCGTGGTTGGTTGGCGCCAGCGAAGACGATCAACCAGAAGTTCTCCGTCGACGTCCTGATAGAAGCAAGGTTCGAGGACCAATCAAGGACGATCCATAGCAAGTTCGCTCCGGTGCAATTAATATCGGCACCAACATATGAAGCCCCAGACCAGTTCTGGGGCTTTCTTCTATTTGACAACTGGTGAAAAGTTTGGTAGAAAGTACGTAGCTTACGAAAGGGATTAAGAAAAGGTCCGCAATCCGATGAAGGGGGGTGATCAGAAATGTTCTTAGAGCGGTTATCGATTGATGCGGCCAGCTACATTCAAAAGAGCGCGGGGTCAGCGTGGTGGCTCATCATGTTTGTATTTACTGCGATTGTGCTCATAGTTGTAGCGCTGGCGTTGCGGTCGTTAGGGCACCTGATTGGTCGGAATATAAGAACTTTTTGGGGGCTACTGGGCACGACCATCTTGGTCGCTTGCTGTTACCTCCTCTGGTCAGGGTTCTACAAAATCAAGTTTGGATTGGAACACAGGGCGGAAATGACAGCCTCGGAAAGAGCCAGATAGGAGGCAAAGGAAACCGCGAGACAATGGTCCCCCCTCAAATTCCCTCGCCAGATAGATCACGGAATCAAGCCATCGGACGGCTCCGTGGTCTATCTGGTCTTACTTCACAAACCGCCCAGTCGCGGTTTTTTTGTTCAGCTAGCTTTTTTTAAAGTTAAATTTAGAATGAGGCGGCCGGGCGGATCAGAAGATTGATATTCAAAAATCGGCAAATTATTTTCTTGCCAAACAAAACCGACGGGCGCACCAATTTCAAAATGGTAATCGCTTACGACGCCGGCTTGCTTTTCAAAAACAAATTGGTAGGTTTGGTTCTCGGCCAAAGGCACGGGGAGACGTTCGGTGTAGTCGAGAGCAATTTCGGTTTTTTGGCCGGGTTCAGTTTTAGTCCAAGTCGCAAAAACGTTTTTGCCAAAGGCTTCAAAACTGCGGAGGGTGGGGTAGTTTAGAAAATCTTTAAAAGTCGATTCGATTTGGAGGACGGTGGGGTCGGCAACATAGCCGCTATTTTTGTAGTTGATACTAGGCTTGATTTTCTTTTGGACGCCGCCGGTGAAATTATCGAGGCTGCTACCGAGGGGGGTAAAAACTTGGAGGTAGTTTTGGTTGGGGACTTTGTACCACCAATCTTTGGCGTGATCGCCTTCGTGCTTACGACTAATAGTTAAGTGATCGCTCACGATACCGTCGGCGTTGATTTGGCTCGAGAGAGAGACTTGCTGCTTAATAAAAAGATCGGTTTTGCCACCACCGAGGTTCGCATTCACCACCGCCAAGTAATCGCCCGCAAAATTTCGGGGCAGCTCGTAAACTTGCCCGGAAAGATTCAGACCGCCGAAGAAATTTTGAAGTTCGGCGTCTTTAAAGGAAATCATGATATCTTTGCCAGAAAACCATTTCTTGACCAGCTCAAAAAGTTTTTGCTTTTGGGACGGAGTTAAAGAGACGAGTTTATCAACTAAAAGAGGAGTAAGGTCTTGGAGAATTTTTTTGGGATAACTAGCGCTTGAAGCTTGACCAAATTGAACTTCTTTTTGAATTTCAAAAAGAAAATTGTCGGCGGTAATAGTTTTTTTAGTCTTCGGAATCTCGAGGGGGCCAGTCAGTTTAAGGAGGTCTTGAATGACCTGACCGGTCACGGCGAGGGCGCCATCAAAAACAATTTTCTCCTGACTGTAAAGATTAGAAGTTTCAGCCATTTGAAGAAGTTTGCCAGCGGAGGTCGGAAAATCAAAAAACCAATTCGAATCAGCGGCGCGCCACCGAGTGGCAATGACCTCTAAGGGTTCGGGGGGGATAATTTTTGATTTAAATTCCCGATCGAGGTCGTTGATATCGTGAAGATTGACACTCTTGACACTACCGCTTGAGACAACCACGTCGGCGTAGCTGCCCAAAAAGCCGCCGCCGGGGCGAATCTCGGATGGATTCAAGATCATCACGAAAAGATGGTGATCGACTTTAGCTTTTAACCAATTCAGAAAAGACCCTAAAAACTTTTGATAGCGACTAAGATCAGTCTGGAGGGGAAGATAAAAATCGAAGTTGGTCGGAGAAAATTCTTTGATCTTTGCGGCGTTCAAAGCTAACTTCGAACTTTTTTCAATAACCAGATCGATGTTTTTCTTGAGCGCTTCAAGCTGACTGATCAAAGCCTCGCCCTGCCGACTCAAGATAAGATCGGGAAAATTGTTAATGAAAGAAGTGCTGTTGTTTAAGAGGAGAGTAATTTGATTAGCTAACTCATTGAAGCTTTGATAAGTTCCGACGCTACTTTTAAGGAGGGGCCAAATTTCGGTGGCAAATTTTTGAAAAGGGCTCACCGGGGAAAAGTTTTGACTACCGAGCAATGATTGACGGCCGGCATTGAGATTAAAAATCTGTAAGGTTGAACTTTGGGCGCTAAAACGATTAAGGTTTTCTTCGAGGGAGTTGAGGACTCGATTGTTGAAGCTTCTGAGATTTAAAAAGATCAGGACGCCGCCGAAAACGCAAAAAAGAACAAGAGCAAAAATGATGCTGCGCTTTAAACTTGGGCGCTGACTCGGCAGAGATGGAGTTGGGCTTTTGGGTTTGGTGCTAATGAGTTCGGCGGCTTTGGCTTTAGCCCCTTTTTTGAAGGTGTAGATTTCTTTTAAAGAAACTTCTTCTTTGGGCCGGACGCGGATCACGTCTACCACTTGGCGAAATCTTTCTTTGCTAAAAAACTTGGACATACTTCACGAATTTTATCACTCCGAGAGGGAAACTCAAAAAAAACTAGAATTCGAGAACAAGCCTTATTTATAATAGACTCGATTCTCGATTCTAAAGTCAACGTATTCAAGGCGGTTAAATTTAGGGTTTTGTGTTAGAGATTTAAGGGCGGCGAGATAATGATCGGCCGGATGCCGGAGACTGAAGTAGATTTTGGGACCAGCGCTGGTTTTGACTTCAATTTCTTCTTGACTTAAGTCCTTGAGCGCGATCTCTAGAATACTAAAATCGGACTCAGTTAAAACATGAAAGATGGAAAGGAAATTAGAGAGGAAAGCGTCGGGCAAAACTTGGTTACCGACTACCAAATGTTCTTGATAATAATCAGAAACGACCCGAATGAGGTTGCCGGAAACAGCCAGAGATTCCCGGAAAATAAGGCCTTGATCGTTGAACCAAAAACATTCGGCGGGAACGTTTTTTTCTAAACACCAAATACCCGAGGGCTGGCGCTCGACCGGCGTGATGGTAACAGTTTTTTCTTGGTAGTTTTTTTCGATAGTCAGACTTTCTAGCTCGGGCAAAGCGGCTAATTCTTGACTCTGGATTTGGCTCGGCCAGGCTAAGAAATTTTTAAAGCCTAGGGCGCGAGTCAGAAAAGAACCTTGGGTGATTTTTTTTTCAAGAAGAGAGAGGATTTTTTCTTTTTCGGGGTCGCTCGCGCTTAAGACAACGTGATCGAACTTGAATATTGGAGAATAAAAAACTACTCGGATAACGCCAAAGATCGCGAGGCCAAAAAGAAGCAGGCCAAACCCGCTTTTAAAGAAAAATTTTCGGCGCCGGCGGCGTTTCTGAATTTCGGGAAAATTAACGTTTAAATCTTTTTTCATTTAGACAAGGATTCTTTCCATGAGCGGATTCAAGCGAGTGACGATTTCGTAGTGGCTCGTGCCGGATTTTTGAGCGACCTCGAAGGCAGTGAGCGGCGGCCGTTCACCAAAACTTCGCCGACACTCGAAAGGGAGCGCGGGAGGCCGTGCCAGTAGCCTACGGGCAAGACGGCGATTTTGGTGGGGCGACTGACGCGCTCGACTAAATCGTAGCCGACGAACTCACCCGCGGGGATGTTTTTGACTTCGCTCACAATAGTTTTCCAGCTTAAGATGGGTTCTAGTTTTATTTGCCTCCGCCAGTTGGCGGATTGGAGTTCGAGTTCTTTGGATGGCCAGAGGCCATAGAATCATGGCGCCGCCGGTCGCGGAGACGTGTTTGATTAAATGTTTTCCTCCGGCAGACTTGCCTCCGGACAGGCCGCTTTTTTCAAAAAGTTTGACGGCTTGCTCGAATTTGGCGAATTGGCGGTCGGTGTAGGTGGGATAGTTCAAGTCTTTGGCAGAGGCGAAATGAGTATATATGCCGCTTAAGCGGCGATCGATGATCGAAGTTCGATGTTCGGGGAATTTGGAATTAAGAAATTTAATTAACTTCGGAACATCTTCGAGGAAGAAGCCTTGGCGGGACATGCCGGTGTCGATTTTGATATGAAATTTCGGCGGTGTTTTGGTTTGGGAGAGATGTTTGAGGATTTCAAAATTGGAAATGGAAAGCGTGATGTCTTTTGAGGCGGCGTCTTTGGCGAGCTCGGCGAGGGTGGGGCCCAAAACTAAAATCGGTTTTTTAATCCCCTCTTTGCGGAGACGCACGCCCTCGATGAAAGAGTCAACGCAAAATCCGTCGGTTCCAAGCTTCTCGGCAAGTTTGGAAAATTGAACGAGGCCGTGGCCGTAGGCATTGGATTTTACCACCGACCATAATTTAACCCCAGCACCAAATCGCTTGCGCGAGTTGGTACGGGGCGTGCCTTTGGCTTCGATTAGTTTCCGAAAGACGGCGATGTTTTTCTTAACCGCGTTTTGGTTGATTTCCACCCAGGTGCGAAAAGAACCCCTAGAATCAAACTTACCTTTAGTTTTTAGGACTGACCTCTTTTCCATCTACCT
>JACQBP010000020.1 GCA_016194445.1 Candidatus Liptonbacteria bacterium | reverse complement strand
TTAACTTTCTTCTATTCTATGTTTATTCTCGGCAAAAAAGTAAAAATGAGCCAGATTTGGCAAAATGATAAGGTCATCCCCGTGACGGTTATTCAAGCCGCGCCGAATAAAGTCTCTTTAATTCGCACCAAAGAAAAAAACGGTTACGAAGCCGTTCAGTTACAACTCGGCAAACATAAACGCGAGTTCAAACTTCCAACTTCCAACTTCCAACTCCCAACCAACTTTGATGTTTCCGCCTTTGCCGAAGGTGATCAAGTCAAAGTCTCCGGCATTTCTAAGGGGCGGGGTTTCCAAGGCGTTGTGAAGCGCCATGGTTTCGGCGGTGGACCCAAAACCCACGGTCAGAAAAATCGCTTTCGCGCGCCCGGTTCCATCGGCTCCACCGCTTTTCAAAGAGTAGTGCCCGGTCGGCGCATGGCCGGCCATATGGGTGAAGATCGAGTCACTCTCAAAAATCTTGAAGTGGCGAAAGTTGATCTTGAAAATAATCTTTTAATGTTGAAAGGCGCTGTGCCCGGATCGAGAGGCACGCTCATTGAAATTTCAAAAATTAAAGGTAGAAAATCTAATCCACCCCTAAAACCTATCACCTAAAACCTATTCTGATGACCGTCAATTTATATAATTTAAAAAAAGAAAAAGTTGGTCAAATGGCGCTACCTGAGAATATTTTTGGCCTCAAGTGGAATCCGGACTTGGTCCAACAAGTTTTGAACGCCCAATTGGCTAATAAAAGAGCGCCCTGGGCTCATGCCAAGGATCGAAGCGAAGTGAGTGGCGGTGGCCGTAAACCTTGGCGTCAAAAAGGCACTGGTCGCGCTAGGCACGGCTCCATCAGGTCACCCATTTGGATTGGCGGTGGTAAAGCTCATGGGCCAAATAAAGAAAGAAACTACAGTCAAAAAGTCAACAAAAAAATGAGCCGTCTTGCTCTCTTTAGCGTCCTCTCCGAAAAACTTAGGAGTCAGGGTCTCTCCGTCGTCAAAGATTTTGAGATCCAACCTTTAAAAACGAAAGCCGTTTTTAGCGCCTTGAAAGCTTTTTTAAATTTAGCGAAAAATAGTAAAAAACTCGACTGTCTCATGGTTCCCGATCCAGAAAACAAAACTCTTTCTCGTTTTTCTCGGAACCTTGTTAAAACCAAAGTTCTTTCCCCGGATTCCTTGAATGTCTACGACCTGCTTAATTATCAGCATATCCTGATTGACGAAAGAGCTGTCGAAATTATCGCCCGACATTATCGTTTAAGAAAATAAAATGCCCAGAGATTATTTTTTAATTAAAAAACCCCTCCTGACCGAAAAGTCCACCGCCCTTAACACTTTAGGGAAATATACTTTTGTCGTCGAGCCGGAAGCCACAAAAAATGAAATTCGAAAAGCGGTCAAAGAACTTTATAAGGTTGACGTTTTAAACGTGAATATTTTAAATACCCAAGCTAAAAAACGGCGCTTTCGAAATTTAATCAGCCGAAAAGGTGGTTATAAAAAAGCCATCGTGACTTTAAAAGCTGGCCAGAAAATCAACCCCACTTAACAAAGTGAAAAGTTAAAAAATAAAAGATAAAAATTACAGTTCAAAATTACTAAATTCTGAAATTCGTCTCGAAGAGACACCAAAACTTTTAATTTTGATATTTAAACTTTAAATTTATGAAATCATACGCTCCCACCACTCCCTCTCGCCGCCACTTAACTAATGTCAGTTACGCGTCTTTAAGTCGGGTCAAACCTTTTAAGCCCCTTTTGACCAGGTTAAAAAGCCGCGCCGGCCGTAACTCTCAGGGCCGCATCACCGTGAGGCATCAAGGCGGCGGTAATAAAAGGCTCTATCGGTTGCTTGATTTTAAACAAAACCGTCTCGACATCCCCGCTGTCGTTGAAACTATCGAGTACGATCCCTATCGGACGGCTTTTATCGCTCGGATTAAATATGAGGATGGAGAGCACGCTTACATCTTGGCTTGCCAAGGCCTCAAGGAAAGTAGTCAAGTTATTACCTCCGAGAGCGCTCCTTTAAAAACCGGCAATCGCCTTCAACTTAAAAACATTCCGGTCGGCTATCAGGTTTATAATGTTGAATTAAAAGCTGGCAGTGGGGGTAAATTAGCTCGTTCCGCCGGTTCCTACGCCGAAATCTTGGCTCACGACCATAATTATACCGACCTCAAACTTTCTTCGGGCGAAGTCAGGCGCGTGCCTTGGAGCGGGCTGGCTTCTCTCGGTCAAGTCTCGAATCCAGAGCATGGCTTGGTTGTCATTGGCAAAGCTGGCCGTTCCCGGTGGCTAGGGATTCGGCCGACCGTCCGAGGTTCGGTAATGAATCCAGTTGACCACCCTTATGGTGGAGGTGAAGGCCGTACGCAACGGGGGACTCGCAAACCCAAAACCCTTTGGGGCAAAGTCACAGGTGGACGAAAAACGAGAAACCGGAAAAAGTGGTCGAGCAAGTTGATCATCCAAAGGCGCCCCAAGAAAAGTAAAAAATAAAGGGCTTGGCCCGAAAATCAAAGCCATAGGCGAATGATTTTCGGTTGCCAAACCTTTACCCCGCCCCACTTTTTATGATAAAGTCATTCAAAATTAAAATGATTACTACCAAGCAAAATTTAATAGCGTCGAAGCCGCGTCTCTTTAAAAAGTGGAGCGGGGTGCTCAATTTTGTGGCTAAATTTCCTTCGCCGCAAGTGAGCCCGAAAATTTAGACAAAATTGGCATGTCCCGATCATCAAAAAAAGGTCCCTTTGTCGACCCAAACATTTTAAAGAAAATCTCTAAAATTAAACCCGACGCCGGCGTGGTTATTAAAACTTGGTCCCGGGATTCTGAAATTTCTCCTGAGATGGTCGGTTATATTTTTAGTGTTCACAATGGTAAAAATTTTATCGAGGTGAGAATTAATGAAGAAATGGTTGGCCATCGCCTCGGCGAATTTTCTCCAACCAGGAAATTTATTAAACACGGCGGCAAGATGCAGAAAGAATTAGAACAAAAAGCCGTTCCAACCGCCAAACCGACTGAAACCACCCCTAAAAAGTAAGTCAAAAGTTAAAAAATCAAAGATAAAAATGACAGTTCAAAATTCAAAGTCGTTAAATTACAAAATCATCCCGAGTGAGTGCGAGGGATACCAAAATTTTTAATTTTGATCTTTAAATTTTAATTTTTCCATGCCGGATCAAGTTGCCAAATTAAATTACCTTCGGATGACGCCCCGAAAAATCAGACTGGTAGCCGATGTTCTTAAGGGTCTCTCGGTTAACGAAGCCGAAGCGGAGCTTTTAATGCAGAAAAAAAGGGCGGCCAAAAGCCTTTTAAAACTTTTGCGCGGCGCCGTGGCCAACGCTAAAAATAACCAGCACCTTGATCCCGCTAAATTGATTGTCAAAAACGTTCGCGTCGATCAAGGTCCCATGATTAAAAGATATTTGCCAAGAGCGAGAGGTAGCGCCTCTCCCATTCAACGGAAAATGAGCCACATCACCCTTGTCTTAGAAGAAAGTGACAGCATTAAGCCGCCGCGTTTCACTATCGTCATTAAGAAGAAATCCAAAACCCCGAGCGATAAAAAACCCAAGAAAGCTGGCAAAGAAAAAATTGAACATGAAAAACCAGAAACTGCGCCCAAAAGGAAAAAATCCGGATTCTTCCAAAAGGTCTTTAGTCGTAAATCTGGGATGGGAAAGTAATTTAAAGGATACCAAAATTTTTCATTTTGAGATTTTAAATTTGAAACATGGGGCAAAAGATTAATCCACAATCATTTAGATTAGGCATCACGAAAGACTGGCCAGTCCGCTGGTTTTTAAAAGGCAATTGGCGACAATACTTAGAAGAAGATGAAGCCATCCGAAAAGTCATCCGGAAAAAAATCGCCCAAGCGGGTATCGTGGCCATTGAAATCGAGCGCACTTCTAATAACTTGAGGGTCTTGATTAAGGCGGCCCGGCCCGGCTTCATCATCGGTCGCGGTGGTAAAGGCATCGAAGACCTGACTAAAGTCATCGAGCAAACGCTAAAAAAATTGCGGAGTGTTTCTGTTTCTGCCAAAGTTAACTTAAGTGTCAACGTCGAAGAGTTAAAACGTTCTGAAATCTCCGCTGCCTATGTTTCTCAACAAATCGCTTGGGATCTTGAAAAAAGACTGCCCTTCCGAAGGGCTCTGAAAAAATATCTCGAGCAAATTGTTCAAAACAAAGAAGCTAAAGGCGCCAAGATTCTTCTCTCCGGCCGGCTTGGGGGCGCCGAAATCGCTCGGCGAGAGTGGTTGAAGCACGGCACGCTTCCTCTCCAAACCCTAAGAGCCGACGTTGATTATAGTCAAGCGACTGCCTTCACCACTTTTGGGACTATCGGCGTCAAAGTTTGGATTTACAAAGGAGAAATCTTTGAAAATGCAAAGTTAAAAAATCAAAATGTAAAATGACAAATCAAAATTCAAAATTGAAAAACTATAAAATCCGTCTCGAAGAGACACCTAAATTTTTCATTTTAAACTTTAACTTTTAAATTTCTTTACCATGCTAATCCCTAAAAAAGTAAAACACCGCAAATGGCAAAAAGGCCATTCTAAAGGGAGAGCCGTTGAAACCCGAGGTCTGCATTTAAGTTACGGCCAGTATGGGCTAAAAGCCCTTGGCTCATCTTGGCTCAACTCTCGGCAAATCGAAGCTGGCCGACGGGTGATCACGAATTTCATCAAGCGCCAGGGACGTCTCTGGATTAGGGTCTTTCCCGATAAGCCGATTACTAAACGTCCCCCCGAATCAACCTTAGGCGGTGGCAAAGGCAGTGTCGATCACTATGTTTTTCCCGTCAAACCCGGGCGGATTATATACGAATTAGACGGGGTCTCAAAAGAGATCGCGCTGCGGGCTTTAAAATTAGCTGGCTACAAAATGCCGTTTAAAACCAAAGTGATTGTTAAGGAATAAAAAATCCAACGCAATATGAAAAATAAAGAAATTCAAGAACTAAAAATCAAAACCCTGCCGGAGTTGGAAAGCTTGCTTAAAGAAAACCAAAATCGGTTCAAAGATTTGAAATTTAACTTAGCGGCCGGTAAAGTTAAAAACGTGACCAGGCTTAGGCATGTTCGGCGAGATATCGCGAGAATCCTAACTTTCATCAATCAATCCCAGACTAAAAAGACAAAATGAAAACTAAAAATACCCAAAAAAGAAAACTCTCGGGAGTCGTTACGAGCGACAAGATGTCTAAAACTCGGGTGGTCTCGATTGAGCGTTTGAAAAAACACCCCAAATATCTCCGCTATTACCGCACCACGGCTAAATTCAAAGCTCACGATGAGAATAATGAATATAAAGTCGGTGACAAAGTTGTGATAGAGGAAACTCGACCTATGTCGAAGGAGAAAAGGTGGAGAATAGTAAGTTTAGTTAAAAAATAAAAAATCAAAGTTAAAAATGACAATTCAAAGTTTAAAATCATCCCAAAGGGATACCAAAATTTTTAATTTTAATCTTTTAACTTTAAATTTTCTATGATCCAAGAACGTTCCATATTAAAAGTCGCTGATAACTCCGGTGCCAAAATCGTGCGCTGCTTTCGAGTTTTGGGGAGCACGCGACGGCGCTACGCTCGAATCGGTGATATTGTTGTCGCTTCGGTTCAAGTGGCCGAGCCGCGCAAAAATATCAAGAAAAAAGATATTGTCAAAGTCCTCATTATAAGGCAAAGAGAAGCCTTAAGGCGCGCCGATGGTTCTTATCTTCGCTTCGATGAAAACGCCGTGGTGGTTGTTGATGCTAAATCTGAGCCCCTCGCCACCCGCGTTTTCGGCCCCCTTCCAAAGGAGCTCAAAGCCAAAGGTTTCGAAAAACTAATGACCATGGCCGAGGAAGTAGTTTAAAGTTGAAAAATCAAAATGACAATTCAAAGTGAAAAATTAGAAATTCTTAAAATCGTCCCGAAGGAACACCTAAATTTTTAATTTTTATATTTAAATTTTAAATTATGAATTTGAAAAAAGGAGATCAAGTTAAAATTATTTCCGGGAAAGATCGCGGCCGAGTAGGATCCGTCCTTAGAGTTTTTGTCGACGACGCCAAAGTTACGATTGAAGGGCAGAATCTTTACAAAAAAAGATCCCGGCCCAAAAAGCAGGGCGACAAAGGAGAAGTTGTTATGGTGCCGAGGCCCCTCGCCGCCTCTAAAGTAATGTTGGTTTGCAAAAATTGCAAAAAAGCCGTTCGAAGCGGCATGCGTTTCGAAGGTGAGATCAAGGTTCGTTACTGTAAAAAGTGCGATTCATCAACCTAAACTAAACATGGGAAAAAATAAACCCCACTTAAATAATAAAATACCAACCGAGCGATCCCTTCTTGAAAAAATTGTCGTAAATGCCGGCATTGGCCGTTTGAGTAGCCAACCCAATTTTGAAGAGAAAATATTACCGCAAATCGCGAGAGACTTAAGTTTGGTCACGGGTCAAAAACCGGAAGTCTGTCGAGCCAGAAAATCCATCGCCGGTTTTAAAACTAGAGAAGGTCAAATTGTCGGTTTGCGCGTGACTCTCCGGCGTCAAAAAATGGTTGATTTTTTTGAACGCCTGATTAGAATAGTACTGCCCAGAGTCAGAGACTTTAATGGTTTAAATATTAGTTCCATTGATGAACACGGCACCCTAAATATTGGCCTCAAAGAGCAGTTCGTTTTTCCAGAGGTTAACCCGGAAGAGTCAGCCCTCACCTTCTCCTTAGGGTTGAATATTGTGCCCAAAATGAAGCACCGCTCCAAAGTCATCGAAGTTTATCGAGAATTCGGTGTTCCATTAAAAAAGAAATAAACCGATCCAAACCCGAACGTTATGGCCAAAAAATCAGTTATAGCCAGAAGTCAAAAGAAACCCAAGTTTAGCACTCGCCTTGTTTTGCGATGCTTTCGCTGTGGTCGCAAGCGCAGCTATATCCGAGATTTTGGCGTCTGCCGAATCTGCTTTAGAGAAATGGCCACGCGAGGCGAAATTCCTGGAGTCAAAAAATCATCATGGTAAAGGGCTTTCTCCAAATTTTCGAGGCTCCAAGCCGAAGAAAATTTGGCCAGAAAACCTTTACCCCACGAAATTTAAAGTGTAAATATTAAATATAAAAATGACGGATCAAAGTTCAAAATCTACCAATCACAAAATCATCCGCGAAGCGGATTCCAAAATTTTTCATTTTAAGATTTAAATTTTTCATTTCCCCATCATGTACTACGATCTACTCCCAAAAATTAAAAACGCGGTTTTAGCTCGAAAGGCCTCCCTCATCGTGCCCTTTTCGAGGATGAATTTTGAGGTGGCGAAGGTTTTGGTCAAAGGTAAATATTTACGCGATGTTCAAAAAAAGGTGATTAACCGGCATAATTTTTTAGAAATAAAAATTGCTTATCTCGATAACCAGCCCTTCTTAACCAACTTTAAAATTTTTAGTAAACCGAGTCGTCATATTTACGTCAATTACCGAGAGCTAAGGTCGGTCAGGAATGGCTACGGCCTTGCCATCCTCTCCACCCCCAAAGGCATTCTCGACAACCGCGAAGCTAAAAAAAATAAAGTCGGCGGCGAGTATCTTTTTGAAGTATGGTAAAGGGCTTTGTTCAAAATTTGGAGCCAGCGCGAACAAATTTTGATGACAAAACCTTTACCCCGCCCCACTTTTATGATAACTTAAGTCAAAATAAAATGATCAAAAACCAAGTCCAATCTAATCAGTCGAAAAACCTTCTCCTTAAAAAATGGAGCGGGGTGTTCAATAATTTTGCATTTTAATTTTTGACTTTTAAATTTCTTACTATGTCTCGTCTTGCCAAAAAACCAGTCCTAATCCTAAGCGGCGTCACTGTTATCAAAGACGGTCACCTTTTAGTTATTAAGGGTCCGCTGGGAGAAAAAAAGCTTAAAATTCTACCCTTTATTGACGCTGATCTCAAAGAAAATGAAGTTTATATTCGCACCCAGTCGAATACTAAACAAGCCCAAGCTAATATCGGTACTATGTGGTCCTTACTTCGGAATGCCGTAAGCGGGGTCAGTAGCGGATTTTCGAAAGTTTTGGAAATCGAGGGTATTGGGTTTAAAGCTAATTTAGAAGGTAAGACCCTGGTTCTGTCGTTAGGTTTTGTTAATCCCATCCGCTATCCTTCTCCCGACGGTATCTTAATTAACGTTGAAAAAAACCAAATTAAAATTTCCGGCATTGATAAAGAATTAGTCGGTCGAGTGGCTGCCGAAATCAGAAACTTTAAAAAACCCGAACCTTATAAAGGCAAAGGCATTCATTACCAAGGTGAGGTTATCAGACGCAAAGCTGGCAAAAAAGCGGCTACCACGACTTAAATCATGAATCCCAAAAAATCTTTAAACCAAGTTAGAACACGAAGAACCCTGCGCGTCAGAGCTAAAATTTTTGGTTCGGCGAAAAAACCTCGCCTCGCCATTTTTCGAAGTCACCGATCCATCTACGGCCAACTCATTGATGATGAAACGGGAAAAACTCTTGCCTCCGCTTCCAATCTTGGGCTAAAAGCCGATGCTAAAAAAGCTAAAACTGAAGCCGCAGTTTTAGTGGGAGAAGCTTTAGCCAAGAAAGCTCACGCTTTAGGCGTTAAAGAAGTTGTACTCGATCGTCGTTCCTATCGCTACCACGGTCGCGTTAAAGCTTTTGCCGAAGGTTTGAAAAAAGCTGGTATCAAAATTTAAAACTTACTTTAAAATGATTAAGTCTCATCCCCATCTTAAGGTTGCCAAAAGTGAATTTAAAGAAAAGGTACTCGATCTTCGTCGAGTCACCCGAGTCGTCGCCGGCGGCAAAAGATTTCGTTTCCGAGCCACCCTTGTTCTTGGCGACGAAAAAGGTCGGGTTGGCATTGGCGTGGCGAAGGGTCTAGATGTCCAAAGTGCTATCGGTAAGGCTAAAACCGCTGCCAAAAAAGTGATCTTAAATATTAACCTTAAGAATGGTCGCACCATTCCTCACGAAGTTTTTGCCAAATACAGTGCCGCTAAAGTTTTAATTAAACCCGCCAAAGAAGGCCATGGTTTGAAAGCCGGCGGCGCCGTCCGGTTTGTCTTAAGTCTCGCCGGCATCAAAGATGCCTCCGCCAAGTGCCTCGGGCGCACTCCGAATAAATTGACTAACGCTCTGGCCACTATTGAAGCTCTTAAGAAATTAAAATCTAAAAATCTCCACTAGCAAGCATATGCAACTTCACGCTTTAAAATTTAAAAAAACCAAGAAGGCTAAAAAGAGAATTGGTCGAGGCGGCAAACGCGGCACTTATTCTGGCCGCGGCACTAAAGGTCAGAAATCTCGAGCTGGGCGTCGCATCCGGAAAAGTGAACGCGACTTAATTTTGCGTCTTCCCAAAAAGAGGGGATTCAGAAATAAACCCCTCCGCTCTAAGCCCTTAGTCTTAAATCTTAGTGAGCTGTCTTCTAATAAAGTTAAAACTTTCCTGAAGACCGAAAAAACCGTCGTTGACAAGAATTTGCTCGAACAAGCTGGCCTTATTCCTAAAGGCTATCGCGGTGAAATTAAAATTCTAAGCGGCGGCGAAGTGACTTTTGCTATCCTTCTTCAAGGCCTCAAAGTTTCCAAAAATGCTAAAATAAAGATTGAAAAAGCCGGCGGCAAAATTAGCTACTGAATACAAAAAAGTACGAATATACTAAATGAGCTACGCAATACAAAAAGGTACGAGCATACGAGAAATTTTAAAATTCGTATATTCGTAAGAAATTCGTAATTCCTAGAGAAATCCATGAACCGTTTCCTCCAAATTTTTCGAATTAAAGATATCCGCAATAAAATCCTGATTGTGGCGGGGCTCTTGATTGCTTTTCGGTTGCTCGCGGCTATTCCCATCCCCGGCATTGATCCGGCGAAGCTGGCGGCCTATTTCCAAACCAACCAACTTTTCGGTTTCTTAAATATTTTCTCCGGTGGTGGCTTGAGTAATCTTTCGGTCGTGATGTTGGGTGTCGGTCCTTATATTACCGCCACCATCATTATGCAGCTTTTGACTATCATCTTCCCGAAATTTAAAGAACTCTACTACGAAGAAGGGGAGAGGGGCAAAGCTAAATTTAACCAGTACTCAAGAATGTTAACCGTTCCGCTCGCGGCCCTTCAGTCTTATGGTTTTCTGACACTACTCACTCGACAAGGCGTTATCAATCAGCCGAGCTTATTGGGGATCATGACCAATGTCCTTACCATTACGGCTGGTTCCATGCTCGCTCTCTGGTTAGGCGAAATTATCAGTGAGCAAAAAATCGGCAACGGTATTTCTTTGATCATTATCGCTGGTATCTTGAGCCGCTTACCAACTACCTTTCGTTTAGCTCTCGCTTCTTACACACCGAGCCAACTGCCGACTTATCTAGGTTTTATTGTGATCGCGGTGGTCTTAGTGGCGGGGATCGTTTATCTAAACGAAGGTGAAAGAAAAGTTCCGATCGCCTATGCCCGTCGCGTCCGAGGTAATAAAATTTTTGGCGGCGTGGCGAGTTACCTGCCTTTAAAAATTAACCAAGCCGGGATGATTCCCTTAATTTTTGCTATCTCTGTTCTTCTCTTCCCTCAGTTTTTAGCCCAAATTTTAACCGTGGTTTCGCCCAGTCTTTCCTTAAAAGTCACCGGTTTTATCACTAGCTTCTTGAGCAACCAACTTTTTTATGGCCTGTTTTACTTCTTTCTCGTTTTTATCTTCACATATTTCTACACCTCGATTACCTTCAACCCGGACGAAATTGCTAAAAATCTTCAAAGGAGCGGCGGTTTTGTTCCTGGCCTAAGACCGGGCGACAATACCAGCCTTTATTTATCAAAAACCATCAACCGCCTCACTCTCTTTGGCGCTTTCTTTCTAGGGATGATCGCCGTTCTCCCGATTCTGGTTCAGAGTTTGACTGGCATCCAGGTTCTAACTATCAGCGGTACTGCTCTTTTAATCGTGGTGGCGGTGGCCCTCGAAACTATGCGTCAGATCAATTCTCAGTTAACTGTCCGCGAATACGAAGGCATCGAGTAAAACTCTCATTGAGTGTGATGAAGAAGAAAAGTAAAAAATTTCCTATTTTTTTAACTTTAAATTTTCATTCTCGCGTGGTATCCTTAAATCTAGGGTAACTCTCGAACTCGTTTTATGAACAAGATTGCGATTATTATGTACGGTCCTCCCGGCTCCGGCAAAGGCACTCAAGCCAATCTTCTGGCCGCCAAACTGGATATTATCCACTTCGACACGGGTCGTTTTTGTGAAGCCCTTGTTCACGGTCCCGATCGGCAAAAAGAAAAAATTATCCAAAGAGAGCGTAAACTTTTTGACTCCGGCATTTTGATGACTCCGAGTTTTGTTTTGAAGGAAATCGTAAAGCACGTCAAAGCCATCGCCAAAACTGGCCACGGCCTCATCTTCAGCGGTTCACCGCGAACTATTTACGAAGCCGAAAGGCTCATGCCGGTTCTCGAAACTCTTTATGACAAGAGAAATATTTTTGTCTTCGAATTGAAAATGCGAGAAAGTTTTTCGGTTAAAAGAAATGGCCGCCGCATTCTCTGTTCCGTTTGCAAAGCGCCATTGCTCACCGCTTACTATCCTTCCAAAAATCCCAAACACTGCCCCGTCTGCGCCGGTCCTTTTTACAAAAGAACTCTCGACAAACCCGAAACCATTAAAATTCGCTTGAAGCAGTATCGTGAAAGAACCGAGCCGATCGTTACGATTTTGAAGAAGCGAGGTTATAAAATTTTCGAAGTCAGCGCCGAACCGGCGCCCTATAAAATTTTCCATCAAATCTATGGCCATCTTAAAAACCGCCGCTGAAATCGAAATTATGACCGAAGGCGGTCGGCGCTTAGCTCAAATTCTTAAAACCCTAAAAGAAGGAACTCAAGCCGGCCTAACTACGAATTCTCTAGATGAACTCAGTTTTAACTTAATCAAAAAGTCCGGCGCCGAGCCGGCTTTTCTTGGTTATCGGCCTCCCGGCTCCCATCGGTCTTATCCTAAGACCCTCTGTGTTTCGATAAACGAAACCGTTGTCCACGGTCTTCCTTCGGAAAGATTGATTATGACCGGCGACTTGGTCAAACTCGATCTAGGTTTAAAATATCGAGGTTTTTTTCTGGATTCGGCTCTTACCTTTTGCGTTGGCCAAGTTGAAAGTCTTGCCAAAAAACTGATCGCCGTCACAAGCCAAGCTTTAACTTTAGCGATTAAAAAAGCCAAACCCGGTCAAACTCTCGGGGATATTGGTTGGGCTGTCCAATCCTGCGTCCAAAGTCAGCAGTTCTCGATTGTCGAAATGTTGACTGGCCACGGTATCGGTCGAGCCCTCCACGAAGACCCCGCCGTCTTCAATCTTGGTCGTCCCCAAGGCGGTGAAGAACTTGTCGCCGGGATGGTTTTGGCCATTGAGCCCATGGTCTCTGCCTCTCCGCCCCCCTCCGGCGGGAAAGTCAAAGAAATGCCCGATGGCAGTTTTATTACTCGGGACGGCTCTTTATCAGCCCATTTTGAACACACTGTCGCTATCACCGAGCATGGCCCTCGGATTTTGACCCAAATCTGATATAATTTTACAGTACCGAGGTAATTTTTCCTTGGTTAGAGTTTACTATGCTCAAACCTTTCCTTTCCGTCATTATTCCAGTCAAAAACGAAGCCAACCGCCTTCCGCTCACCCTTGTTGATATTGACGAACGTCTGAGCACAGCCGACTATTCCTCAGAAATTGTCGTGGCTAGTTACGGCTCAACCGACGGCACTCCCGATATCGTAAAGAAAATGTCCAGCGTTCTAAAAAACTTAAAACTCGTGGTGAGCGCCAAAAATAAAGGCATCGGCTTCGCTACTCGGCAAGGCATGCTTCTCTCAAGCGGCGAGGTAAAGCTCCTCACAAATGTCGATAACTTAATCAAAATCGATGAGTTTAACCATATGCTCCCGCTCTTTAAAGAAGGCCATGAAGTTGTGATCGGTTCGAGAATTCCCGGCCAAGATTTCAAGCTCCCGATTTGGCGATCGCGAAAAATGATCTTCACTAAGTTAGCCAACCTGGTCTTGCGCGCCTCTCTTTTTAAAGGTTTGAGCGATCCCACCTCGAACTTCCGGGCTTTCAAAGAAGAAGCCGCCGAAAAAGTTTTCAATTTGGCCAAAGCTAATTTTTCCAGTGCCAACCTCGAAACTCTTTTTCTCGCTCGGAAAAACAACCTCCGGATTAAAGAAGTTCCTGTTTTTACCTCCGCGCCTACCCCCACTCTTCTCTAACCCATCTTCAACCAACTTGCAATTACCTCATTAAATCCTTAGTATAGCAGTCATGCATAAGTACTATTTGTCTCAAGAAAGATTCGACGAACTCAAAAAAGAGCTCGAGAATCTCAAAAGCTCTAAGCGTCGAGAAATCGCCGAAAGGCTAAAAACCGCTAAAGAATTTGGCGATCTTTCAGAAAACGCTGAATATTCTGAAGCTCGGGAAGAACAAGCTAAAGTCGAAGGTCGCATTTTTGAACTCGAGGAAATCATGAAGCAAGTCGCCGTTATCGAAAAAACCGGCGTCGTTGACCAGGTCGGTGTTGGTTCCATGGTCACCGTCAAAAAAGATGACAAAGTTATTCAGTACTCCATTGTTGGCTCTAATGAAACCAGTCCCGAGGCAGGCAAAATCTCGAACGAATCCCCGATGGGCCGAGCTCTTCTTGGTCGAAAAGTTGGGGATAAAATCACGGTCAAAACCCCCGGTGGCGAAACCAACTTTGTGATCACTAAAATCGAATAAAAATCTCTACCTCTTCCCCGCCTAAGTCACTTTTTATATGTTGGAAGATTTAATTCAAGATCGCCTCAAAAAACTTGCTAAGTTAAAAGAGGCCAAAGTGGATCCGTATCCCGCTCGAGTTAAAAGAACTCACCTTGTTTCTGAAGCGAGAAAAAATTTTTCTTCTCTTAGTCGATCTAAGCGAAAAATTTTCTTAGTCGGTCGTATTTTCAGTCTCCGCGATCAAGGCGGCGTGTTATTTTGCGATTTGAAAGATGAATCCGGCCAAATCCAGCTGGTTCTAAAAAAACAAGAGTCTAAGGATTTTAATTTTATCAAATCTACCATCGATCGCGGCGACTATGTTTCTGCCTCCGGGTCTCTTTTTAAAACTCAAAAAGGAGAACTCAGCCTGAGTGTTCAAGGTTTTCTCATTATCACCAAAGCCTTAAGGCCTCTCCCGAGTGATCATTTTGGTTTGGAAGAAACCGAAACCCGCCTGCGCCAACGCTATCTTGATATTTTACTAAACCCTGAAGTTAAAGAAACTTTCCGCCAAAAATCCATTTTTTGGCAGACCTTCCGCGAGGAAATGATTCAAGCCGGTTTCTTAGAAGTCGAAACGCCGGTTTTTGAGAGTATCCCGGGCGGCGCTGATGCCAAGCCCTTCGTCACTCGCCACGATGCCCTCGACACTGATTTTTATCTCCGGATTTCTCTCGAGTTGCCCTTAAAAAAACTTCTCGTCGGTGGCTTTGAAAAAGTTTTTGAAATTGGCCGGATTTTCAGAAACGAGGGCATTGATCGCGAACATCTCCAAGATTACACCCAACTCGAATTTTATTGGGCTTACAGCGACTATACCGAACTCATGAAATTTATTGAGAAGCTTTACAAAACCGTTATCAAAAAAACTACGGGTACCTTGACCACGACTTATCAAGGACAAAAAATAAATTGGGGGAAAAAATGGGTGAAAGTTGACTATGTTAAGGAATTTGAAAGAGTCAATAAAATCAACCCAACCCAAGCCTCCAGAGAGGAATTATTTAAAAAAGCCCGGGTGTTAGGCCTCAAACCCGAAAAAAATCTTGGCCAAGGGCGCCTCGTTGATCTTATCTTTAAAAAAACTGTCCGGCCCAAGTTAATCCAGCCATGTTTTCTAGTCAATCCGCCAGTTGAGGTTGTGCCGCTTGCCAAGCGCTCCGACCAAAACCCAGACGTGGTCGAAAGAATGCAACCGGTGGCTTGCGGCACCGAACTTGGCACGGGTTATTCAGAACTGAACGACCCAGTTGATCAACGTAAACGTTTCGAAGAACAAATGCGCCTTAGAGCCGCCGGCGACAAAGAAGCCCAAGTGTTAGACGAAGATTTCCTAGAAGCCTTGGAATACGGTATGCCGCCCGCTTCTGGCTTTGGTGTCTCCGAGCGCCTTTTTGCGGTCTTAATGGACAAACCCGTCCGCGAAACCGTCATCTTTCCACTGATGCGTCCTAAAGAGTAGTTAAAAGTTTAAATGATACAAGAAACATGTCTCTTGTCTCTTATTAACTTATCTAATGCTTAAAGTAATGGTCTTCGGTGTTTTTGATGGCCTCCATGATGGCCATCAGTTTTTTCTCCGAGAAGCCAAAAAACAGGGGAGTTATTTAATTGCGGTTGTCACTCCCGATCATATTGTCCAAGAGATTAAAGGTAGAATTCCAAAAGAAAATCTCGAAAAAAGAATAAGTTCAATCAAAAAGGAAAACTTGGCTGATAAGGTGGCGATCGGGGACAGCGTTTTAAGAAGTTGGCAGGTTCTAGAAAGTTATCGCCCCGACCTTATTGTTTTAGGCTATGATCAAACTGACTTAAAAAAAAGCCTCGAAGAATATTTTTTAAATCATAGCTGGCAACCTGAAATTAAGTCACTCGCCATTTTTAAAAAAGAAGCATAAAATAGTCCGTTGAAGGAGAAGGCACATCCAATCTTGGCCCCCCAAAAAGCTTTAAACGTTCATAAATTCCACACTATTCGTTCCCAAATCTTTTTCCACGCCATCTACTCTTTTCATTTGGCTTCGCTTGCTTCTTTCACGGCATCAAGCCATGCTTTAATGGCTTCGCTAGATCTATCCATAGATTCGCGCAGTAAGGGGGCGTACTTTTTGAGTAAGATTCTGTCTGCTTCTTCACTATCTGGCGTATTAGCAAAGACGTTATCAATTTCCCTCATTATTCGATTCTCCTCATCCAACGCGGCCACACACTCTGTATGCTTCTGATTCAATAAACTTTCCTTGTTCTGACCTTTTCCTTCCTTAAATTGTTCGTTCATAGTTTTGATAGTTTCTTATAAGTTCGACCTTATTATAGCATTTTCTTCCCCTTCGCTAGAATTGTCAATATTTTTTTACACTCTACGCCTCCAAAAGTTTTGCTTGATCGCAAATCATTTTCGCCTCTCCGCCGCGCAGCGAAATTTTTCCCTGAACCAGCACCACTTTGTTTTCTTGCCAGATCGATTGGGTTTTCGTGAGGATGCTGTTAAAAACGATCACTTCCATCGCCTGCGGTGATAAATCCTCGATTTTCACAAAGGCCATCGGTTGACCGGTTTTAGTCACCACTTTCTGAATTTTGGAAATCATCCCTGCGATTCGGAAAACCTGACTCTCGCTTTTGATTAATTTCGCTTCATTGATCGGTTTGGCTTGAGTAGCTTTAATTTTTTCCGCGTAAGATTTTAGGGGGTGGTCGGAAAGATAAAAACCCAAGAGCTCCTTTTCCCAAACCAATTTCTCCTCGGGGGTGGCTGACTCAACCACCCTGAGTTTAAGAAGCGCTCCCGACCCGATGCTTGGCCCAAAGAGGGAATTCGAACTTTGCCCGCCCGATTTTTTAATGGCGGTGTTAAATCGCAAGAGTTCTTCTAAGTTTTCTAACAATTGTTTCCGCTCAATCCCGAGCGAGTCTAAAACTCCTGCTTTAATCAGACTCTCCAGTGATTTTTTATTTAAATCTTTGTGCTGAATGCGGGTTAAAAAATCAGTTATGTCTCGAAATGGGCCGCCCCGCACTCTTTCGGCAATCATATTCATCGTCACTTGTTCCCCGACATTTTTTATCGCTAGAAGTCCAAACCGAATCTTTGTTTCCTCTTCCGGCGAGAAATTCACAAAACTTTTATTGATCTCCGGTGGCAAAACCTCAATCCTGTTTTTTTTGGCTTCGGTGATCAAAACCGCAATCCGGTCAATATCGTTCACTTCCGAATTTAAAAGGCTGGCGTAAAACTCCTGTGGAAAGTGGGCTTTAAGATATGCGGTTTGGTAACCGATTAAGGCGTAGCAAGCCGCGTGGCTCCGGTTAAAGCCATAACGGGCGAAAGGTTCAAACCATAGCCAGATTTCATGAGCCAATTTGGCGTCAATTCCATTCTTGATCATTCCCTTCACTAATTTTTCTTCCTGCTCTTGAAGCAAAGACTTGATTTTCTTCCCCACCGCTTTCCGCAAAGTATCCGCCTCGGAAAAAGTGAATCCCGCGAGCGCTCTGGCTACCTCCATCAGTTGCTCTTGGTAAAGCATAATGCCATAAGTTTTATTTAAGATCGGCTCCAGCTTTGGGTGCAAGTATGTCACCTTCTCTTTCCCTAGTTTCCTCGCGATATAATGAGGCACCATCCCGGCATCGAGCGTCCCCGGCCGGTAAAGCGAAATCATGGCGATAATGTCTTCGAGACTCGATGGTTCGAGATCTTTTAAATATCGCCGCATTCCGCCGCCTTCAAGTTGAAAAACGCCGGTGGTGTCTCCCGCTCGCAAAAGATCGAAAGTTTTCTGATCATCCAATGGAAGCTCGTTAATTTTAATATCCCTTCCGGTTCTCTCCTTCACCAACCTCGCCGTCTCTTCGATGATGCTCAAATTTTTTAGTCCCAAAAAATCGATCTTCAAAAGTCCCAAGTCTTCCACCGTGTGCATCTCAAATTGCGTGATGATGTTATTTTTGTCTTGCGGCGCGAGTTGGATCGGCAAATATTCGGTGAGAGGCTCTTTTGAAATCACTGTTCCGCAAGCGTGAACGGAAGCGTGTCGCGCTACTCCCTCAAGGTGATATGCCGCGTCCAAAAGTTTTTTCGCTTCAGCGTTTTTAGCGTACTGTTCGTTCAGTTCTGGCACTTTCTCAATTGCTTCTTTCAACTTCATATTAAAAGGAATCAGTTTTGCCAGTTTGTTGCAAAGATCATAACTCAAACCCATCGCCCTCCCCGCGTCTCTGATGCCGGCTCTCGCCGCCATCGTTCCAAAGGTGATGATTTGCGCCACGTGATCTTCCCCGTATTTTTCTTTAACATAAGCTAAAACTTTATCTCGTCCCGTGTCCGCGAAATCCACGTCCACATCCGGCATCTGAATTCGGTCTGGATTCAAAAAACGTTCAAATAAAAGTCCGTACGCAATCGGATCAAGATCAGTGATCCCTAAAATATAAGACACCAAACTTCCGGCCGCCGAGCCTCGCCCTGGCCCGACCGCGATCCCGTGATCTTTTGCCCACTTGATAAAATCTTGAACGATCAAAAAGTAATCCGCAAAACCGGTTTTCTCAATCACCCCGAGCTCCATCGAGAGGCGATCTCGAACCACTTGATTTAATTTTTCTCCCGGGAAACGATGGCCCATCCTCTCGCTAATCAACTCTTCCAAATATTGATTCGCTGTTTTCCCGTCCGGCTTTGGAAAATTCGGCAGGATCACCTTCCCGAGTTCGAGTTCCAGTTGGCATCGCTCCGCAATTTTTATAGTATTTTCAATCGCCTCCGGAGCATCCTTAAATTTTTCCATCATCTCCTCTGGTGAGTTCAGGGAAAAATCATCCGCTGAAAGCGTTAACCGATCATCGTCCGTTAACTTCGCTCCCGTTTGCACCGCCACCAAAATATCGTGATACGGCGCATCTTCTTTTTTCGCGTAGTGAATGTCTTGAGTGGCTACCAACTCCAAACCCGTTTCTTTGGCTAGTCTCAAAACCTCCCGGCGCAACTTCACATTTTCCGGAATGTTAGGATGGTCGCCGATTTCCAAAAAGAAGTTTCCTTTCCCAAAAATTTCCTCGTACTCAAGGGCCGCTTTTTTTGCTTCGTCAAATCTGTCGTTGACCAAATGGCGGTTTACTTCGCCCGTCAAACAAGCCGAAAGAGCAATCAAACCCTCATGATGCTCGCGCAGTAATTCCTTGTCCATCCTCGGCTTGTAGTAATAACCCTCCAGATTGGCTTGGCTGACCAGTTTAATTAAATTTTTCCAGCCCGTCAGATTTTCACACAAAAGAATCAAATGATAGTAACGCTCGCCCGGTTCTTTATCCGCCCGGCCCTTCGGCGCCATATACGCCTCCACTCCCAAGATCGGCCGAATACCCGCCTTTTTCGCTTTCTTATAAAACTCAATCGCGCCGTACAAAACCCCGTGATCGGTGATAGCCAAGGAATCCATCCCTAGCTCTTTGGTCCGGCCAATAAGGTCGTCAATCTTCGCCAGCCCATCCAGCAGGGAATAGTGTGAATGTGTATGTAGGTGAACAAATTTACCCATAAGACACTGACATTATATAGGAATGTTTTTGGGTTGGAAACCATACCCCGCTACTAGAAATTCGGGTATTTGAGGAATTTTTAAAATCCCGAATTTCTAGTAGCGGGGTATACAAATCCAGTCTTTTTTGTTACTATTTTTTGGTTCTAGCCACCTTAGCTCAGCGGCCGATAGATTTTGCCAAATCTTTGATTTGTCGCAAAATCATCGCTTAGCAACTCAAGTTGCTAAGTACGAAATAGTTTATTCTCTCAAATGTTAATGCCGGAGTAGCTCAATGGCAGAGCAGCACTTTTGTAAAGTGAAGGTTGGGGGTTCGACTCCTCTCTCCGGCTCCAAAAACAAAATGCCCGAAGATAAATTATTTTGCGTTGGTCAAAAAGCTTTTATCAACAAAAACGGCGAAGTTTTAGTTGTAAATGATCCTCAACTAGGCCTCGACTTTCCGGGCGGCAAAATTGAAGAAGGGGAATTTGATTTTAACGAATCGATGAAAAGAGAAGTTAGAGAAGAAACCGGCCTTGAAATAGAAATTGGCGATCCATTTTTTTCTTGGTACTTTAAATATCCTCTCGGTAGCAGGAACTACGGCAAAGAAGTTTATCTAGTCGGCTTTAAATGTAAGTACGTCTCGGGAGAAGTAAAAATCAGCGACGAACATTCGAGTTTCAAGTGGGTGAATAAAAATAACTATGAAGTTGTTAAAGAAAACAGTGACTACTTCAGAGCCCTTGAAAAATACTTCGAGGACTAAGTCTAAGAAAAAGCATCTACTTATGATATCTATCATCCATTTCTCTTCTCTGCCACTAAACTATCAACTCTAAGTATTTCTCACTCCAATAAAACTGGGGACGAAGCCACAGGAATTCACATCTTTCCGTTTTATCATGTCAGTTTAGGTAGACCAATATCCCTAAAAGGAATTGGTTGACCAAGCGTAAAATTAGGCATAAAATTTTAATATGACTGAATTTGTTATTCTCACTAAAGAGAAGTTAGAGGATTTGTATTTAAAAAATAAACTTTCCGTTCCCGTGATTGCCCAAAAATTGGGTTGCTCGGAACATAAAATAAACTATTGGCTTGGAAAACATAATATTCTAAAAAGAACAATCAGCGAAGCTGTATATTTAAAATACAACCCCAAAGGAGATCCATTCAAATTTAATCCACCAATAACAGCCGAAGATCACGAACTTTTCGGAATGGGGGTGGGGCTATATTGGGGCGAAGGAAATAAAGCCAACAAAAATATCGTTAAACTCGGCAATTCCGATTCCGAACTTCTCAAGGTTTTCATTCAATTTTTAATAAAATTTTTTAACATCAAAAAACAAGATTTGAGATTCCATCTCCATATCTTTACAGATATCAATCTAAGAAAAGCTAAGGGCTTTTGGATCTATGAACTTGGCATTAAAGAAAACCAGATCTATAAACCCACCATTACTCAAACCGGCAAACTAGGCACTTATCGTCATAAAAGCCAGTATGGGGTAATGACCGTTTACTATGCCAACACCAAACTCCGAAACTTGATAGTTAACCTCATTCCAGGTAATATAATTAACCGAAAGCCGGCGTAGTTCAGTGGTAGAACGTCAACTTGGTAAGTTGAAGGTCAAGAGTCCGATTCTCTTCGCCGGCTCCACAACACAACAGAAAAGCCGCCGAGCAAGCTCAGCGGCTAAATCATTTTTTTGCCTCAATGAGTCAGGCATGCCCTTTGGCGACCTTCAATATGGCACCAATAAGCAGAATAATACCTACCGCGATGAAATACAGTCGCGGATCCCTACGAAACAAAGGCTCCATAGTCTACCTCCTGGTTGATTGTTCACGCTTCTTTAATGATATTTCGCGTTCAGCCCAAAATCAATCCCAAATTGACTTCCTCTCGGCTTTTGGGTTATTATTCTCCCTACGTGCTTGAGACCCTCCTAGATATAGGTTTCAAGTTTCACGTTTCATGATTCACAAAAATGGCCAAAGTTAAACGCGCCGAAAGGCTCATAAGGTTAAAATGCTCCACCTGCAAAAGGGTAGTTTACGCTCACAAAAACAAGAAGAAAGTTGAGCGCAAAATAGAACTCAAAAAGTACTGCCCTCGCTGTCGGAAGCACACTCTCCACAAAGAAGCCAAGAAGTAGCTGTCCTTGCCGGTTTCAGGCTTCATGTTTTATGATTCATGAGCACTAGGGAGCTTAGTTAAGTGGTATAACTTCGGTCTCCAAAACCGATGTCGGGGGTTCGATTCCCTCAGCTCCCGCTGTTAAGGTTGACAGAACTTCGTTAGCCTTATTTTTTTATTGTTAATTTCAACGCCGATGACGATCGTTTATGATATAATAAAACTATGGAACAATCGTTTGGGGGCGGAGTAAATATGGAGAAGCGTGGAGTTTGGTCGTGGTGGAAAAATCAATTGGCCCTTGCGCCACTCATCAGCAAGTACTACGTTCCCGAGGAGACAAATAACTTTTGGTATTCCTTAGGCGGAGTGCTCGCAATCTCTTTGGCGCTCCAAGTCGTGAGCGGTATTATTTTAACTTTAAAATATATCCCCGACGCCACCCTAGCCTTCGGTATCGTAAGCGACATGATCCATTCACGCCTTTGGGGAATAACACTAGGCTTCCACTATTTCAACTCGTTTCTCATTTACGGTTTGGTAATGGCGCATATGATGCGAGTGTTTGTGAGCGCGGCGTATCGGAAAGAAAAGAAGGTGCTATGGTTTGTCGGTGTCGCCCTCGCTACGTTGATATTTGCAACGTATGTTACGGGAGAGTCCCTCCACTGGGACGAGGTTGGGTTTGCCGTACCCTGGCACGTTTCCGAGATCTTGCAGGCGACGCATTTAAATAACATTTTCCACTACAACTTCGCCGACCTACTCGCTCCGGCGAGCGCGACGCTCAAACTCGTTCAAATCTATGCGATGCATATCGCCATCTTGCCGATCATGATTCTGCTTCTTGCGATTCTGCATTTCTATTTGATCAGAATGAAGGGGATCTCATTGCCGTTTTGGAAACAGCCGAGCGGGAAGAAAGTTTCCTTCGCGAGCCACATCAAACTCTGGTTCGTCTATTCAGCTTTTGCGATCGGCGTCGTGCTATTTCTTGCCATATTCGCCGGGCGGGATGTAGGCACCGCGCCGCAGCTTTTACCATCTTCTCCTCTCTACGCAGTGCATAAAGGCCCTGGCGGGCAAGGTTATAAACCAACTTCTCCGATTGGCTGGACGCATGGGATGAATGTGCTCGTGGAACATCTTGGCCTCACGCCCGACATCTGGGGAACGGTGATCGCTATGACACTTATGCTGGGGTCGCTCGTTGCCATACCATTTGTGGACCGAGAAGAAAAAGAGCCCACGAGTTTCAAAGAAGCATTCGACTGGCGCAAACGTAAATGGGCCTTCCTCGCCATGGCCTTATTCTGGGCGGTGATGATCGTGGGTATAATTCAAAACGCCATTGCGGGGCCTGGGTAAAACAGATTCTAACGTCATCCACTACTCCGCGCTAATCGGTTTAAGCAATCAAATCTTCATCTTCCTCTCCGCATTCACCACCATCTCCACATTTGCCCTCTTAAGCAACTCCTCTTTAATGCTTTCCGCTTCAGCTTTGTCGAGGATCACCAGTTGCGCGTCCGCTTCTCCTATCTCCGGCTCCTCCTCTTGACCCGCGGTTAAAATCGCGATTCGGCTCACGCCCAAAAACCGAAACCATAAACTGCGATCGATGTTAATGTCCTGAATCTGCCGGTAAGGAATCTCGATTTCTTTCTTACTCAAAATCCCTCGGCGGATTTTAAGCGCGTAGTCATCAAGAGCAAATTTGTAATTGAAATAGTCGAGCCACGCCACAAGCGCCCCAATTGCCGCCGCCAGAAACGAAGCGACGAGCATTCCTAATCCCAAAATCGGCACTACATTTTGAGCGCCGCCAGCGGTCGTAATCTTGGCCGAGCCTAATAGTTTATCCAGTGCGTTGGCAATCCCGGTTTTGTTCGCGAGTAAAATGATCGAAAGAATAAAAATAATGGCCGGAATCGCGCTCCGTTGTAAAGTAAAAAGAATCAAGGCCTTATGTCCCAACCTCTGCTCCTTATTCAGTTCCATTATGGT
>JACQBP010000015.1 GCA_016194445.1 Candidatus Liptonbacteria bacterium | reverse complement strand
AAGACGGCGATGTTTTTCTTAACCGCGTTTTGGTTGATTTCCACCCAGGTGCGAAAAGAACCCCTAGAATCAAACTTACCTTTAGTTTTTAGGACTGACCTCTTTTTCATCTACCTAACTATCCTAAATCACGCAGGATTAAAAATACAGCCCCCAAGCGACATAGTCGCTTGGGGGTTTGAGGGAACAAGACCCAAGTTGCAAGGGGTTAAGCGGAAACCACAGCACGAGCCCGGAGGCGGGCGTCATGATTGCCAGGGCTGCACCAATTCACGTACAGCTTGACATCCGAGTACCAGTGCACGTCCGGAACGAGGCCGCCGGAGTGACGTGAGCCCGAACAGAGCGTCCAGTTCGACAGATCGAGATGACCACCAGTCTCATGGAAGTACTTCTGCTCATAGACGAGCCGCTCAAGCAAAGTGATGCCGGCGATCTTCTTTTTCGAGAGATCATTGGCCGAGAGATTTTTCAATTCCTCGTCGGCTTCGACACGATCGCGGACGCGGATGGCGTAGGACGTGGTCGGCACACGATCATTGGTTGGGACATTGCCGTCGAGATCATTGCCGTACGCGCTCCAGGTTTTGCCGTCAAAAACTTTTTGGCAAGCGGCCCAGACTGGATTGAGGGTCAATCCTTTGGGAATCACGAGAAGGCGATCAAAGCCCTTTTCGTAATCCGGCAAGATCAAACCCGAGAGATCGACTTCGATGCCGATCTTTTGGTAGAATCCAATCCACTCGTTGATGACTTCCGCTGGAAGTTCACTGCCACGCAGAACGCGGTCGAAAGAGAGGTCGGATGGGATTTGTTCGGTGACGGCCGCCTGAAGTTCTTTAAACTGGCCGGGTGTCATCAGTCGGACGGTCTCATGATTTCCCATGAGCAGTTCCTCCTTGATTTGGGTTAATGGTTGTAAAGCTTTCAAGATCACCACGATCTTGATTCTGGTCGAATTTTAGCATACTTTAGGCTTTTATGTCAATAGTGAGGGTTTTGGGCTTCCGGGGCTACAAAACCCTTGATTTTCTGACTTAATTTGAATCCTCGGCAATGACTTAAAACTCCTAAGTCGGATTGCAGGGTTTGGCTAAACGAGCTAAGAGTTATTAACGAAGAAAAGTATATCGAATTTTTTGAAAACCTGGAGGAGATATCTAAAATGACAAGCGGATGGTTGAAATACTTAAACAGATAAGAGGGCCAGCGTCGGCCCTCTTATTTTCGCGGAGACTTCAGCACGAGCCCGGAGGTTGTCATTATGATTGTCAGGGTGGTACCAATTCACGTTCAGCTTGTCATTCGAGTTCCAGTGCACGCGCGGAACGCGGCCGTCGGAGTTACGTGAGCCCGTTTTTTGCCCGCCTTTGCCCAAATCACCGAAAGTTCAATAAAGAAACTTCTGGGTTGACCAGTCAGCACCGGATTTATTTTTGAAGCATCACTTTTTGGTTAGCAAATCTTCACCAGAGACAAGCAAGCAGTTTCCGCAAATTTTTCTATGGCAAACCGATATCCCGCCCTCTAAGCACTAATCCTTTGTTTTAGGCCTCTCCATGCACTGCCGTAGTGCTTCAATAGCTTTTCTCGATGTCTCGCGAGATCTAGAGTTGCGTAAGCTTCATAGTACACCAATTTCCACGGTTTCGTTCCACGTTGATGTTCTTCATATCGCCGCCGAAGGTTATTTGTGGAACCGATGTACCACTGTTTCTTATCTGATTGAAGCACGTAAACGTAATACACTATTTACCTTATATTATAGCGCATAGAGGGCGGGACCGGTTGTATTAGCCAGTCATTATTATACACAAAAATTTTCCCCTCGAACCAAATCGGATTCGAGGGGAAGTGAAAAAGAAACAAGACCAAAGGGTTAAGCGGAAACCACAGCACGAGCCCGGAGGCGGCCACCATGATGGGCAGGGCCGAACCAATCCACGCCCAGCCCGTCATCCGAGCCCCAGCCCACGCCCGGAACGTCGCCGTCGGAGCCACGCGAGCCCAGAGGCAGTAATCGGTTTTGGGCACGCGATCGTTTTGGGGCGTCGCTTTGTCCAAGTTTTCGGTCCAACGCCAGGCGCGCATACGCTCGGCGCATTTCGTGAAAACCTGATTGAGCGTGAGACCTGCGGCGGCGACGATCAGCCAGCCGAAGCCGTCACGTTCGGGCGGAATCGAGAGATTCGAGAAGGTGCATAAGGTCCTCGAGCATGCCAAGCGTTTTTTCGCTCGGCACACTACCGGCTAATTCTGTCATAGCCAGCTCCTTTGGTTAGATTGTTCAATTTCTCAAATCCACCATGGATTTGAGACTGGAGATATTGTAGCACGACTACCAAAAACGCGCAACCCTCCGTTCCATTATAAATGAATATTCACTTATAATGGAACGATTAGCCGATCTCTTTTTTGCCAACATAATCACGCAGAATTTTTGGCACAGTCACTTTCCCGTCTTTGGTTTGGAAGTTTTCGATGATGGCGTTATTTTGATAAAAAATTAATGACGGATGAAAAGTATTTCTCAAAGTCGCCGAGGTTGTTCCGGAGATTTTTAAGGAAAAGCTCCAGGTTTATTTTCTCGTATTGATGAACGAGGATATTTCGGACGCCAGTTAAAGGTGAGATTTTGGCGGCAAATTCTTTATCTAAAATCCCTTGCTCGCCTAAAAGCCCAAAACTGGAGCGGAGATCGCTCACTGAAATATCGAAACTTTTCAAAAGGTGGTTGTTGATGTCAATCATTTCCTCGACAAGAAGTAGGAAAACCCGCTCAAGGGCATAGCGATTTTTGAGGTCGCCGGAAATTTCGAGGTCGCTCAACTTTAGGAAACTCTTGAGCTCCTCGAGGTATTTTTCGGCCTGACTGATTTTTTGCCTCAAAAATTCCTTATCGATTTCGGACATATTTTTCTTCGAGACGTTTTTTTAAATTCTCGCGGAGGAATTTGGTTTCGAGGTAAGATTTAGTGGCGTAGCTGGAAAGGGTATGGTAAAGGAAGCGATCCTCAAGATAAAGGACTTGGTGATGGTCAAAAATGCGTTTTAAGATTAGCGGATTTAAGGGCAAGAGGCTCACGGTATCGATTTTTTCGCGGCCGAAGATTTTCTGAAATTCAGTATTAAACTCCGCTAGCTCTTCAAAAGAAAGTTTTTTGCCTAAAAAACCCAAATCAATATCGCTTTCCTCGTGAGTGCGGCCGTCCACTTCGGAACCAAAAAGGAGGAGGACTTTTACTCCATACCTTTGGCAAGCTGTGGCGATTAATTCTTTTTGTTCTTTTGATATGACCATAACCCAGTTTATGGTAGCAGATTCGAGGATAATTGACTAGTTTATTTCTTAGGCGAGATTTTTTTCTTACCAACGTAACCTTGCAGCACCTTGGGTATGACGATTTCCCCGTCTTTGGTTTGGAAGTTTTCGAGGATGGCGATGACCGTCCGGCCGATGGCGAAAGCGGTGCCGTTTAGTATATGCACGAATTCTTTTTTATCGTCTTTAGTTTGATACTTGGTGTTTAAGCCGCGAGCTTGGTAGTCGGTGGTGTTGGACACAGATTGGGTTTCGCGATATTTCTTTTCGCTGGGCAACCAGGTTTCGATGTCGAACTGGCGAGCGGCGGTTGGGTCGGAGTCGCCAGTGCAGTTGGCCACGACTCGATATGGCAGACCAAGCGCTTTCATCAACTCTTCCTGAAGGGAGAGGAGGAACTGGTGCTCTTTTTCGGAATCTTCGGGTTTTGAGAAAACCACCATTTCAACTTTGTCGAATTGATGGACACGCAAAATGCCTTTGGTATCTTTGCCGTAACTGCCCGCTTCCCTCCGAAAACAAGTCGAGAAACCGACGTAGCGTTTGGGTAAGTCTTTCTCGTTTAAGGTTTCTCCCATATGATAAGGACCGATGGAATGTTCCGAGGAGCCGACAAGATAAAGATCGTCTTCTTCGAGATGGTAAGCATCTTTGTCTTTCACAAAATTGCTCTTGCCCATACCTTTCATAATTTCGGGTTTCACTAAAACGGGTGGAACAAGGAGCGTGAATTTTTCCTTAATTAAAGTTTTCAGCGCCAGATCAACCAGGGCAAACTCCAAAAGGACGGCTTCGTTTTTTAAATAACCAAAACGGCTCCCTGAAATTTCACCGGCACGTTCTATATCAATCAAATCTAGTTCTTTGGCGAGAGTTAAGTAGTCTTTGGGTTCGAATTTGAATTCGGGTTTTTTGCCTTCCTCGCGGAGAACTTTGTTGCCGGTTTCGTCTTTGCCGACCGGGACGTCTTCAAATGGGAGATTGGGAAATTCTAGAAGCAGGTCATCGCGCTTTTGGGCGGTTTTTTCTAAATCGTCTTCAAGGCTTTTGATTTCGTCTTTGAGTCTTTTCGCCGTCTCTACGTCTTTGGCTTCGCCCGCTCGCCTTTGTTCGGCGCGGAGATCTTCGGATTTTTTGGTTAAATCTCGCCATTTTTCGTCGATGGCCAAAAAGTCGTCTACGAGTTTTGAGTTTACGCCTTTGGCAGAAATGCCTTTTTTGACCTTCTCGGGGTTCTCGCGAATTAACTTAATATCGAGCATAAGACTATTTTACACTATCCCAATCTTTAGGCGAGATACCGGCTTGTCTTAAAATTTCGGAAAGTAGGGATTTTGAAATATCGCTCTGGTGCGGGTTAGGAATGCGAACTTTGAACTCTCCTTTAGACATAAAAAGATGACGACCACCCGAAAAGGGGCCGTCGAAACCAAGTTGGCGGAATTTTTGAACTAACTTCCGCCAAGAGGTATTTTTAGGCATTTCGGACTAATTCTCGGCGATCAACTTTGATGTTGAATCCAGGAATTTTAGCCTTGCTCCTGATTTTAAGTAAGAGCCAATCCTCTAAGACTTCAGCTAGTTCTCGGCGGCAGTCCTCGAGATTTTTAGCGTTAGACCAAACACCTTTAATCGTTGGAATTTCACCAAAATAAGTTCCATCTCTTAAAATCTTGTAGCGGGCGGTTTTGAGTTTTTTGATGATGAATTCGGTAAGCATTTTAGTTCGTTATTGATCTTATTTAACAAAATTTCGAGGAATAAATCAAGTCCGGGTTTTCTCGGATGAGCTTGATGTCGAGCATGATTAAAATATACAGCAATGTTTCTAAAAATGAAACCCGCCCAAGGATGAACCCTGGGCGGTCTTTTTGAACTGGAGAAAATGATCAGGGTTCGGCTTGCTTACCGGGCGCAAAGATGTCGAGCGCTGTTTGAGCTCCCGTAAGAGCAAGACTATGAACCTTGGTGCGGCTTTTGGTGAGTCGGCCAATCATTGCCTCGCGTGGCGGAGCAATAATCCCAACGTTGACTGTGCCCCTGGCTCCCCTAAGTTTGCCACCCGATGCCATGAGGATGGCCATGTTCTGATCGTAAATCTTCCGTCTCTTCAGGAATGCCTCGGCGAAAGCTCGGGGAAAATGCCTGAAGTAGAAGTGGCTCATCAACCTTTCAAGCAAGGGGGTCTTGCCAAGGGGTTGATCGATCGGGTAGTTGACCAGCACCAGGATGTCGGTTGAGGCGAGATAGAGAGCCATTCGGATTGGCAGCGGCAAAGTCACGGCTCCGTCAAGGTACGGTACGCCGTTCAAGGAAACCGGCCGATTGTAGAGGAGCGGCAAAGCCATCGAGGCTTTGATCGGATCAAAGATGTCTGGAAAAGTTTTCACATCTTGGAATGATCCTTCACCAGCGAGACTGGTGACCGCCGTGAGAAAATCCGACCTCGAGGCGCAAACAGCTCCGACGTCTAAGGGTTTGACGTTTCGGAGCACTCGCACAAGATAGTCGATGTCGACGATCTTGTTTAGGCGCCAAGGGTTGGAAAAGCGGTTATCAGTTAAATCGTCCGTGTAAACCGAAACGGCCAACCGGGCCTGACGAGCTAAGAAATAGGCGCAGTTTGGAGCTCCGGCCGAGACGCTGATGACGGTATCGAAAGCGCTTGAGAGTCCGGTTTGTTCGAGACCAGCTAGAACTCCCATACTGAAAGCTCCACGGATTCCTCCCCCTCCGACAATTAAGACGGGTCGGATTTCTTGATGGGCAGGGTCGCCCGATGCAAGCATGGCGGCCTTGGTTTTCAGGCGACCGACGATAGGCGAGTCCAGACTTAGACTTATCATTCGTTTCTCCTTTATGACGATGTCAATGGTTGCTACACCTGAAAGCTGGTTAATTTATTACATTAATAAATTGCGAAGTCAATTTTAAAAGGACTTCCAAAAAGGATAGAAAACATTTATAATCAACAAAATGCCTAAAGACGAATCGAAGCCGGAAGTTAGCAAAAACGACCATCGCGCTATCGGGGAGCAGTTGGACCTTTTTTCGTTTCACGAAGTGGCGCCGGGGACGGCTTTTTGGCACGGCAAGGGCATGATCATTTTTCGAGAACTCGAGAAGCTGATTCGCGAGGAGCTCGACCAAGCCGGATACGAGGAAATCTCAACGCCGATTATGGTTAAAAAACAGGTGTTTGAAAAATCCGGCCACTGGAAGTATTACCGCGAGAATATGTTTTATTTTGACCCGTTCGACCATGCTCAGGGTAAATCGAGTAAAGAGACTTACGCCTTGAAGCCGATGAACTGTCCGGAATCAACTTACGTTTTTAACTCGAAGATTAGGAGTTATAAAGATTTGCCTTTGCGACTGTCGGAAATCGGACGACTGCACCGCAACGAACTCTCGGGGGTTTTGGGCGGACTCTTTCGAGCGCGGCAGTTTACGATGGACGACGCGCACATTTATTTGCGGCCGGATCAGATTCAAGACGAGGTATCTTCGCTTTTAAAGTTAGTGACGAAGGTTTACGCGATTTTTGGTTTTAAGCCGATTTTTTATCTTTCCACGATGCCGGAGAAAGCCATGGGCGACAAAAAAGATTGGGAGAGGGCGGAGACGTCGCTCCAAATGGCGCTCAAAGAAAACAGAATGAAGTATGAACTCAAAGAAAAAGACGGCGCTTTTTACGGGCCGAAGATTGATATTGAGATTAAAGATTCTTTGGGGCGGAGCTGGCAGCTCGCGACCATTCAACTCGATTTGGTGATGCTCCCCGAACAGTTTGGTCTCGCTTATATTGATGAAAAAGGGCAGAAGCAGAAACCAATGGTGATTCACCGGGCGGTTTATGGTTCGTTTGAAAGGTTTATCGGAATTTTACTCGAACACTTTGAAGGGGCGTTACCGCTTTGGCTCTCCCCGGTGCAAGCGGCTGTGTTGCCACTTAGTGAAAAATTTGCGAAATATGCCGGAGAAATTTTGAAGGAACTGCGGCACGCTGGGATTCGAGCGGAAGTTTCTGACTCCAATGAAACTTTGGGGAAAAGAATTCGCGAGGCGGAGGTGAAGAAAATCCCGTATGTGATTGTGGTCGGAGAAAAAGAGGAGTCGGGAGGATTTGTGAATGTGAGGAAGCGAGGGAGTAAGGATAATTTGGAAGTAAAACTTGCGGAATTGATTGCTAATCTTAAAAAAGAGATTGAGAGTAAAAAACTCTAAACCGAAAATTGTGGTTGTTTTAGGACCGACGGCTTCGGGGAAGTCGGCTTTGGCGGTGCGACTCGCCAAGTTGTTTAATGGTGAAGTGATTTCGGCGGACTCGAGGCAGGTTTATCGAGGGGTGGATTTGGGGAGTGATAAAGTGCCCCACGATAGGTGTCAGGTGTCAGGTTTCAGGTTTCAGGAAAAAGATGGATGCTTCTACGAAGGGGTGAGACATCATCTGATTGATGTGGTGAGTCCGAAGAAAACTTTTACGGTGACACAGTATAAAAAACTAGCCGAGAAAGCGATTCGAGATATTATCAAACGCGGAAAAATTCCGATTATTGCCGGAGGGACGGGGCTTTATATAGATACGCTCATCAACGACTGGAAGTTGCCGAGGGTAAAACCGAATTTGAAATTGCGGGAGGAGTTGGAGAAGAAATCGGCGGAGGAACTTTTTTTAGAGCTAAAGAAGCTGGATCCTAAAAGAGCGGTGGGTATTGATCGGCATAATAAACGGCGACTAGTGCGAGCGATTGAAATTGTGATGCAAACGGGGAAACCGGTGCCATACCTTTCTCTAATTCGTGCGAATAAGAGAATAGTTGGGCGCGAATTTTTAAAAATAGGGATTAAGGTGGCGCCGGAGGAACTTAAAAAGCGGATTAAGAAAAGAACTTTGAAACGATTGCGAGAAGGAGTGATTCAAGAGATGGAGGGTTTGAAAAAATCGGGGGTGAGTCAGAAGAGACTCAATGATATTAGTTTGTATTATCGGTGGGTGGGGCCATTTCTCGATGGCGAAATGAACAAGCTCGAGACTTTAGAGACTATTGCGGTAAAAATCGGGCAGTACGCAAAGCGACAGATGACGTGGTTTAAGAGGGACAAAAGTATCAATTGGATTTCTAGAGGCTCGCAGGCGGACCCCATTAAAAACAAAGATACGTTGCGAGCCCTCACGGTTTTTAACGGGGCAAGGAGGTTGGTAGAAAAATTCTTAAGGTAGCTCCTTGATTTACTCGGGACGATTGAATCGCTAAGCTCAAAATACTTACAAAGCGACTCTAATCAAATAAGAACGCTCCACCCCTAAAGTTCAGGAGTGGAGCGTTTGTGTCCCCGGTAAGCTAGTGGATCAGCTCGCGGGGTTCCCCGGAGGAGGGACTTCAGTGGTGGGCGGGTCAATAGTAGAGGTCTTAGTCTCTTCCGGAAAAACCATGGAAAGTTTCTTTGGAAGAGAGGGAAATTCGAGTGAACTTCCCTGTCTCTAGTGGGGATAGCATAGATCCATCGATAGGGTGGCGGAATGGAGCGAGGAAAGCCCGGTCATTCTTTTTGTTAGGAAACGGGGGTCGGTGAGCCAACCCGAGTTTAGTTCCACGTCGGGCAGTTCATCTCTTTCCTCTTCCCATTCGATAACAACTAGATCGAAAGTCTCACCACCAATCACCGGACCTAGCATCATGATCCGGAATTCCACAGCCATGTTCACCTCCTTAGTTGCCACTAGGTTTATATCAAATTTATAAGCTTAAGTCAAGTGCCTAAGGAAGATGGTTTTTAGGGTTTCTGGATTCCCCTTCCCCTTTAATTTGCTCATCGCTTTACCAACCATAAATTGGACACTGGCGGTTTTGCCTTTTTTATAGTCGGCGACGGCGGATGGATTTTCGGCGATCACAACTTTGACCACAGATTCGAGCTCGGAAACATCAGAGACAACATGAAGGCCTTCATCTTCTAAAATATCCTCCGGATCCTCGCCGGATTCAAACATTTTCTTTAAAATATCTTTGGCGCCACGGCTCATAATTTTGCCGGAGTCGATCAAGAAGGCCAAATGAGCTAACTGTTCGGGCTTGATTTTAAGGTTTTCGAAACTGATTTCGCTTTCTTTCATCATCCCCACTAAGTCGGAAGTGAGATAGTTGTATAGAAGAGCGGCGCTAGGTTGTAGGTTGTAGGTTGTAGGTTCGGCGGGCAAGAAAGTTTTAAGTTCGGAGACGGCTTCTTCGAAAAATTCGGCTAAGCGTTGATCGACAATCAAGGATTCAAGCTTGGCACCTTCGAATTTATATTCCCGCTTGAAGCGATCGCGTTTGGCCGCGGGGAGTTCGGGGAGGGACATTTTTAACTCGTCGAGGCCGAGGACGGTGGTTTCAAAGGGCGGGAGGTCGGGCTCGGGGAAATAGCGGTAGTCGTGGGCTTCTTCTTTTGATCGCTGGCCGACGGTAACATATTTCACATCATCCCAGCCGCGAGTTTCTTGATGGACTTTGCCGGTTTTCATCACTTCGGCCTGGCGTTTGATTTCATGCTCAATCGAACCCGACACCGCTCCAAACGAGTTGAGGTTTTTAATTTCCACTTTAGTCCCCTGTTTCCACATGCCCTTGGACCATTTACCGAGAGAGATGTTCACCTCCACGCGCATCTGGCCTTTTTCCATATCGGCATCGGAGACGCCGAGGTAGCGCAAAATAAGCTGGAGCTCTTTCCCAAAATTAACGGCTTCTTCGGCGGATTTGATTTCGGGTTCAGTCACAAGCTCCATCAAGGGCACGCCGGCGCGGTTAAAGTCGACGAGGCTGGATAATCGATGATCGGGGTTCGAACTGTTCGAATGAACTAGGCGGCCGGTGTCTTCTTCTAAATGAATTCTGGTTAAGGTGATGCCGTTTAGGGAACCACCGAGTACGAGCGGCTGGTCGTATTGGGAAATCTGATAGCCCTTGGGAAGATCGGGGTAGAAATAATTTTTGCGGTCGAATTTGGTTTTGGGATTGATTTCGCCATTTAGAGCCAGACCGACGCGGATGACGGATTTAACGGCTTCGATATTGATGGTCGGCAAGGTGCCCGGATGGCCTAAACAGACCGGACATACGTTTCGGTTCGGATGCTGCTCCTCGGGATTATTCGGGGAGTCGCAGAACATTTTAGTTTTGGTCTTCAATTCCACGTGAATCTCGAGACCGATAGTGGGGGTGTAGGAGGGCATAATATGATACTAATATACAAATTTTACTAATGATACAAATAATACTAATACTTTCAAATTCACATGATTCGTATCATTCGCACGTATTAGTATATTGGTATCTCGCTTTCTATTCTAAAACTTTTTTTACGATCTCCAAAATTTCTTGGTGAATGGTTTCGATCGGGCGCTCGCCGTTTACTAAATAAACGTTCGAGAACATGGGGGCGACTTTTTTGTAGTTTTCCATTACTTTTCCGAGTTTTTCTAGGTTTTCAAAGAATTGAACCGGCCGGCCGCGCGAGGTGATTCTCTCTAGACAAACTTCGGGGGAAACATCAAGAATAAGGGTGAGGTCCGGAATGGGGAAGTTCTGGTTTAGGGAAATAAGCCAATCCAGAGCGCAATCAATAGCGCCGAAGGCAAAATTGGAAAAAAAATATCGATCGCAGATGATTATCCTGCTTTCAACTAGGGCTGGTAAGATTAACTTTTCGACGTGGTGTTCACGGTCTTCAATGAAAAGCTTTTGAAGTTCCTCGGGGGTAGCTTTGGTTTTGTGGTTGAGGATGGCTGATATTTTTTGACTGGCTGGGCTTTCTCTGGTTGGTTCTTTGGTTAAAATAATTTGGAAACCCTTCTCTTCGAGATATTTTTTTAGGAGTTCAGCTTGGGTGCTTTGACCAGAGCCATCGGGGCCTTCGAAGACGATGAGTTTACCTTTTTTATTTTCCATAAAAACAAAAAGTCCTTCTGATTACTTTAAGGCAGAAGGACTTTTTGGTCAAAGATAAGGAATTTATCTAACCAATCACATCGATGCCCATTGAGCGGGCTGTGCCTTCAATGATTTTCTCAGCGGCGGTGAGGGTGTGGGCGTTTAGGTCCGGCATTTTCTTTTCGGCAATTTCTCGGATTTGAGCGCGAGTGACTTTACCGGCTTTGACTTTAGGGGTGGTGCCAGAACCTTTTTCGATACCAGCGGCTTTGCGAAGCATATCCGAGGCGGGCGGGGTTTTTAGAATAAAGCTAAAGCTTCGGTCTTCAAAGATGGTGATTTCGGCGGGAACGACACTGCCGATCATATCTTTCGTCGCTTCGTTGAATTGCTTACAAAAATCTTGGATATTGATGCCGTGAGGACCCAAAGCCGTGCCGACGGGAGGAGCGGGATTAGCCTTACCGGCTTCAAGCTGGAGTTTTAAAGTGGTTTTGATTTTTTTGGCCATAAATTTAGTTGATTATTCTACCCCGCACCACTTTTTAATTAAAGTTCCAGTGATTACGAGAAAGATTTTATTATTTTTAGCGTCTATGTATTAGGCACAAGTTATCATAAAAAGTGGTAAGGGGTAAGGGTTTTCTTGACGAATTTCGCTTGCTTTCGCACGAAATTCGTAGAAAGCCCTTTAGAATGGGAGGTCTTCGGGTTTTATATCTTCTTTGATTTCACTATCGATGTCAATAACGGGAATTTCTTCGACTGAGACGTCTTTGCTAGATGGCTCCGATTCAGAACTTTTGAAGCCAGGCTGAGTGGAACTTCTGAATCCGGACCCGCCGCCAGAAGAACGGGGGCCAAATTGCATGCGCTCGCAGATGATTTCGGTGGTTTTTCGCTGGCCACCTTGTTTGTCTTGCCAGCTTCTGGTTTGAAGACGACCTTCAACTAAAACCAAACTGCCTTTAGAAAGGAATTGGCTGCCGATTTCAGCCTGCTTACCCCAAGCAACGATGTTGTGATATTCAACGGCTTCCTGACGGGCGCCGGCTTTATCGGTCCAATTGCGGTTGGTGGCTAAACTAAAACTCAAGACCGACTGACCAGAAGGAGTGGTGCGAAGTTGAGGGTCGGCCGTAAGGCGACCGGCGACGAAGGCTTTGTTTAGGTTCATCTAATTAAATTTAAAACTAAAAAATCAAAATGTAAAATTTTGGTATCCCTTTGGGATGATTTTGTAATTTAACAACTTTAAATTTTGAGCTATCATTTTAAACTTTTATTTTTCAACTTGAAACTATTGTAGGATTTCTTCGATTTTTTTCTCCAAAGCTTCGTTTGAAATAGGGAGAGAGGGCCGTTCTTCGAGATCAATTTTAGGAGAAGGCGCTTTTATTCTGGGTTTGAAACCGTTTGTGATCGGAGATTTGGTTTTAACGAAGGGCGGAGTGACGATTAAAAACCGAATGAGACTAGGATTAGTTTTTAAGTTGTGACTTAAAGCACTTAAGTTTTCCGGGTTACCAGCAAAATGAAGGTAACCAAAATGACCATACTCTTCTTTTTTAATTTTATAAGCCAGAGTAATCTTTTTTAGCGTACCCTCGCCCACTACCTCAAATTCATGTTGTTTTAACAACTTAGTCAGGGTCGCGACAATTGATTCATCTCGGCCGAGAAAAGCGATTTCGTAGTTTTTGGTTTTAAATTCTTGATTTGTTTCCATAGTGTGGACCGTTAGAGGCTAGCTAATCTTGGCAGATTCGTCAACCCCTGGACTTAAGTAGAAACTAGGATACGACAGGGGGTGGCTTGAGTCAAGCCCCGCACCGAGCCGAGCACTGCGCTTTCCATAGCGCCACTCTTGTAACCAAGTCGTTCCGCCGAACTGTATCATTCATATGAAACCATTAGTACAAAGAAAGCGGGAGGGCGCTACGGTGCTCGATCTGGTGTCGGGACAAGCTCTGCCAGAGAACTAACTTCAGAATCGTTTTGGGCGACAGTTTCTTCGGGAAGCGTAATTTTATGCGGCAGACCGCTCGTGGGAATCAGGCGACCAATAATAACATTTTCCTTGAGACCACGGAGAGGATCGATTCTTGACTCAATGGCGGCCCGAACTAGAACGCGAGCGGTGTCTTGGAAAGAAGCGGCGGAGAGAAAACTGTCGGTGGAGAGCGCGACTTGGGTGATGCCCATTAAAAGTTGTTCCGCTTTAGCGGGGGTGAGACTTTGGCGTTTTAATTCCCGGTTAATCTCCAAAAACTTCGGTTTTTCGATAATTTCTCCAGCCACGAAATCGGGAGCGTCACCGGCATCTTTAACCCGGACCCGAGAGAACATCTGTTTCACGATGACTTCGATATGCTTGTTGTTAATAGAAGCGCCTTCCGAGAAATAAATTTTTTGCACTTCGCTCACGATGTACTTTTCAACGGCTTCTTTGCCGCGAAATTCCATCAGTTCTTTAAGGTCGAGGTTGCCATCGGAGAGCTGGTCGCCTTTTTTAATTTCGGCGCCGAGATTCACTAAGAACGAAGAGGAACTCGAGATGGCATACTCCGCCACTTTAGCGGCTTTGGAGGTTTTTTTAAGAGAGCCAGTCTTCTTTTTGGGGATGACCAAGAGAACGCGGAGAGTGCCTCGGTCTTCGATTTTATCGGCGAGGCCATCTTCGGCGGCAAGAAAAGCTTTACCTTTGGGTGGCCGCGCTTCAAAAATTTCTTCAATTCTAGGCAAACCGTGAGTGATATCAACTCCAGCCACGCCGCCCGTGTGGAAAGTTCGCATAGTAAGCTGGGTGCCAGGTTCACCGATGGATTGAGCGGCGATGACGCCGACGGCTTCACCTAAGCGAACGGGCTTATTCTCGCCTAAACCAAAGCCGTAACAGCGGCCGCAAACGCCATAGAGAGTTTTACAAGTAATGGGCGAACGAACTTTGATGGAAGCGAGGTCGGATTTTTCAATGGCTTCGGCAGCAACTTTGGCGATAATTTCGTTTGATTTAACAATCACTTTGCGACCAACTTTAATTTCTTCGAGCGAGGTTCTCGAGAATAGAGAACTCGCGAAAGACTGGCCGAACTTTTCACCAGCACTCCTCGCAATTTCGATGCCTTCCTTGGTGCCGCAATCGTCTTCTTTAACGAAGATGTCCTGAGCCACATCGACTAAACGCCGTGTGAGGTATCCGGCCTGGGCGGTTTTAAGCGCGGTGTCGGTAGTGCCTTTTCGCGCGCCGTGAGTCGAGATGAAATATTCCAAAACACTTAAGCCTTCCTTAAGCGACGATTTGATGGGTAATTCAATCGTCTCGCCTTGGGAGTTTTGAACCAAGCCTTTCATACCCGTCATTTGGATGGGCTGAACCCAAGATCCCCGGGAACCGGAATCGATGATTTGGTAAATGGAGTTATCTTCGGGCAAAACTTTTAAAACGAGATTAGAAATTTCCTTTTTGGCTTTTTCCCAAATGCTAATGATGCGCGCGCGGCGTTCTTCTTTAGTTAAGAGGCCGTCACGAAATTGGCCGTAGATGGCATCGACTTTGTTTTCGGCGTCCAGTAAGATCTGGGGTTTTTCTTTAGGGATAATCAAATCAGAAATAGACCAAGTGATGCCGGAGCGAGTGGCTCTTTCAAAGCCTAGGAGCTTGATGCGGTCTAAAACTTCGCTAGTTTTTTCGAAGCCATAACGTTCGACAAAACCATCCATCAACTTCGACAGTTCTTTCTTGTTCAAGTTTCGATTGACAAACTCGTGTTCGACATCATAAAAAACTTCGTTAAACATCAGTCGTCCGATGGTAGTCTCGAGGATGTTCCCCGCGACGCCAACTTTGATGAGTTCTCTTAAACCAATGACACCGTGGTGGTGGGCCATAAAGGCGTCGGATTTATCCAAGAAGTGCTTGGGGGTGTTCGAATGGGACTGGATGAGTTGAGTGATGTAGTAAATCCCTAAAACAATATCTTGGGTTGGAATAGTAATCAGATCGCCGGTGGCGGGCTTTAAAAGATTCTGGCTCGACGCCATAATTTCGCGGGCTTCGCGCTGAGCTTCTTCGGAGAGCGGCAAGTGAACGGCCATTTGATCACCATCAAAGTCGGCGTTAAAGGCCATACAGACTAGCGGTGGAATTTGAATGGCGAGACCTTCGACTAAAATCGGTTTGAAAGCTTGGACACTCAATCGATGGAGGGTGGGGGCGCGGTTTAAAAGAACGTAGCGATCCTTAATAATTTCTTCAAGGATAGCCCAGATTTCATCGGTGGACTGTTCTAAAACCCGGTTAGCGCTGCGGATATTGTTGGCCAGACCCCGTTTGATCACTTCGCTAATCACAAAGGGACGGAAAAGTTCTAGAGCCATCCGTTTAGGCAAACCGCATTCGTTTAATTTCAATTTAGGACCAACCACGATCACGGATCGGCCGGAATAATCCACTCTTTTACCTAAAAGATTTTGGCGGAAGCGGCCTTGTTTACCTTTTAACATATCGGCTAGAGAACGGAGAGGTCGGCGTTGAGTGGAGAGCTGTTGAGTGCCGAAGCGGGCGGAGTTGTCGATAAGGGCATCCACCGCTTCTTGAAGCATGCGTTTTTCGTTTTTGACAATCACGTCCGGGGCTTTAATTTCGAGGAGTTTCTTTAAACGATTGTTGCGGTTGATAACCCGACGATAAAGATCATTTAAATCAGAGGTGGCATAGCGCCCGCCATCGAGGGCCACCATCGGCCGCAAGTCTGGAGGGAGAACCGGCAAGTTGGTGATGATAAGCCATTCGGGGCGAGTGTTATTTTTGATCATGGCCTTAATCATTTTTAAGCGGCGAGGTTGCTTCGCATCAAAGACTCCAGATTTGGAAGCCGCTAATTCTTTCTCGATTTTCTGAATTTCTTTTCTTAAATCCATCCTTTCTAAAATTTCTCGCACGGCTTCAGCGCCGCTACCGGCTCGGAAGACACTGCCAAAGCGCCGAGCTAAACTAAAGTATTCAAGTTCGCTTAAGATGTCCCCCGGTTTGAGGTTGTTTAAAAGTTCCCGAGTTTCGCCGGCGGCGACATTGATTTCTTTTTTAACTTTGTCGTCTTTGGTGCCAACAATTTTAAGTTTGGTTTTGAGTTCTCGATCAAGTTCTTCTAAGGCTTGTTTGCGCATATTGTCATCGACATCGGTGATGATGTAGGCCGAGTAGTAAATGACTCTTTCGAGTTTAGTTGAAGAGGTGTTTAAGAGAAGGCTCAAGCGAGAAGGGATGCTTTTCAAGAACCAAATATGGCAAATCGGAGTGGCTAATTTAATGTGGCCCATCCGATCACGCCTGACCGCCGACCGAGTGACTTCGACGCCGCATTTGTCGCAAACCACATTTTTGTACCGAATCCGCCGGTATTTGCCGCAGTAACATTCGTAATCTTTGGTCGGACCAAAAATCCGCTCCGAGAAGAGGCCGTCTTTTTCCGGACGCTGGGTGCGGTAGTTGATAGTTTCGGGTTTGATGACTTCACCGTGAGACCAGCGCAAAATTTCGTCAGGGGAAGCAATGCCGATTTTCAGGGCTTTAAAATCTTCGCGATTTTCTAGACCCGCGGTGTCAAAAACCGGTTCGATATTAAAACTAAGAGCTTTAAGCTCGGCGAGAAGAACATTGAAAGAAGCGGGAATATTGGGTTTTTTTATCTTCTCACCGCGAATAATGGATTCATAAGCGGAGGAGCGACCGAGGATGTCGTCGGATTTGATGGTGAGCATTTCTTGAAGCACATGCCGCGCGCCGTAACCTTCAAGAGCCCAAACTTCCATTTCACCGAAACGTTGACCGCCGAATTGAGCTTTGCCCCCTAAGGGTTGCTGGGTGATCAAAGAGTAGGGACCAATGGAGCGGACGTGAACTTTGTCTTCAACCAGATGGTTTAACTTCATCATATAAATCATGCCGACAGTCACGGGTCGGTCGAAGGGCACGCCGGTGCGGCCGTCGATAAGCTTAATCTTGCCGCCTTCTGGGAGATTGGCTTTTTTGAGCTCTTCCCGAATTTGTTCTTCACTCGCCGAATCGAGGCCTGGGGTCACAGCCCTAAACCCTAGTTTATGAGCCGCCCAACCGAGATGGGTTTCTAAAATTTGGCCGAGGTTCATGCGAGAAGCGACACCGAGCGGATTTAAAATAATATCGACGGGAGTGCCATCCTCAAGGTGAGGCATATCTTCAGCGGGCCGAACTTGGGAGATAACACCTTTGTTACCATGGCGACCAGCCACCTTATCGCCGACTTGGATTTTTCGGAGCTCCGCCACTTCGATGCGGATTCTTTTGATGATACCGGGCTCGAGTTTGTCGCCTTGATCGCGATTAAAAATCTTAACACCAACCACGCGGCCTTGTTTGCCATGGGGCAAAGTGAGGGAGGTGTCTTTGACGTCACGGGCCTTCTCGCCGAAAATAGCCCGGAGTAACCTTTCTTCAGAGCTTAATTCAGCTTCGCCTTTGGGTGAAATCTTGCCGACTAGAATATCGCCGGCTTTGACTTCGGCGCCAATGCGGATAATCCCCTCTTCATCGAGGTTTTTGAGTTTTTCTTCGGAGACATTGGGGATATCGGGAGTGGTGACTTCGGGGCCAAGTTTGGTGTCGCGAACATCGCAATCAAAATCTTCAATGTGGATAGAAGTGAAAAAATCGTCCCGAACCACTCGCTCCGAGATAATGACCGCGTCTTCAAAGTTAGCGCCTTCCCAAGAAAGGAAGGCTACCAGCAAGTTTTGACCCAAAGCTAAGACGCCGTTATCGATCGAAGGCCCGTCAGCCAAGAGATCACCTTTTTTTAGCATCTGTCCAGAAGAAACAAGAGGGCGTTGAGTGATGGAGGTGAATTGGTTAGATCGTTTAAATTTCTCTAAAGGGTAGTTTTTAGTTTCTTTGCTGTACTTAACTTTAAGGTGTTTGGCATCGACTTCAAGCACTTCACCTTCAGCTTCGGCTTTAAGGAGATAGCCGGAATCGGAAGCGGCTTTTTCTTCTTGACCGGTGCCAACGTAGGGCGCTTGAGGCCGAATGGAAACAACGGCCTGACGTTGCATGTTCGAACCCATCAAGGCGCGGTTGGCATCGTCGTGTTGCAAAAAAGGAATCAGTGAAGTGGCAATACTGATAAACTGATGGGGCGCAACATCAATAAAATCGACTTCTTCGGGCGTACAGATACCGGGATCACCTTTGATACGAGCTTCAACCACGGTACTTGTAAAGCGTCCGTTTTCATCTCGGGGATTACCAGCGTGGGCAATTTTGTATTTTTCCTCTTCGATAGCGTCAAACCAACCAACTTCACTGGTCACTCGGCCATCTTTGACGCGAGTGTAGGGCGTTTCCAAAAAACCGAACTCATTAATGCGCGCGAAGCTCGAAAGGTAGTTGATCAAACCGATATTACCGCCTTCGGGAGTTTGAATGGGACAAATGCGGCCGTAGTGAGAGCGGTGAATATCTCTGACTTCAAAGCTCGCGCGTTCGCGAGTCAAACCGCCCGGACCCAAGGCGCTAAGCCTGCGTTTGTGCTCGAGTTCAGCAAGCGGATTGATCTGATCCATAAACTGGGAAAGCTGGGAGGAGGCAAAAAATTCCTTGATCACAGCGGCGATGGGTCGAAAATTGATAAGTTGGGCCGGCATTAAGGAGTCTTTGTCTAAAATAGACATACGATCTTGAATAATTCTCCTCAGTCTTGCAAAACCGATGCGGAGCCGCCCCTGGAGAAGCTCGCCGACCGTCTTTAAGCGGCGATTACCCAAGTGATCAATGTCGTCGGGTTCAGAAGCGGGATTATTATTTAAACGAATAATTTCTCGAACAATGCCAATCAAATCTTCGGCATCTAAAAGGCGGCTGTTTTTCTTAGGGCTCAAACCTAACCTCTGGTTCATTTTGAAGCGACCGACGGCGGAAACATCGTAGCGGTCGAAACGCTTAAACATGGAATCAACTAAGCTTTTGGCGGTCTCGGGAGTAGTGGGATCACTCGGACGGAGGCGACGGTAGATTTCCATGTAAGACTCAGAGAGGTCGCTCGCGATATCTTTTTTAAGAGTCGCCTCGAGGTAATGGCTGGCTTTATTATCAACGTCCTTAAACTGATTTTTTAACTCGTCGTTCGTCACACCAAAAATCCGAAGCAGGTCAGTCACGGGGACTTTGCGATGGCGGTCGATTTTAACACCGAGAGAGCCGTCAATTTCTGTTTCAAACTCAAGCCAAGCGCCACGATTGGGAATAATTTTCGCGCCAAAAAGATTCCGTCCGCGCCAAGGCACGGCGGTGAAATAAACGCCGGCCGAACGAATAAGTTGCGAGACCACCACCCGTTCCACGCCGTTAATAATAAAAGTACCCCGCTC
>JACQBP010000011.1 GCA_016194445.1 Candidatus Liptonbacteria bacterium | reverse complement strand
GTCGCAATGTCTTCAATCGCCTGATGCGTCGCGCCGTCCGGTCCGACCGAAACTCCCGCGTGCGCGCCCACGATTTTCACGTTCGAATCGTTGTAAGCAATGGTTGTCCGAATCTGCTCCCAATTTCTTCCAGGAGAAAAAGTCGCATACGATGCCACAAACGGAATCTTGCCCGAAACTCCTAGTCCCGCCGCGATCGTCACCATATTTTGCTCGGCTACCCCCACTTCAAAAAATCTTTCCGGAAATTTTTTGGCAAAAGCTTCAACCCGGGTTGATTCCACCAAGTCCGCCGATAGCGCCACCACGTTCTGATTTTGCTCTCCGGCCATGATTAATCCTTCACCAAATCCGTCGCGCGTTGCAACTAACTTAACTTTACTTAAATCGAACAGATCGCTATTTAATTTTGCGTTAGGATTTAACATTCCTGTTTTCCTTAATAACCTTTAAAACAGCGTGGAGAGAAAGCTCGTCTTCTTCAGCTTTATGTAACCAATCCGCATAATTCTTACTATCTCTACTTTCTTTCATAAAGAACCTTGCCTTTATCAAAAATATCGCGGAAAAAGAAATCGCCGCGTTTTAATCTATTTTCTGCACCCGAGGGAGTAGAAACAACAATATCCATCGCAAACGAACGACCCCAAAAAGACCCGTCAATTTTCCTTGCCAACTCCCTGGTATTTTCTGTCTCTTTAACAATAAACAAGTCCACATCACTATCCTCATGAGGCTTACCCCAAGCGTAAGAACCGAAAAGGATAATCTTTTCCGGCTCGAATTCTTTGACAATCTTATCCGTTACCTCCTTAAGTTTTGTTTCCACTAAAGACTTCTTCATGCCTCTGCTATCTTACCACAAATCCTTTCGGATTCATAGATAATTATTTCGGCTCGATGAATTTGAAGGTGGCCACCGTTTCTTTAAACATTACTTTCAATTCTTCCTCGTCTTTACAAATCGAAGTAGCGCATCTTAAAAAAGGCATAAACGTTTTTCCAGAATTATCAAATATCGCGAATAGAAACCAATCTCCCCCTAGTGAAGGTGCCGGATCATGAAGCAACGCTACCTCTAAATTACCACTCCCTTTGGTTATGTTCGCATGACCGTATGTTCCTGCAAATTCAAACCCTTTAGGGAGGGGGTTAACCTCAAGACTAAATTGTTTTCCACCATTTCTAAATGAAGTCGACAGTCTTTCGGGGAAACCTCCAGCGGGTAAATCCGCCACCTCTTTTTCTTTAGAAAATCCGGACGGCAGGGTGAACTTAACTCCAAAAAACTTATTCGCATAAACTTGATTCAAAAACGTTCCGTAATAGGTAGCTTCAGTCAGAACTTTATCAACGGAAGATACCGTGGGTTCCTTAAATTTGAAAGTAGAGAGAATGTCCTTGAACGCAACTTGGGATTGAAAAAAACTCACTTCTAGAACGTAACCACTATCATTTCTGTCGAATAAGGCCACGTAAATAACTGAATTGCCATAGGGTTCTCGGTAAACAATAGTATCAATCTTCTCTCCCCCTATAGAATCCGTGCTTCGACTAAATCCATCCAAGCTGGCAAATCCTTTTTCTATCTCATTTAGGCTCTGGCCGGTAATTACTGAAACGCTAAATTTACTTGCGAGGCCTAAAGAAGACTGCTGTTTAGGGTCGCTTGGACTCATCGTACTCAATTCGATTTTCTTAGGTTGGGATGAAATTAAGTAAACACTACTAGGATACTTGAACTCAAATCCGTAAAACTCACTTCTATAAGCTTTCCATCCAGAAGTATTATTATCAGCCATAACCGTCGAAGTCTCATTCTTCAACCCCACCGGAACCCCGCTCGGTTTAGTTTCTCCTTTGAGTCGCAGAACCAACCATGCCACCCCCACCAAAAGAATGAGTCCTAGCACCACCGCTAAAATTTTTTTCCAATTTATCATCATAGATTTCTATAAACGTCTTTTCTGTGTCTAATCCGAAATAGATTGATACTATCTTTATCAAAAATGTAGATTAGTCTATAAGAACCGATTCTTACTCGCCAAACCGATGGAGTAATTTGAATCAGCTTTTTGACACCTAGTTTTTTGTCAATCGGATCAACCCTCAATTTTCTAGCAATCAAATCCGTTTCGTCTCGGACAAAATCTGGAACCTTAGATAAATCTTTTTTAAACTGACCAGTAACAAAAAGCTCGCGCATTTAATCGCTAGCGAAGGTTAGACAAAGAATTAATCCGGAAAACTTTTCCGCTCTTAAATTCGTTCAGGGATTTCTTAAGACCGCTCAAAAATTCGGTGCTGTATTCTCCTTTTGATTCAAGTATATCCTCCAGTAAATCGGTTAAATTTGAACTAACCAAAAAAAGCTTTCGCACTTCATTCACGCCTAGCTTGGAACCACCATTTCTTTTTGTTTTAATTGCTGTAACCATACTCAAATCCTATCATAAAAATTAAAAAAATCAACCAAGACCGTTCGGTTTGGCAACTTTTCTTGAGGAAGCTCTCGCAGTCCACGACGGGCTCGGTCTCCGACCCTGAGTCGGAGTCGTCGGGACGAGAGCGCAGGCGGGCAATTACCGCTGGAGTAATTGAACCGCTGGTTCCGAAAGGAAGGTTGCCAAACCTTATTCATAAAATTTATCCATAGCCGCCATGAATTTTACGACCTATTGCCTCAAGCTCTCTGAGCGCCTGTCTGGCTTGCTCTTGGTTCGGCGGCATCCCGTGCCACTTGTAATCGTTTTCCATAAAACTCACGCCTTTCCCTGGAATCGTGTGCGCCACAATCATTGTTGGCTTTTCATGAATGGCCTTGGCTTCGGAGACCGCGTCCACAATCTGCTCAAAATTATGCCCGTCAATCTCAATCACGTGCCAATTAAACGCTTCATACTTTTCGACAAAGGGCTCAAGCGGCATAATCTCTTCTGTGTTTCCGTCAATTTGGATATTGTTCCGATCCACCAAAGCCGTTAAATTACTCAAACGGTTTTTTCCCGCAAACATCACCGCTTCCCAAGTGTTCCCCTCCTGATGTTCGCCATCCGATGTTAAACAATATGTCCGATATTTTTTGCCGTCCAACTTGGCGGCGAGCGCCATCCCAATCGCTTGGGATAAACCTGATCCGAGCGGCCCCGAAGTGGTCTCAAGCCCCGGCAGGGCCTTCCGGTGCGGATGTCCCTGAAGCCGTGAATCCAACTTTCGAAGCGTCCTCATCTCCTCAACCGGAAAATATCCGGCCCGACATAAAGTGGCGTAAAGCACTGGGCAAATATGACCGTTCGACAAAACCAGGCGATCTCGATCCGGCCAATCTGGCTTCCGAGGGTTGTGATTTAAAATATGAAAATAAAAAGCGGTAAAAATATCCGCCATTCCCAAAGGCCCGGCTGAATGTCCCGATCCTGCTTCGAGCAGGGTGCGAATAATGTCTTGGCGAATCCGATTCGCCATTACCTCCAAAAATCGAATTTTTTTATCGTCTAAGATTTGTTGCATAATTAAATTCGTATCATTAGCATGCATTCGTATATTAGCATCGCAGTAAAATTTTTAAATTTCTAATAACTCCTCGTATGCTCTTTTCGGATCAGAATTGTCGAAGATGTAGCTTGCCGCGACCAACACATCCGCCCCCGCCTCTTTCGCGAGCCGGCCAGTTTCCAAGCCGATCCCTCCATCCACTTCTATTGTAGCATTGGGAAACTCTTGCCTCAAAAACTTAATTTTTTGAAGCGCGACCGGCAAAAATTTCTGCCCCGCGAGCCCCGGCTTGACCGCCAAGACCTGAAACTGGCTGAAGTAATCCAAGTATTCTTTAAAGTCTTCGAGTTTCGTCTCGGGGTTGCTCGAGAGCATCACCTCGATTCCTCTCGACGCGCACCGCTTGATAATACTTTCAATCACATGGGTCCCCTCCATCTTTTTCTTTCGATAACGCTGATCCAAGATCGCCTCCAAATGCACAATCACTCTTTTGATCGGCGCATCCACCCATTGTTTTACCACTTCTTCTGGTTCTTCGACCATCAAGTGCACTTCAATATTAAAATTAAATTTGGGGTGTGAGATCAAAAGTTTTTTAAGTTCCTCGGGATTGCCCCAACTTTTGTTGTAAGTAAACTTGGCGTCGGCCACGTCCACGTGCAGCCACGTCCCCTTCGGAAAATGCCGGCTCGCGTCCAAAAACTTGTGAGACGCGCAAGAGAAATCCATACAATTCACTGACGGCGCAATAATCATATATATTCTTGTTTTTATTTATCTAACGGAGCAAACAACTTTTTATTTCAAATTTTTTTCTTCAATCGTCAAAATCTCGCCCAACCTCCGCCGGTGTTTTTCTTCTTCGTCAAAAGCCGTGTCCAAAAAAACTTGAGTCATGGCTTTCGCGGCGTCAAAGTCGAAAGAGTCCGATGATAAGCACAAAACATTAATATCGTCGTGCCGCCTCGCATCGTAAATCTGATCGGAAGAAATCGCGGTCGCCGCTCGCACGTTTTTAAACTTATTCGCCACCACGCACACCCCCACTCCTGACCCGCAAACCAAAATCCCTCGGCCATTATCCGGACTCCAACTCACCTTTTCCCCCACCTTCGAAGCAAAATCCGGAAAATCATCCCCCGCGTCATAGGTTTCATTCCCTAAATCAATCAGCTCGTAAGCTCTTTCCTGAAAATATTTCTTCAACTGCTCCTTTAGTTCAAACCCCCTGTGATCCGCCCCAAAATAAATCACCATGTTTTAAAAACCTAAAGACCTTCTAAAATCTTCGACGTTGTTTCTTTTAAGGGCTTTAAATCATTTTCCACTACCCTCCAAACCCGCCTCATCGAAACTCCTGAATATTCATGAATTAGAACATCACGCATACCGGCGATTTGCTTCCACGGAATATCCGAACATTTCTGCTTTGTCTCGTCAGGAAGACTTTTAACCGCCTCCCCAATGATCTCAAGTCGTCTCATAACCGCGTCCTGCCGCTCCGTATTTTTTCCAAACTCTTCAAAATTTATTTGAGACGTGTACTTCTCAATTTTATTTATGCTCTCTAAAATATCCTCTAAATAAACCCGAATATCTTTTTTCATTGAAGAACTACCTGCTCTTCTAATATTTTTTTTCTAAGCGCCGGTTTTAAAACGTCATACTCAACAAGATCAACCTTGCGCTTAAGTTCATCTTCCAACCTTTGCTTAATCGCCACAAATTCAATCAAACTTATATCCTTGGTTAAGTCCACCAACACGTCTATATCGCTTTCGACACCCATTTCTCCTCTCGCCGCCGAACCAAAAATGCCCACACGCCTGATGCCGTAGGTCTTTAAAATAGGCATAATTTTATTGCGGATTTCTTCAATCCCTGCCTGCTTCATAAACTCCATAGTAACATAAAGGAGAAAAATTCCCAATCCCACTTGACAGCTCGTAACCTCTTTCCTGAAAATATTTCTTCAGCTGTTCTTTGAGCTCAAACCCCCGATGATCCGCCCCAAAATAAACCACCATATTCATTAAATTATATCACAAAACCCTCCGACGTAACGTCGGAGGGTTTTGTCGACATCTGTATATTCGTAAATAATCTGTATTCCGTAGCCGGGAATTATTGAACAACTACTGTCATACTCGTCTTCGCCTTTTGGCCTTTATCATCCATCACATTAAAAATCGGATTAAAAGTTCCAGAGGCGTTATAGATATGCGTAAAAGTGGCGGTATTTTGAACTGGCGTCGCGGGCGAAACCGAGGCATTATAGCCGCCAACCGTCGCTGGTTCATCTCCCCAAATCACCGAATAACTCAAGCTCCCATTTTCCGGATCATACGCTTTCACTGTCCAAGCGCCCGTCTCGCCAACTTTTAAACTCGTCGGCCCGCTCACGCCCGTTACCACCGGCGGCAAGTTAGAGCCAGAAATTTCCGCAATCGTAAAGAGTCCGCTCTGCCCGCTCGAGTCCGTTCCGTTCACCGAAACATAAATCGCCATATTGTTCGATACATACCAGCTTGGCAAATCGTTTGGAATTGTCCAATCATAGAAACCTACGTTCGGCGCGCTAGCGTTAATTGTATAGGGGACAAAACTTGGAGCAAGCGGACATCGATCATAGCAGGGTGAGGAAATTGGACCCAAAGTAATTCTCACTGTTCCAGCAATTCTCACCATTCCAAAGATCGATAAGGGCTCTGTCCATTTAACCTCATAAGTCTTTCCCTTATACCAAGTCTCCCCCGCTGAAGGCGAAAAAACCTTGAGCTGGTTATCGGGCAAAACATTACTTCCAATCACAAACACCGCGCTCCGGCCGCTCATGCCACCACCGACCGCCTCAACCACGATCACCATTTTCCCTCGATACTGCTCGGCCAAATCCGCCGGAACCGTCCACTCGAAAACCCCATCATTATCCGTTTTTTCCGAAATCACATACGGCATCGCCTCCGCGATCATGCACCTCACCGGCCCTTCATAAAGACAGGCGATGTAATGGTGAAGGGTAATTCTGACTGGCCCAATCGGCGCGAAAGTGGAACTCGCCGTTCCCGACGAAATTGGTGGCGGATCTATACAAACTTCAGGCTTGCCCTCACCTTGAGAAAAACATCCGTACTTTTTTATAGTCGGCCAGACCTGACTCCAAGTAATCTTGTAGGTCTGCCCGGGCATCCACACCTCTCCATTCGAAGGTGAATAAACTTTTATTCCTTGATCCGGAATCGGTTTCGGAGGCGGAATCGGCCGCGGCGGGCACTGGAAGTTTTCGTCGCTTTCAATTTCCCCTTCTAATTTATTTTTTGTGTCTTCATCAAACTCTCCCGTTTGATTTAAACCATGCTTCTCTTGGAATTTTCCCAAAGCCTTCTTGGTTAAATTTCCGTAATAACCCGTGACTAACCCTTCTGGATAAATTTGCTTATCCGTTGCCAAATACTGCTGAACAATTTTTACATCATCCCCTTTGTATCCAATTTTCACTCTCATGGGAATCGCGCATCCGTACCCAGCCGGATAAACTTTTTTCGCAATGAAACCAGTGAATCCAGCTTCATCTCCTCGATCCGGCTCGATCGGTCTCGGAACCACCGGAGTTATCCCACCCCGCAACGCCTCAATCTGCGCCTGAAGACTTTTAATCATCTCCAGAAGCTGGCTGACTTGCTTTTGCAAAGCCTCAAGGGATGAATTAACATCCTGCGCTAACACCCGACCCTGCGGCAGTAAAAACCCGACCGCCAAAACCCCAACCAAAACCGAAACTGCGATTAATTTTTTACTTGCCCCGTTAGAAGTTTTTTTTGTTATTTTCATTTTTTAATTATTTTTCAGAACCCACCGATTAGTTTGATTCGACTTTTTTAATTTTTCCTATGCTCCATGTTTCATTTTTCACGATCCATGGCCAATGCCTTTATTTTACCCCCCCCCTCGAAAATAGCAAACCATCGAAGTCTAGGCGGGTTTTATCCATGTGTTATATGCCTTATGCTACATGCTACAAGTTACATGTTTTATGCTTCTTAGCTAATTATACGCTAAAAACCCCTAAAGGTTACTAGCCCCTGTTAAAGGGGCTAGTAAGATAAACAAAACCAAAGAACCTCTAAAACCCTAGTACTGAATCGTCAGATCCGGCCCGCTCGTGAACTTCCAAAGCCCGTCCCCAGCCGCCCAACCCCAAACCCGTCCGTTAAGCGAAAAAGTGCTTAACTTTTGAGGATTGCCTTTTGGCGGCAGATCGGGATGATTGATAAGCGGCGCGTACTGCCCAACCCTAATCGTCGAAGTTTGAGTGCCTGACGATGCTGTATATTTCTGCAACCAATTTTCTGCCGACCAACCTATCAGATTATCATTCCATTTTATCTCCCACCAATTATAGCCATCGGCTGCCACTGGACCGCCCACCACCACTCCTCTTACTCCGCCTCTATTTACCGCATTTCTTCCAACGATCCAATATCCGCCTACTTTCGGCAAAGCTCTCATGGCAAGGTTACTATTATCAGGCATAACCTCAATCGAATCATTAACTTTAAACTTCACTGAACCCGCTGTCGCCGTCACAACCTTAGTTTGAGTGTTAAAGGTCTTCGTTGCCGTAAGTCCGCCGTTGTCCGTAGCAGTCACCTGAATTGTAAAACTGCCAGCTTGAGCGTAAGCATGATTGCCGGAAACCGCCTGTCCCGATGAACCCGTATAAGTATTTGTGCCACCGCCCCCCCAATTAACGGCGTAAGTTAGCGCGCCCGCTTCAGGATCGCTCCCGGTAATTTGCCACAAACCCGTCACACCCGTTCCAATTTCAACCGGCCCGGTCAGACTACTAATCGTCGGCGGTTGATTATCTAAAACCACAGTCGGAGAAAACGTCCTAGACTCCGTGCTATTACCATCTGAAACTATCACCATGAATGTCTTGAATCCAACTGTCGCATACGTATGCGAAATAGTTACGGTTTGTCCGTTTTGAGCGTTGCCAGACCCGCTCGTTCCATCTCCCCAATCAATTGTGTAGCTAAGCGCGTTGGTATCGGGATCTTGAATCAAAACCTGCCAAGAGTTACTTGTTCCGACTATCACTTTGGTCGGCCCCGTGATAATCGGCAACGTGGGTTTTTGAGTTGCCCTATCTGGAGTCAAAACACTGACCCCCCAGCTTGAACCATGAGTCAATGCGCCATCCGAAGCCACAACGTTAATAGTCCGCTGTCCTGGCTGACTATAAGTGTGCGTCGCGGTTATCTGTTGCCCCGGGGGACCGGAATAGTTATTCGAAATTCCATCTCCCCAATTCACTACAAAACTGATTGAAGTGCTATCGGGATCATAAGCTACAATCTGCCAAGAATTAGGTACACCCACGACCGGTGTTTGGGGTCCAGAAATTTGTGACGAAGGCCCTTGACTACTACTTGAACCCGTCACAACGTTAACTGTCAAAGTTTTTGAATCCGTCAGTTGTCCATCCGAAACCTTCACGGTAATTGTTTTACTGCCCGCTTGGATTGTTGCAGCGCCGAATTGACCGTAATTGTGAGAAATATTTACTGACTGCCCGCTCGCGCCGGTGTAAGTTGAATTGCTAGTTGCGTCGCCCCAGCTGACTGTGTAGGTCAGCGATAACCCTTCTGGATCGGTGGCTTTAACCTGCCAAGTATTTACCACGCCAGTCGTGACACTCGTCGGTCCCGTAATCGTAAGACTGTTGGGTGGCAAATTCGTGACAACACTCGGCTGGTTCACGGTAACCGAAAGCGTTTTTGAATCCGTTAGCTGTCCATCCGAAACAGTGACGGATATATTTTTATTCGGTCCGGCTTGAGTATAAGCATGCGAAATAGTCACTGACTGTCCGCTCGCGCCGGTGTAGTTGTCGGATGATCCATCTCCCCAATCAATCTTGTAGTTCAAAGTTTGTCCTTCTGGATCCGTGGCCTGAACTTCCAGTTTATCTTCTATACCCACATAGAAAACCGGGCTGTTCGGTTCAAACCTGTCAATCTTTGGCGGCAAATTGAGCGGCACCACCTTCGCCAAATCATCGTCGAGCACCCAACCATCCGCTCCCGTGGGATAATCCACCCACCAGTACTTATTTCCACCTAATAGCTGGGGTGGCCCTAATTGAGGTCCTTGCGCAATGGTCCCGCGGGCGTAGGCGTACTGGACTCCCCCCGAAATATCGGGGTTTAAACTCAACTTTACATTTAACGTCTGGATATTTTGAACGGTATCACCCACTCCCAACTGTTTACTCAAGATAGAAAACTGTCCGCTCGCCGCTTGCCCTCCACCCGGCACGTTCAAAACAATCTGTCGACCAGCACCTTCGATGGATTGATTGTTGAGGCTTGACGGGATAACCCAGTCAAACTGACCGACATTCGCCGCCCCTATTCTAATCAAACCGGTCCCTAAATAAATATCTAGAGCGCTTACCCCTGCCGGCGGTGTCCACTTGATTGACCGAATCTCTCCCACCCTCCAAGTCTCTCCGGCCATAGGCGAGGTTACCGAGAAAGTTCCGGTCACGCCCGCCGGGCCTGGCTGTGGCTGGACAGGTGGAACTGGTGTTCCCGGGGGAGTAATACCCGGTGGAGTTACTCCCGGCGGAGTAACTCTCGACGTTCCATCGCTCACTTTCTCAAGCCAATATTGAACTGGGTTGCTACTTCCCTCCGCTGACCAACCATCTGGATCGCTGTCGTAGTTAACATTCCACCGGCAATAACCCCTCGCCAACTGCGGACTGCCAACGATCGTGCCTAACTCGCCGTCAATATGAGCACCAATGTTTGAAGTAGCCTCTGGTGTCAATCGAACCAATAATCCATGTTCTCTATCCGACCCTGCGTTCACCACCCTCACCCTATCTCCCGTCTGGAATCTTGTGCTACATGGCCCCAAGACAACATGAATCGCCAAATTTCGAGTCGCCGTCAATCCTAGCGCATCGGTCACGGTTAACTTAGCGATGATGTTTCTAGCAGTATTAGTATATTTATGGGATTCACTTTTAGTCGTCGAAGTTCCGCTG
>JACQBP010000023.1 GCA_016194445.1 Candidatus Liptonbacteria bacterium | reverse complement strand
AAATAAACTAAAAAAGGACGACGTTCGGTCATCCTTTTTTAGTTATGCGCGGGCGACCGGATTCGAACCGGCGATTTGCTCCGTGACAGGGAGCTGAGGACGGCCTCTCCTCTACGCCCGCAATTTTATGACTCTTATTGCTTTTTTAAAAATATCAAACTTTCTCTTTAAAAATAAGTTTGCTGGGTTATTATTATACATCAACCTGAATAATACAATGCTGTCGTTTTGAGAAAAGACGAGCTCGTAACCTCTAGTTTTTCTTCCTATTCTACCTCCGGAGACATGCCGATTTAGTGATCCCCATAGCCCGACTAAAAATTTTCTACTTCCAGACGTAAAGTTGACTGAAAACTGCCATTTCCAACTATTTCTATCTTCTCTAAAATACCTACCCAAGTGGACACACCCATCCCCGTCGAAATATCCTATGACAAAGTGCCCAAAAAAGTCCTTAGGAACTTCTGGAAATAAAACACCGTTAGGCTTTTGTTTTTGATAACCCCAAACTTCTGAAGGTCTTTTACAAACCCTACTCCTCCGATTTGAAGAATGTAGGAGTCCTTCCATTTTGGATTTTTAATACTTCTTAATCGCTTTCTAATTTTGTGATTGGAGCCTAAGACTTTTCGAATTTTTAGAATTATTTCTTTATCGGTTGAATCAAAGCAAAAATACGACGATCCCCGAGGATTTACTTGGATATATTGAATGAGTTTTAGGAATTCTCCTTCATATAAAACCTTAACACCGAGTTTAAGAGCTCTCTCATACTTTGACCCGGGGTCGGAGCCGGCAACCACATAATCAGTTTTTTGGCTCACCGATTCAGAAACTTCGCCGCCTGACGCGCGAATTTTTTCTTTGGCTTCATCGCGGGACAAACTAGCCAAACTTCCAGTAAGAACGAAGGTTTTGCCGGAGAGTTTGGTGTTCGATGATCGAGGTTTGAGGTTCGAAATAACAATGCCGACACGATCGAGTTTTTTTAGAAAGTCGAGGTTCTTTTTTTCGTGGAACCAACTGTAAATACTCTCGGCGACTTTGGGGCCGATGTCGCGGATTTTCTGAAAATCCTCCACGGTGAATTTCTGAAGGATTTTCAGAAAATGTTCGAGGTTGGAAGTTCGAGGTTGGAAGTTGAACCCCTCTGAAATTTGTTTGGCGAGGAGCAGGGCGGTTTCTTCGCCGATATGGAGAATGCCGAGGCTATAGATAAATCGGGGCAAGGAAATAGTTTTTCGAGATTCAACTTCGGCGAGAATGTTTTCAGCGGATTTTTCGCCGAACCCCCGAAGGAAAACCTGCGGTTTCCTACGGGGCAGGCTTTCCAGAACCATAAAATCATCTGTTTTCAGATTAAACAAGTCGGCAGCATCGTTGATTAAACCTTCATCTAAAAAACGATCAAGGATTTTTGGGCCGAGGCCTTCAATATTAAAGGCTGGGCGAGAAACAAAGTGATACAACGCTTCGCGGCGCTTGGCGGAGCAGTTGGAGTTGGAGCAACGGGTGATGGCGCCATCTTTGACTACTTTGGATCCGTCCACTGGGCAGCGGGTAGGCATCTTGAAGGGTTTTTCTTTGCCGGTGCGGAGGTCTTTTAAAACTTGGGTGATTTGGGGGATGACGTCACCGGCGCGCGAGACGATTACAGTATCCCCGATTTTTAGCCCTAGGCGCTCGATTTCATCATCGTTATGGAGCGAGGCGTGGGTGATGGTAATGCCGCCGACTTCGACGGGACGCATCGTTGCGACAGGCGTCAAGGCCCCGGTGCGGCCGACTTGGACTTTGATGTCTAAAACTTGGGTGGTAGCTTCGCGGGGAGAGAATTTGTAGGCCACGGCGGCCCGGGGTGATTTGCCGATAATGCCGGCGGCTTGGTAGATGCGATTGTCGTTCACGGAGATGACCACGCCATCGATTTCATAGTCTAACTTTTCGCGATCTTTGGCCCACTTTTTATGGAACTCAAAAACTTCCTTGATTGACCCAGCGACGATACCATGCGGATTGGTTCTAAGGCCGAAGGTTCTGAGGGCTGTGTATTCGCTTGATTTGGTAGGATAGGTTTTTGGGTTAGAGACAAGTTTATCAGAGACATGGGATAAGTAGTAGGCGTAGAAGTCGAGTTTGCGGGAGGCAGTGATTTTGGGATCGAGTTGTCTTAGAGAGCCGGCGGCGACGTTGCGCGGATTGGCGTAAATTTTCAACCCCCTTTTTTCTTGTTCGGCATTGATTCTCGCAAATTCTTTTTTGGTGAAAAAAGTTTCGCCCCGAACGATAAGTTTTTCGGGGGGGTTACTGGCGATTAGCCGAAGAGGAATGGCTTCGATGGTTTTTAGGTTTTGGGTAATATCTTCGCCAGTTAAGCCGTCACCACGAGTGGAACCACTCACTAAAACGCCATTTTCATAGATCAGCTCTATGGCGAGGCCGTCCATTTTTAAATCGCAGTAGTACAAATGTTCGATGATCGAGGTTCGATGATCGAGGTGGTAGCCGAGATAATTCTCGAGGCGGGTTTGCCAGTCACGGAGGTCTTGCTCGCTGAAGGCGTCGTTTAGAGAAATCATCCGGGGCTCGGGGTGGGTGACCTTTTTAAATTCTTTTAAGGACTCCCCGCCGACTCTTTGGGTAGGTGAATCGGGGGTGATGAGTTCAGGGAATTTTTGCTCCAGATCAAAAAGTTCCTTTTTTAGAGAGTCGAGAGCGGCGGCAGAAATTTCTTCCCGATCTAAAACATGGTAAGCGTAACGGTAGCGATTGATTTCATCGCGGAGTTTGGCGATCCGGACTCGAGCCGAGTTTTTATCCATGACTTTAATTATAAACCATCAAGCCCCCGGAGGGGATATTCCGGAGATGAACCCAGCTCCACGGCTTTCAGCTGTGGCTTCCGTAGGGCTGGGTGAATTTTAGGGGCAACCCAGAATGTTTTGAACGAGAACGCTTTGCAGAGCAGCCATATTACTAGCTTCGAAACAATAAGTCGGGCCACTGGAGATACTTTGATAGAAGTTAGGGTGGCTATCATGAGTGTCAGTGCATTTAACACCCCCAACAGCCACAACGTAAACATTGGCGGCTTCTTTACTCGGTTCGCTGGGATCGGGGTCTTGTTTGATAAGATTAGCTTGGTTAATAGCAGCGGTAGTGTTAAGACCAAGAGCGGGAAAGGTTTCAGCCACAATCAAGAGAAAATCTTTAAAGGACTGATCGGGGCGATCACTAGCGAGGTTAAATTTGCTTCTAGCGGCGCTGATGCCTCCGCTTAGGTTGAGGGTGGTGTTATTGAGTGAAATAATGTTATCAATGGCGGTGAAAAGATCGCTTTTGAAGTCGGTTGGATTTGGATTATAAGAAGTTAAGCCCGTAGCACTCATAGCGAAAAGACCGGCGGTGTTTATCGGATATACACTAAAGTCAAGATGATTAAGGAATTCTTTCAAGCCGCTTTGTAGGGATGGCAGATTGGCGCTCGAGGGGCGATCAACCAGAATTTCTAAATCTTTACTGCCGGAATTGCAGGTGAGGAAGTTGGAGCCGCTGCCAGAAGAATAGCAGGCGATTTTACTCAAAAGCTGGTCCTCCGGCCAGTTAGCTTGACTGGCATCGATGAAGTGGTTGTTTTTGGGAGAGCTCGCGATATCGTTTTTTAGGAACGCGGCGTCAGTTGGATCGGGAGTGGGGAAACCAACGACAAAAAGGGTGTTGCCATCTTGCTGAGCGGAAAGAGAAGCAGTTTTAGCGTTGGCTCTGGCCTGGGTTTCGGTGACATATCCACTTTGGTCGGCGTTAACATTGCCATCGGTAAAAATGACCATAAAGTCGGGAGAGGTAGCGTCGGGTTGGTCGTAACCACTGGCTAGTTCTTGCTGAGCTCGAGTGATACCAGCGTAAGCCAAGTCGGTTTGGTCAGTTCGATTCCAGGGGATTGTAAGGTTGTTAATGTCAGTTTTAATATTACCGAAGACAGAGGTGAGGTGGTAAAGGGAGCCGTCGTTGTCGTCATAGAAAGTCACGAGTCCGACCTTGTGTTTGGTGGAGTCGAGATTATCAATAAACTTATTGGCGGCGGCTTGAATGGCAGAAAGTCGGCTACTCATAGATAAGCTTAGGTCAATAACGATCATAATGTCGGCGTTACTGCAGGGAATTTGGTTTGGTTGATTACCGGCACTCAAGGAAACGTAGATAACTTTAATAGAACTCCCGGAGCGGCCGGTGATTTTGGCTTGGGTGTCGCTTAGAGCTTCGACTTCAAAACTACTGCCATTCGAAAAACTTAGAGGGGGATAAGTCGGGAGGAGACCGGTGGTCGAATCATATTTAACCCCGGAGGCAATTTTGTTTTCAAAGTACCACTCGGCGCCGGAGTCAGCGGCGGCGGAAGCTGCTGAATAGTTGGAAGCGTCTTTGGCTTGGCGGAGTTGAAAGATAAGAAGTGAAGCCGAGAGAATGGCCAACCCTAAAAGAACCGAGGAGATAGTGAGAACGGTTGAGATCATGGTTTGCCCAGTACTACAACTTCGATGTGGGAATTTTTCCGATTTAATGACTTGAAGCATAGATTTATTCTTTAGTTTAAAAAATGTGGGGTTATACTATAATCGACAGTAAGTCGAAGTTGTAGTACTGGGTTTGTCTAGAATTAGGTTGTAGCCCCGAACCAAGTCCTTCGGATTGGTACGGGGTAAAGTTTTAGGTTTTATGAAAGCCATAGTTTTTAAAAAATTCACGGTTGGCATAAAAATTAGGGACCGGGAGGTGGGGGTGGCGCGCAATTCGGGTTGACGATGAAGGTGTAGGTGCCAGTTTTGTAAGTGGAGGTAGCCCCGCAGGTGTCAATGCATTCAAAGGTGGCTTGGACGATGCCACTGCCTAAGGGAGTAATAATCCACAACCAGCCATTACTAGCGGGATCGGGATTGAAGTGACCAGGGCCGTCAAGCATATAGCAGGACGCCACTTTTTCCGCAGGATCGGTGGCAGTATCGGGATCGGTGCCGTTAAAGGGGAGGTAAACAGTTTCGCCCAGGCAGACGTTAAGGGTTTGGTCGGGAGGGATTAGAACGGTGGGCGTATTAGGAGGATGATTGCTAGAGCAACCGACCGGAGGAGGGTTGCCTCCGCCGCCCGGAGGACCGGGTGGTCCTCCGGGTCCCCCTGGACTGCCCGGATAGGCGCTCGCGATGCCCGATCCTTCTTTAACCACCGAGACTTGAAAGTGAGAGAGGCTCGCTTTGAATTTTTCCCTTTGAGGGCGAAGATTTAAAGAAATCGTCACTCGAGAGAGATTAAGATTAGAAGGATCGGAAGCGCAGAAGCCTAAAGAGGTAACAAAGACGCTCTCGTCGGTGAGAGGTTGGGGGGTAGTGCCATCGTCTCTTATAACTTTACCGTTGTCCAAGCTGTAAGTAATGGGTGTCTGATCGGAGTTGTCAAAAGAGAGGGAGCTATCCAAAGAAATTTTGCAGTCACTAGGGGCAACGCTCAAAGTGCCGGACTCGATTTCTCTTTTCATAGTTTCCAAGGCGGAGAAACCTTTGTTGTTCACTGACATCATAGCCACACCTTGCTCGTAACTTCGGAGGCCGTTCACCAAACCACCGCTTAAAATAGTGATGACCACCACGAAAACACCAATGGCGACGAGGAGTTCGACGAGGGTGTAACCTTTTTTAGAGGCGGAGTAACGCGGAGAGTGATAACTTAGATGCGGAGTAACGCGGAACATAGGAAAATTTAGTAATTGTAAAAATAAGTTTCGAGATTAACGGTTTCAGGCGAGCCGCCACCCTGAGGTTGCCACTTGACGATGGAGTTGGCTTTAATGAAGTTGGCGTTCGCATCAATGTCAATGACCCGATAAAATTTAGTTTCGAAGTTGCCACTGTAACCATATAAATTATTTGAATCATCGAAATGGAGAGGGGTGCCGAATTGATTGGCTGAAACTTTGGACCAATCTTTGGGCGCTTCACCTAGACCGTTATGATAGTCAACGGCGAAACGGTTACTCGAAAAACTTTGGTTGAAGTTGCTTTTGGCTTTTTCATAGGCGACAGCGCTTTTGACAATTGAGAGGCCTTCCTCGGCGAGGTTGCTCGCAATATTGCGGTCAATGGCTCGACTGACCGAAGAGGACGAATGATTAAGGAAAGCTAAAACAGCGATGAGACCGACGGTAATTAAACCGAGAGCTACGATGGCTTCGGGGAGGGCTTGCCCAGTACTACAACTTCGATGCGGAAGTTTTATTTTTTTAGCGAAATTGGACATAGATTCCTTGATGCAAGATTTAAATTTGTGCGTCTTCTAGAATAATGGCGGGGAGTCGAAGTTGTAGTACTGGGCTTGGCCCGAGCTAGGTTTTAGGTTGTAGGAAAGGCATCGTTTTTAAGAAATTCACAGTCGAAGTTTCACTACCGGGTCTGGCCCTCTTGATTGGGTTTTTTAACTCGAAGCATGGTTAAAAAGATAGTTGGCCGTTTTGGCTCACATTAATTTCGGTTGAAGCCGGTGGAGTGTCAAGGGTTTCGATGACAATTTTGACGGAGGGTTCTACGCTGCGACCATTTTTTGAATCAAAGAGAAGGGCGATCGGACGAGAAGTCAAAAAAAGGATGTCGGTAAAGTCGGTAGGATTTCCAAATTTGAGCTTTTTTGAAATTATCTCATAATTTTGAAGGACTTGGAAATTGGTGGGGCTTGTATCTAAACTGGAGATATTTTCATCGCAAAGAGTGGGAGCGGGCGGGTTATAGCGGAAAAGGGAATAACTATTCCAAGCGGCGACGAGATGAACACCGTAGGCGCAAGGCGGTTCGAGATCACTCGGATTCACGGCGACGCCAGAGAGGGCTAGTGATCGCGCTCGCTCTATAACTTGGGAGAGTTTGGTTCTTTCGGAGCTTAAGGCAACAGATAATCGGCTCTTCTGGCTAAAACCGAACATAATCGCAGCCAAGATGAAGGTGACGGCGACCACGACTAGGATTTCGATTAAGGTGAAACCGTTTAAATCAGGTGGTAGGTGGTAGGTTTTTTTCACTTAATAATTTTATCACAATTCTGATCAATCCGTTCTATCCGTGGAAAAAACTGAAATATAATCGCATTAAATCCTCGGCGAAGAAAAAGACCGTCACGGCGCCCAAAGCAATGAAAGGACCGAAGGGAAGGAAACTTTTAAGGCCTCTTTTTTTACGGACAAGCGAGGGTAAACTAAAGAGAGAGCCGATGATAAAGGAAAAGGCGGTCAAAAGTAGAATATCTGGCCAACCAAAGACGACGCCTAAAGCGGCGGTGAGTTTCAAGTCGCCCAGGCCCATCCCCCGCCCCCGAGTGATAAAGATTAAAAGTCCGTAAAAAACAATGCCAAAAAGAACCGCCAAGAGGCGATTTAGCCAAATATTATTTTGCAGACCGAAAAGCAGAGCGAAGGAACCGGAGAAGGAAAAGAGGGAACCGCCGGGATTGGGTGGAAGGAGAAAAATCAGAGCGAAACCAATCAAGACAAGCAAGAGATTGGCTTCGTCGGGGATGAGGCGGAGACGGATGTCGATCAAAGAGACAAGGAGAAGAGTGAGGAAAACCAATAAATAACTGATAACTAATGGCCAACGACTAACGACTGAAAGATTTAAAAGTTTAATGGCGGGGAGATTGGAAAGAAAATGAGGGACGAAAACAAAAATCAGAGCGGAGGCAAGTTCGACTAAAGGATATTGCCAGCTGATTTTGGCGTGACAATTTTTACAACGACCGCGGAGAAAGAGGAAGCTTAATAAAGGAATAAGCTCAAACCATTTGAGCTTATTCTGACAATTCGGACAGGCGGAGCGCCCGCCTAAGGCGCTTTTTTTAAAGAGAAACTGCTCGGGATCGTAGCGAAGCGAGACGACATTTAAGAAGCTGCCGATGGCCAGACCAAAAACGAACAAGAAGAACCGAGGGGTCATAAATTCTCGCTTTCTAAATTATTGGTTGGAGGTGACGCAGTAGGTGGCTACTGGTTGATTACCACTGCCGGGGCCACAGGGAATACCGCTGCCTGGAGTCAATGGATTAGTTGTGAGCGCAGTGGATGGTAACTGACCTTCTAGTTCAGCGCCGAGAACATAATCTGATTGGGTGGCGTCAGTCTCATAAAGATAGTGTTTGGCTGGAGCTCTCTGATCATCGGGAACTTTGGTATTAGCAGTGCCCGCCGGAGGAGTGGTCATTGCGGTGGTGAAAGTCGCCCAGTCAGAAGCCGCAGGATACTTACCCGCGTTTTGATGATAGACCTCGAGTAAAGTTTGGACACCGTGGAGATCGGAGAGGCGACGAGCGTCCCGAGCTTTCTTTTGAGCCGGACCAACGCCATAGACCACAATCGAGGCCAGAATAGCGATGATAGCCACGACGACTAAAATTTCGATTAGGGTAAAACCTTTTCTTGAATGCATGTTTTCAAAATATTTAGGCTATCGACCTTTCGACTCTCTCGGGTTCTACTGCGCGTCCGCGAGAATGAATTTCGGTTAATTATAACATAAACGTCAGACAATGAAACCAGGGCTTGTGGATATTCATAAATTTCTAGTTAACTGCCGACGCTTGAGGTGAGTTGATAAAGCGGCAGTAAAACCGAGGCAAAAAGGAGGGCCACCATCACGCCGATTGCAATCATAAGGATGGGTTGGATTAAATCCACGATGTTGTTGATAACGGTATCGGATTCACGGTCGTAAAAGGCGGAAATCCGGAAGAACATTTTATCGAGCTGGCCAGTGGTTTCGCCGACAGCGAGCATTTGAGAAACGAGAGGGGGGAAATAAAGAGGATAGCGACTAAGAGCTTCGGAGAGCGGAACGCCTTGACGGACTTCATCGGCCACTTCTCGAAGGATGTCTTCATAAACAACGTTATCGATAGTTTGGCCAATAATCTCCACGGATTGAGCGAGAGGAACGCCGCCTTTTAAAAGCATGGAGCCGGCATTCGCAAACCGGGTAATAATAACGGGTGAGTAGATTTTTTTGATAATCGGCAAGCGGATTTTCATTTCATCGGAAAAAGCTCGCCCTTCGGGGTTTTTTAGGTAGTCAAGCAGGATGAGAAAGAGAACGATGAAGGCGACGATTAAGGCCGGCCACCAGTGAGTGACAAACTGACCCGAATGAATAAGAGTGCGAGTGAGGAAGGGCAATTCAACTTTGGATTCTTCGAAAATAGGGGCGAGTTGGGGGAAAACGAAGGTGACGAGAATACCGGCCACCACCACAAAGAGGCCGACGACGATGCCGGGATAAATCATCGCGGAGCGGGCTTTGGTGACGAGGATGGTTTCTTTTTCAATGTAGTCGGCCAAAAAACCCATAATTTCGTTTAAATTGCCAGTGACCTCGGCGGTGCGCACCATGCTCACGAAAAAATCGGAAAAAATTTCCTGCTGCTTTTCGAGAGCTTGCGAGAAAGCCAGGCCGGCGTCAACATCTTCGTTAATTTGGTAAGCGGCTTCTTTTAAGCTGGGATGGGAGGTTTGTTCGTAAAGAGTTTTTAAAGCGGTGTTCAGGGGCAGGCGAGCTTCGAGGAGAGTAGCGAGTTGCCGCGTGAAGACGACCATATCTTTGCGCCTCACTTTGGCGAAATAACTTGAGAAGCGATCAAAGATATTCTTTTTGTCAGCGGAATCAAGGCTTAAGACAAAAAGATCGTGGCTGACTAAAATATTGGCCGCCATGTCCTTGCTCGGTGCCTCAACAAAACCGACTTGCAGTTCCCCTTCTTTACTTTTGGCCTGGTATTTGTACTTCATAGTTTAGCTACAGAATACGAAAAAGTACGAATATACGAAATTATTTTAGATTCACTACTCTTTTAAACTTAACTCCGCTCCTGGTGAAGTGAGCGATTATTCCTAATTTTAAACCTTTTGCTCTTAGATAGGAATAGAGTTGGAAAATATCTTTATTGGAGAAATAATTGCGAACTTTTACTTCTAAAATGATTTTATTTTCCAGAAGGAAATCAAAATAGTAAACACCTAAACTTTTACCTTTGTAGTTGATCTTAGCGGGAAGTTGTTCTACAAAAACGGTTTTTGAAAGATCAAACTCTTGGGCGATAGCTTTCTCGTAAAAAGATTCCTTGTGCCCCCAACCTAAGTCTGTCCAAACCTCAAATAGAATGCCAATAACTCTGTAGCTTAAATTTGGATAGATTAAGTCGTTTCTTTTCAATTCTCCTAACACGATTTCGTATATTCGTAAAAATTAGTATTCGGTAGCTAAACTATATCTTTTCGAGGAGGATACGGAGTTCGCCGGGATTAAGCGAGTAAAGTTCGGCGGTTTCGAGAGAAATTTCTTTGTCCTTCACGAGTCGAGCGAAACAGCGGTTTAAGCTAATCATCCCCTCTTGAAGACTGGTCTCAACCACTAAATCGGTTTGATAAACTTTGCGTTCGCGAATGAGGTTGCGGATGGCGGCATTCACAAGCATAATCTCATAGACCGGCACGCGGCCGCCACCCAAACGCGGGACAAGTCGTAAAGAGACGACGGCAACTAAAGTAGCGGCGAGTTGGGAGGTAATTTGGCCTTGCTGTTCGGGCGAAAAGGAATCAATAATGCGGTCGATGGTTTGGGAAGCGGAGTTGGTGTGTAAAGTGGAGAAGACTAAGTGGCCGGTTTCGGAGGCAGTCATCGAGATAGCGATGGAGGCGGGATCACGCATCTCACCGATCATGATGACATCAGGATCTTGCCGGAGGATCGTGCGCAAGCCCGAGTTAAAATCTTCCGTATCACTACCGACTTCCCTTTGAGAAACGATAGAGCGGTCTTGGGTAAAAAGATATTCGATGGGGTCCTCGATCGTAATGATGTGTTCGGTGCGGGTGTGGTTGACTTCATCGAGAATAGCGGCGAGGGTAGTGGATTTACCGTGACCAGCCGGACCGACGATTAACACGAAACCTTGAGAAAGTTTAGCGAGATCATGGAGGATGGGTGGAAGGCGGAGTTCTTCAATGTTCCGAATCCGGGCGGGGATGAGGCGGAGAGCGGCGGAGTGAAACCCGCGCTGCATATAGACGTTAACTCGAAACCGAGCTTTATCTTCGAGACTGTAAGCGAAGTCAACTTGTTTGTCTTTTTGAAAGCGGGCTTTTTGCTCGGGAGTGAGCATGGCCATCGTCAAACCCTCGGCGATGTCGGGAGTGGTAATAGCTTCTTTTTGAAGAGAAACTAAAACACCATCCACCCGAAGAGAAGGGCGACGACCGACCGCGATGTGAAGGTCGGAAGCGTTTTGTTTAGCGGTGGTAACGAGGAGTTCTTTTAATTTTTCTTGGTAGTTGTCCATATATACGAAAATTATAACATATTTTCGGTGAGGTCAGAAAAACTCATCACGTTACCCTGAAAAACAAGAGCCCCGCCCGCGCCTGCGCAGACGAAGTTACGTCCGGGCTCTTGTTTTTCAGCTTTAAAAATAGAAGCTTTTCCGCACAGTACCCATAACTTCATACTTCTTCGGTTTCTCTTAAAACTTCTTCCATAGAAATAAGGCCGGAGAGGGCTTTCAAGACGCCATCCTGCCTTAAACTGACCATACCCTGCCTTTTAGCTTCGGTCAGGATTTTTTCAGAAGTGGGATTAGTGTTGATAATAGTTTCGAGTTCCGGAGTCATTTCCAAAACTTCCATAATCACCAGCCGACCGAGAAAACCGCGATGATGGCACTCATCGCAGCCGGGAGCTCGGTAGATTTGGTAGGGTTCTTTATAGTTGGAAGTCAAGCTCGGAGGAAGATCTTTAAGAGCGGTTTTGATGCTTTTCTGAACGGCGGGGGGGGCTTCGAGAGGAGCTTTACAATGATTACATAAAAGCGAGAGGAGTCTTTGGGAGAGCATGAGATTTAAGGCTGAAGGCAAAAGGAAAGGTTCGACTTTCATGTCGATGAGGCGCGGGATGACGCCGACGGCGTTGTTAGTGTGAAGGGTGGATAAAACGATGTGGCCAGTTAAGGCGGCGTGGATGGCTAAGCCCGCGGTGTCGTTATCGCGAATTTCGCCGACCATAATAACGTCGGGGTCTTGACGGAGGATTTGGCGCAGGCCGGAGGCGAAATCATAACCAATTTCCGGTTTGACTTGAGATTGGTTGATGCCGGGAACAAAATATTCCACCGGGTCTTCAAGACTGACGATATTCACTTTTTCACTGTTCAATCCTTGGAGGAGTGAGTAGAGGGTGGTCGACTTACCAGAACCGGTGGGACCGCTCACAATGATCATGCCGTAGGGTTCGGCGAGACTTTTGTTGACGATTTCCAAATTGCGACCGACCAGGCCTAACTGGTCAAAATTTTTGAGACCAACGCTCGGATCGAGAATTCTCACCGCCACCTTTTCACCTAAGGGAGTGGGGAAGGTGGCGACGCGAAAATCTATTTCTTTGTCAAAAATTCGACTGCGGAAGCGGCCGTCTTGAGGGACTCGGGTTTCGTCGATCTTTAAGCTCGAGATAACTTTGATGCGAGAGATAATCAGGGACGAAAGTTCGGCCGGCAGAGAAGCCACTTCTCTTAGTTCGCCATCAATCCGAAAACGGATGCGCAGATAATTTTCTTGGGGTTCGAAGTGAACATCGGAAGCCTGACTTTGAACCGCTTCTTTAAGAGTGTCGGTCACAATGCGAATGACTGGAGCGTCTTCGGAAGACGCGGCTCTTTCTTCGAGACTGATGATTTTTCGAGGGGCTTCGCCTTTAAAACTTAAAGACTGGACCGCGGCTTGGATTTCGCTTTTATAGGGCGAGTATTTTCTTAAAACGGTTTGCCAATCAGCGTAGGTGATAACGTAAATGCCGAGGTTGACGTGATGGCGCCGGGCGATAAATTTTAAAACTTCTTGAGCTTTCTGATCGTCGGGGTGGAGCATACCGACGATAAGAAGATCGCCGTTTTTATCGATGGGCGTAACGCCGTAGGTGCGAGCGGTTTCTTCGGTAATTAAATCGAGAAGCTTATCGTCAAAATGGCTAAAATCGATTTTTGAGTAAGGGACATTTAAAAGCTCACTTTTGAGCTCGGCGATTTTATCGTCCCCCACCAGATGCCGCTCGGAAATAATTTCCTCCGCGGAACGATTAGAAAGCAGAGCTTCGCGTTTAATCTTTTTAGCGGCCGCTTCTTCGAGAAGGCTTCTTTTTTGCAGTTCATCTAAAATTTTATCGTCGGACATGTTGGTTCTGAAATTCGTAGAAAGCCCTTTAAAATGGCGAAAAGGGGTTCACGCGACCAGACCGGCCGGCGGAGGGCACCGTGATGTAGCTGCCATTCGAAATGGATTTGAAGGCGGGGCTCTTTAAGATATCGGGATCAAGCCGATTGATTTTTGAAAGTCGGCCGATGTTTTCAAAAGCGCTGTCGGTCGGAATAAAAACATCCACCACTTCCGGTTCCTTAAAAAAGACGTAGTAGGTGGCATAACCAATCACCACGATTAAAGCCACCCAAATTCCGATGCTCATTAAACTCGGTCCTTTTTTATCTTCTTCAACAACGATGGCCATTTTACAAAAAATTTAAAGTTTAAAAATCAAATTTAAAAATTGAGGTGGTTAGAAACTTTCGGAAAGTTTCTAACGTCAATAATTTTTAATTTTTATCTTTTCATTTTACATTTTTAGGTGCGGCCTTGATAGTAAGCGACGACCCGGACGCTATAATTGTAAAGACCGGAGCTTAATTTGCCGAAAGGAGTCAAACTCACGCTTTCAACATCAAAAAGGCGAATGTTGGTTTCGAGGGTTTTCAAGAAGTTTTTGAAGTTCAGGTAGCTACCGGTAACTGAAACTTCAAAACTGATTTTGTTAATCGGTTTAACGAGAGCCGTTTCTTGATTACTCAACTGGGCACTCACTTGATTAGAAGCTGGCTTTGAGGCTTTGGGAGTGACGTCACTGATAGAAATCGATTGAAGATTTAAGTTGCTGCCAGGATTCAAGCTAGTTAAACCGCTCAATTGAATCAGGGCGCTCGCAACTTCGGAATCGATCGGGAGGGAGAGTTGGAGGGCTTTTTGGTCGTTTTGAAGTTCGAGATCGCTTTGATAAGAATCAATCAGTTTTTGAACTTGGGCAATGGTACTTTTTTGACTATTAATAAAATTTTGGAGTTTGACTTGTTCTTTTTTAATGGTTTGAACGCTCTCATACATTGGTTTACTGAAATTGAAAAATATAATAATCGCCGCCACCAGTAAAAGGAGGGAAAAAATCATACTTAAAAGTCTTTTGGCGGATTGTCTCATGTTTTTAGTTTAGGGGGATTTTTCGGAACTCGAGCTCACGGGAGAATTTAGCAGGAAAAAGTTGGGCGTGACGGCAAGATTCAAGTTGAACTGCCACAAGCCATCCGGAGCGTTGTCGACGCTGCCGATCGAAATCTTTTTAACTTCGGGAAGTTGATTGAAAATAAGGAGTTGCTCGCCGACGTCATTCACCGTCTTAGCCACTCCTCTTAACGAAACGTTGCCGGTGGCAAGATTGAAGTCGAAATTTTGATAGTAGACGTTCACTTGGGCATTTTTTTCAAACCATTCAAAAAATTTCGAGGTGAGAGTATGTTTAGCGAGAAGAGTCTGGAGGTTAGTGAGTTGAGAATGGAGGTTTAAGATTTCAATTTGCGTTTCGGGAGGGATTTTGGCGGCGAAAGTTTTGATCTCGTCTTTGAGATTGTCAACGCCGGAGTTCAAGTAGGGCAGGTAGCCGTATTTTAACCCAACGTAAGAGGCCAAGCTTAAAAGAAAGAGGAGGCCTGTCAACATGACGAGCTGACCCGAAACGCCCGGGGTGCGCGATGGAACTCGGTTGAGTCTTTCGGTGATTTGTTGAGGCAAGGCCATTTTATTTAGGTGATAGGTTGTAGATGATAGTTTTTATACCAGGAGAAATTCTATTTTTATTTCTGAAACCTAACACCTATAACCTGTAACCTGAATTTAAGAGAATTCTTTAAGCGTTAACCCCAGCGCCACGCTGAAAATGGGGTTGAGTTCGGTCAGGAGCGGTTCCATAAGGGAGGGGTATTCGAAGCGGAGAAAGGGTGAGGCCTTAACCACGGGAAAATTAAACTCTTTTTCGAAATATTTTTCGATGCCAGCTAAATTGGCGCCCCCGCCGCTCAAAATCAACCTTTCGGTCGCGTGGGGACTGAAAAACTGGCTCTGGTAGTTAAACTCAGCCTTCTTGATCTCACTGATTATAACATCCAAGAAAGGCAGCATAACTGTGGATAATTCGTAATTGGGCCCGACGTTCATAATGCCGTGCTCTTTTTTAAGCTCTTCGGCTCGCAAGGGATTTACATTTAAGCTCGAAGCTAAAGCTTGAGTTAAAGAAGAGCCGGCGTAGTCACTTTGGAAGTTAAATTTCAGGTGGCCTTGGGTGTAAAAGGCAATGTTGGTCGAGCGACTGCCAATGTCAACGATAATAGTGGGAGTTTGGTCCCCATTAATTAAAGAGCGGTTAAGACTTAAGCTTTCAATTTCTAAAAGGGTGAGGTTAAGCCCGGCCGCTTTAAAAATCAGTTGGTACTTTTTTACCAGCTCTTGGGGTACGGAAATCAGGAGAATTTGCTGAAACCGGGAGCCTTTTTCGTCTTCCCTCTCCCCCACCTTCATCCAATCGATGACCATTTCGGAGATCGGCAAAGGCACATACTGCCGGGCTTGATAAGTGAGGCTTCTTTCGAGTTCGCCCTCGGACATTTCGGGGAATTCAAAAACGCTCGTGAAAACCGAAAAAATCGGCAATGAAGCGAGGGCTTGGGTGGTCCCGGGTTTCATTTTTTTCAC
>JACQBP010000017.1 GCA_016194445.1 Candidatus Liptonbacteria bacterium | reverse complement strand
GGTCGATCCGATAAACGACGCGGTGAAGGGTGACTACTATACATACGTAGTAGGATGGGAGTTGGATGCGAATTTAGAATCAAAAAAATACGCTCTCGCCGGGAATAGCGATCGAGAGAGCACGGATGGGGGGGACAGAGCGGACTTGTACGAGCGGGGGACGGCTTTGAATTTGACGCCGGGAATAATCCAAGTAGCGGAAAGTTGTGTTAACGGTACGCCGACCTACTGGGGCCAATCTGGCGCTGATTATAGTGATTATGAAGTATACAGCGATTGGACAATTCCGGGTAACGGCACAGTCACGGTAACGGGATTGAGGTATTGGCAGGGTGACGGTACCCTTTCATCGAGTGAAGCTTTGGAGATGGCGATTTATGATGGTAATCCGCCCTATAATAAAATTTCTGGCTCGGCAGTTGTGCATGGAACCGGGCAAAGAGGATGGACATCGGGCGATTTACCGGCTCCAGTTTCGATTCAATTGGGCAAGACTTATTTCTTTGGACTGACTTCTGATGCCTCTTCTAACCCTCGTCCGCCAGTATTTACTGATTATAATGATGATGGGAATCTTTGTCCGAGTTATTTGCCAAAGCCAGGGAACATGAGGGAGTTGGTGACCTCAAACGGTTTAGATAGTAGTGTTCCCACGCCTTTTAATATATTTCCTCCTAGTAGAAGTATTTTCGGAATAAATTATATTCCTTAGAGATCCCGAGTCCTTATAAGTTAAGTTTAGAGCAAAGCAAATTCTTCGCGGTTTTTTTTGGATGAGGAACCTAGAAGTGGTTTATTCTTCGCCTCGGTACTCGCCGCGGTTGCCGTCATACGACGACTGCTCGGCTTGCGCGCGGTTGGCGGCGCAGTTCAACTTTAAGCGCTTTAAGAAAACAGCTTGAGCGGCGAGGATATTTTCGTCTTTGCCTTGCCAGATTTTGAGCGGATCTCCTTGAAGAGCGCGGGCGTAGGAAAAACTGGTTGGCCAGGGGAGGGGTTTGAGTTTGGAGATGGCGTTTAGGTTAACGGTCGCTTGGACCGGGGTTTGGCCGCCAGAGAGGAAGACGATGCCGCCGACTTCTGCGGGCACCGAGTTTTTAAGGCAACGAACTGTGGCTTCGGCGATCTTGGATGGATCCATTGGCTCACCTGATTTGTTGCCCGGGACAACCATACTGGTTTTTAGAATAACTTCGTTAAGAGGAAGGTTTAAGTTTTTTAAGGAGTTAAAAGTTATCCGAAGGGTTTTGGTGGTGATCGCTTCGCTTTTCTCGATGGAATGTTCGCCATCGAGGAGAACTTCGGGTTCAATAATAGGGACGATACCAGCATCGAGACAATTTTTTGAATACTCGGCGAGGATTCCGGCGTTTTTTATCAAACAGCCGTCGGTGGGGATGTTATTGCCGATCGTGATGACCGCTCGCCACTTAGCGAAGCGCGCGCCTAAGGCGTAATATTCAGCTAACCGAGCGGGGAGACCATCTAGGCCAACGGTGATTTTTTCGCCGGGGAATTCTAGGGAATCGACGGCGCCTTTATCAACTTTGATACCAGGAACGATGCCTTTTTCTTCTACTAGTTTTGGAAAAGATTTTCCGTTTAGACTTTGGCGGAAGGTTTCATCAAAGAAGATGACACCGCTTAAGTAGCTTTCAATGCCGGGAGTGGTCAGGAAAATTTCTCGGTATTTTTGGCGAGTTTCGGGAGTGGAGGGAACGCCGATCGATTCCAAACGCTTGCCGGCGGTGGGAACGCTTTCGTCGGCGGCTAAAATTCCCTTCGATCCCGAAAATATTTTTTGGATGGTGGATAGTTTTTCTTCTCTACTTGGCATAATTTAGCTACAGAATACTAATTTTTACGAATATACTGATGTTGTAAAAGCTTCCGACTTTTTTATGACTGATGGTGGTGGGTTTTAATAAATCTTATCATCTTTGGATTAGAAGACATAACGAGGGAATGGGTGGTTACGTGATGGTCCGACCAGGTGATGCCTTCGAGCAGGGGGCCAGAGAGGACGCCGGTCGCCGTAAAAGCCAAGTCATCGCCTTTGGCTAAGTCTTCGGCGCTGAAGATTTTTTTGAAATCGGTGATGCCCACGGCGTTTAAACGTTTGACGTGAGTTTCGTCTTTGGGTTGCCAACGGACGAGGATTTCGCCGCCAAGGCATTTGAGCGCGGAGGCGGCGATAACCGCTTCGGTTGAGCCGCCGATGCCCATCAAGATATCAACGGGCGAGTCATTCAAAGAAGTGGCGATGGCCATGGCGATGTCGCCGTCCATAAAAAGTTGGGTGCGAGCGCCAGAGGCGCGAATTTCTTGGATGAGACCGTTGTGTTTTTCTCTTTCGAGTACGGCAACAGTGACTTCCGAAATATCTTTACCGAGAGCTTGAGCCACTTTGGAAAGGTTGTCTTTGGTTGGAGCGTCAAGATCAATTACGTCTTTGGCAGCCGGGCCAACGGCGATTTTTTTCATATAAGAATCTACCGCTTGGTAGAGAGTGCCTTTGGGGCCGACAGCGATGACGGTTAAGGCGTTGGGGCGGCCAAAAGCGACAGACGAAGTGCATTCAAGCGGATCAACCGCGATATCTAAGATCGGTCCGTTACCGCGGCCGACTTTTTCACCGATAAAAAGTTCATAAGATTCGTCTTTAGCGCCTTCGCCGATCACGATTTCGCCGGAGAAGTCGATTTGATTTAGGGCTTCGCGCATGGCATCCACCGCGGCTTTGTCGGCCAGTTCTTTTTCGCCTTTGCCGGTCCACTTGGCGGCGGCGATGGCGGCGAGTTCAGTCACACGGACAAATTCTAATCCGAGGTATTGGAAGGAAGAGGAATTTTGGTTCATTTAACTTAATTTTAACCTTGATAAGTGGGGCGGGTCAATTTTACGGGTTTATGTTAAAATCTAAGAATGAGTAGTAGAGGTTTTACCCTAATTGAACTTCTAATTGTGATCGGGGTTTTAGCGATACTGGTGACGACAGTGCTTTTAACGTTGAACCCGGCGGAGACGTTGAAGCAAGCTCGGGATTCTACACGAGTGGCAGAGCTGGCTTCGCTTGATAAAGCGATTGGTTTTGCGGTGACGCAAGATCCAGCTTTAGCTTTAGGCGTGGCAAATACGGTTTACATTTCTCTATCAGACGAGTCTTCGGCGACTTGTGGCAGTCACTCAGCTTTTTTGCCTCCGCTTGCGCCGGGCTGGCAGTATAATTGTGTCAATAAGGCGAATTTACAAAAAGCCAACGGCACTGGCTGGTTGCCAATAAATCTTACCGGACTGCCGGTGGCACCGATTAATACTTTGCCTGTTGATAAGAGCAATAGTGACCAGGCGGGTCTGTATTACAGTTATGTGACGAGTAATGGTCTTTGGGAACTGAATGCAGATATGGAATCGGCAAAGTATAAATGGGGTGGAGCCGGAGATGTCGAAAGCACTGATGGAGGCAATACGGTTGTTTTGTATGAGAAAGGCTCAAATTTGGGTTTAATGCCAAAAGAGGCTAATTGGAGAATAGGATATGAACTTAAAATTCCCGCTAGTTGCGCGGATGGTTCTGCTGATACTAGTGGGATTGAGTTTTATAGCAGATGGATTCCTCCAGGCACTGGAAAGGTTGCAGTGGTGAAATTACTTTACTGGCCCGGAGCTCAATCTTTTAATCCGGGTAGTTTTATGCAGATGGGTTTATATCAAGATGGAGCAACTGCTGCTCAGAGAACTTTGTTATCGGACCTTGTAATGATGGAGGGAAGTGGTTCAAACAACTGGACTTCTTCTACTCCTTTTTCGGTGCCGGTTGTAATCAATCTTGGGAGTACGTATGTGTTTGGTTTTGGAGAAGATGGCGTTTCAGGTGGTTACTTTGCTTACGATAGCTCTCCATATTGTACTGGTACTAATCCACCTTATTTGCCATCGCCTCCTCCGAATTCCAATGGCGGCTGGTCCGTTTCTGATGGTTTTCCTCTAAATAGTACGGCGCCAAATGGAGGTTCAGATGTTTCTGATCAGGGTATTTTTGGAATATATTATTCTCTTTAGTTTAGGTTTTGACTAATTGTTATTTAGAGATTATCTTTCTTACCTGAAGTGTTTTTTGCCATCGTACTTTCCGAATGAAATCCTAATGGGATAGACAGTCGATGGGCAATGCCACCTTAGCTCAGTTGGTAGAGCAGCACTTTCGCCCCGCACCTTTAAATGCCGAAGTAGCTCCCCGATACTAAAATTTCGACAGTGTAAAATACTAACTAAAGAAAAGTCGAAATTTAGTACGGGGCAGGCAGTGGCAGGAGCGCCACCTTAGCTCAGTTGGTAGAGCACATCTTTCGTAAAGATGGGGTCCCGAGTTCGAATCTCGGAGGTGGCTCAAGCGTAAATTGCTTGAATGTTATAATGTTGGAATGTCTATGGAAATCAAACTGGGAAAATACAGGCATTTTAAGGGAAATGAATACGAAGTGATCGGAGTGGCGAAACATTCGGAAACTTTGGGAGAATTTGTGGTTTATCGAGCGTTGTATGGTAATAGAGGGCTTTGGGTGCGGTCGAAGGAAATGTTTTTGGAGAATGTTGAAAGAGATGGTAAAGTTATGAAAAGGTTTGAATATATTAGCGAATAGATTTATGAAGGAAGATTTGAAAGAACAATTAGAAGAACTTAAAACCGAAGCCCGCCGGTTAAGCGGGCGGCTTTGACCTTGAGAATAAGAAGAATCGGGTGAAAGAATTAGAAGTCGCGATGAGTGATCCGGATTTTTGGCTGGATCGGGGGGTGGCGGATGCGAAGATTAGAGAACACGGAGAGCTGAATGAGTTGATTGGGAAGTTTGAAGAGGTGGATAAGGAAATTGAAGAACTGGATTCCTCCGACCTAGTGTCTCCGGACTGGCAAGCCAGATTTTTTGAGGTCCGGCGAAAATTTCGACAAATTGAACTCGAAACTCTTTTTAGCGGGCCATACGACAAGCGAGCGGCGGTTTTGGGTTTTTACCCGGGCGCAGGCGGAGAGGACGCCGCGGATTGGGCGCGGATGCTTTTTGAAATGTATTCGAAGTATGCCGAGAGACAAGGTTGGAAAGTGAGTACTATAGACGATAATCCAAACCGAAGGACGGTGGAAATTAGAGGCAACTATGCTTATGGATATTTGAAACGGGAGTCGGGAGTACACAGATTAGTGAGGATGTCACCGTTTTCGGCGAAGCAGTTGCGGCACACTTCATTCGCGCTTGTGGAAGTTTTGCCGGATTTGCCGGAGATAGAGGAATCGAAACTAAAAATACCCGAGCAGGATTTGAAGTTTGAGTTTTTCAGGTCTTCCGGTCCGGGCGGGCAGAATGTAAATAAAGTCGAGACGGCGGTCAGAGTGATTCATACTCCCACCGGGCTCACCGCTTCTTCGCAGGTGGAGCGTTCGCAGGTTTCAAATCGAGAGAAGGCACTCAAGATTTTGAAGGCCAAGCTTTTTGATTTGATGGAAAAAACTAAGGCAAAAGAGCTTGGCGAACTGAGGACAAAGGTGAAGCCGGAGTGGGGAAATCAGATTCGGTCATATGTCTTAAATCCTTACAAACTCGTTAAGGATCATCGGACAGAAGTGGAAACCAGCAATGTGGATAAGGTTTTAGAGGGGGAGATTGATATCTTTATCGAAAGTGAGGTAGAATTACTGAGAAACTAGGTTTTAGGTGGTAGTTGTTAGGTTTTAGACCTTTATTTTTTGCCTTTTTCCTGACACCTATAACCTATAACCTATAACCTGGTGAAATGATTGCATTTCAAAACGTTTCAAAGATATATAACGGCCACTCGACCGCGCTTGAAGAAGTGACTTTTCAGGTTAATCCGGGAGAGTTTGTGTCACTAGTCGGCCGATCTGGAGCTGGCAAGTCCACCGTGATCAGACTTTTGATCGGTGAGGAAAAACCGACGAAAGGGAGAGTTTTTTTTGGTCAATACGAGGTCAGTAAACTTCAAGATAAAGACTTGCCGGCTTTTCGGCGTCACGTCGGAGTGGTTTTTCAGGATTTCAGATTGTTGGTCGCAAAAAGCGCTTACGAAAACGTGGCCTTTGCGCTTGAGGTAGCGGGCCGGCCACAGAGAGACATCGATGAACTGGTACCCCAAGTTTTGGATATGGTGGGTTTGAGTGATAAGATGAAGAACCTGCCTCACGAGCTCTCTGGCGGCGAGAAACAGAGAGTAGCCATCGCGCGAGCGATGGTGCATCGGCCCGAGGTGATTATAGCGGACGAGCCGACGGGGAATTTAGATCCGTTGCACACGACTGAAATTATAAACTTGCTAGTCAAAATCAATGAGTTGGGGACGACCTTGATCTTGGCGACTCACAACAAGGAAATTGTGAATAGTTTGGGCAAAAGAGTGGTGACCTTAGATCATGGGCGAGTGATCAGAGACGAGGAGAGGGGGAAGTACATTTTAGTTTAGCTACGAAATACGAAAGTTTTACGAATATACGGAAATGATAAAATACATAAATAAAATTAATTTTCGGCTTTCGTATATTCGTAAGTAATTAGTAATTGGTAGAGAAAATCATGATCACCACACTTTCGAGAATTATTCATTTTGGCTTCCGAAATTTTTGGCGAAACGGACTACTCTCAACCGGAACGGTGATCGTGACGCTTTTAGCGCTTTTGGTTTCCTTAAGTTTGATAATTTTTCAGGAGGTGACGAATAAAGCCGCGATTTCCCTGCAGGATAAAATTGACATCGTGGTTTATTTCAACACCAACGCGCCGGAGGATCAAATTTTGAATATCAAACAATCAATCGAGAGTTTGGCGGAGGTGAAAAGCATTACCTACACTTCCCGGCCGCAAGCCCTTCAAGTTTTTAAAGATCGGCATATTGATGAGCAATCCATTACGAAGGCGATTGATATTGTGGGCGACAATCCCTTGGAAGCCTCGCTCAATATTAAAGCGCATAGTCCGGAGCAATACGCGACGATTGCGGACAGTTTGAACAACAACACTTTCAAACCGTTTATCAGTAAAGTTAGTTACGACAAGAATAAAGTGGCGATTGATCGTTTAGTCACGATTATTGATTACGTTGGTCGGGGTGGTTTAGCGCTTAGCATCATCCTTTCGGTGGTGGCGGGTCTGATCGTTTTCAACACCATTCGATTAGCGATTTATTCTAACCGCGATGAGATTGGAATCATGAGAGCGGTCGGGGCGTCGAACGCGCTGGTGCGAGGACCGTTTATGGTGGACGGGATGATCGTCGGTTTTTTGGCGGCGATTTTGAGCGTGATTTTTGCCGCGCCCATTATTGCCTTTTTGTCGCCTTATTTTACTAAATTTATACCCGGGCTTAGCATTTCAGCGTATTTCTACACCAATCTTTTGTGGCTAATGTTTTTGCAAATTATTTTTGGCGTGGGAATCGGCGCCATTTCGAGCTTTTTGGCGGTCCGACGATATTTGAGGAACTAGAAAGCGGATAACCGCTTTGTCTTCTTCGGTGATTTTAGGTTCGGATTCGATTTGGGGGAGGGTGAAAAATTGGCCGCCTTGGCTTTCCTTAATTTGGATTTGGTTTTCGAAGTCTTTGCCGACTTCGGTGTAGAAAATGTGTTTTTCGTTGGGCATGGAGTCGTAGAATTGGCCGAGATAGTGATAGTTTTTGGGAGGGTCATTTGGTTTACAACATTCCAACATTCTGCAGAATGTTGGAATGTTGTTTGGAGTGTAATCAAGTTCTTCTTTGATTTCTCGCAACATCGCTTGTTCGGGAGTTTCGCCGTCTTCGATTTTTCCACCCCAGAAGCTCCAGTGGTCGGGAAATTGCTTAGCGTTTTTTGAGCGGTGGGATAAATAAAAATATATCTCGCCGTCTTTAGCGAGATAGGGGATGAGGTTGGCTTTGCGTTTGACGATGGTCATAGTTTAATTTCTTCGCCTTCGCCGACGAATTTGTAGTTGTTGTTTTCAACTAGGATACCTTGACCGTCGCGGAGGATGCGAACGGGGTATTTACAGCTAGCGATTTTTTCTTTAAGTAAGTCTTTCATCTCATCGGTGTAGTGAACTTTCAGTAAAAAAGGAACTAGGCTGAGAGCAGTTAAGTTGGTCAAACCAAAGGTGTCTCGCGCTTTGGTCCAATTGGCCGTCTCGATAGTTGGACAAGCGATATAGGCGCCGGCGCTGGTGCCGACGTAGATTTTTCCTCTGTTTATGAATTCTCTGATGAGCTTATCGAAGCCTGTTTCTTTAACAGCTTTTAGGAGATAGAAAGTATTGCCGCCTTCGACGTGGATGACGTTTTTGTCTTTGAAAAATTCTCTAAGTTCTTTTTCAGCCTTGTCTTCAATGTCGATTTCTTCAAAGTTTAAGCTGTTAACCATCATGTCGTTTTTGTGACTATCTAAATATCCTAAATCTTCTACGCCCTTTGAAGCGGTTGTAACATAGCCGATTTTAATTTTCTCTTTTGGAAGGCTTAGGAGCTTATATCCTTGGTTAATAAGAAATCCGCCGTTCGAGGCGAGGAGGAGTTTCATTGTTGTTAGTTTAGTAGTTTTGTGAAGAAAGTAAATGTTGTCTTAGGGTAGTTTGGGGTTACAATCTAAAAACCGCCTTAGCGACGGTTTTTAGATTGCTCCACTAGTCCAACTTCTTTGTCGAAAACTCCGGCGATTTTGTGGAGGGTGACGATTGAAAAACTATGAGTACCTGATTCAATGCGAGCGATGACGGATTGGGGCATATCGGCTTTGGTCGCCACTTCCTTTTGGGTCATCTTTCTTTCTTGGCGTAGGGTTTTAATTTCGTGAGCCAGTTTTAATCTTCCCAGTTCTTCTTTATACGATTGGCTGAACTTTTTGCTTTTTAGTTTCCTAACGATAATTTTATCTAGGGGAGTAAAATTGTATTCTTCGCTACTTTTTTTCATTTTTTATGTTTTATTTGATGTTTTTGTAAATTTTTTCCGCTCTTTCGATGATTCTTTTGGGTGTTTTCTGGCTCTGTTTTTTGAAAGCATCCACGACATATATTTTTTCGCTGATGGTGAAAAAGATGATTCGATATTGTTTGATTATGATTTCTTTGATTTTGCCTTTAAGGGCTTTGATCACAAGTCCCTCGGTGAGATTTTCTTCAAAGGATTTCAGGTGAGCTAGGATTTTACCAGCGTCGTTTTCGGGTAGATTTTCAAGAAAATCATTCACCTCGTTCAGTATTTGTAGCTTCATGAGTTTTGAGGGTATTTCGACCTTTATTTGTTTGTGTGTTCGTTCGTAAGGGTAGTATAGCAAAATTGCTATATGCGTCAAGAGGTGATTATTATGAGGTTTTATGGGTCTATTGGGCTATAATTATTTTATGAGTAGAAAGGAAGTGGCTATCTTTGGCGGAGGGTGTTTCTGGTGCACGGAGGCGGTATTTCAAAGTTTGAAGGGGGTGATTTCGGTTTTGCCGGGATATGCGGGTGGCCTGCCGGCTGACGGAAAACTCTCGACTTATGAGGAGGTGTGTTCGGGGCGGACGGGACACGCGGAGGTGATTAAGATTGAATTTGATCCAGAGCTGATTAAATATGAAACATTGCTAACAGTATTTTTTGCGACGCACGATCCTTCGACGCCAAACCGACAGGGAAACGATGTGGGTGAACAGTATCGCTCGACCATTCTTTACTCAACCGAAGAGCAGAGAGAAGAGGCGGAAAAATTTATCGAGGAGCTTGAGAAATCGAGTAAAGAAGGCGGAGAGATTGTGACGGAGGTGAAACCCTTGAAAGAATTTTACGAAGCCGAGGATTATCACAAAAATTATTATAAGCGGAACTCTTCGGCGCCGTATTGCCAGGTGGTCATTAACCCAAAACTTCAAAAAGTGCAGGAAAAGTTTGCGGAGCTTTTGAAGAAATCGTAATCCCTCGTCGCAAGCTCACTCGGGATGCTTAGTGCCTAAGCATTTGCGGAGCTACTGAAGGATTACGATAAGGAATGAGGGTTTAATTTTCTACCATCTTTTGTTGTTCAATTTGCAAAATTTTAGAAAACCGCTAGATTTAGTGGGTAATTATTGCCAGATCTCGCCATAGTGGGATCGTATGCTGATCTTGAGTTACTTCAGGTTTGCCCCGAAAGATATTTTAAAAAGAAAAATTTGTTGGCAACGCTGCCGGGTCATCTAGGGGTAGGATACATGACTCTGAATCATGTCACCTTGGTTCGAATCCAAGCCCGGCAGCATTGCCCGTAAAAGTTTAAAATATCTAACGGGGAAAAATCCCTGCCTGCCGGCAGGCAGGCAAGCCCGGTAACTTTCTATAAATGAATCTTTATGTCTATATTCTTGAATGCGCGGATGGGACTCTATACGTCGGCGCGACGAAGGATTTGAAGAAGCGAGTGAAACAACACAATGAATCGAAAGCGGGGGCGCACTACACGAAGATTCGGCGACCAGTGAAGCTTGTATATTCGGAAAAATTCCGAACTTTGGGGAACGCTCGGAGGCGAGAAGCGGCAATAAAAAAATTAACGAGGCAAGAGAAATTGGTTTTAATTAAGAAGACCTAAATTTTGGTGGCAGGATAAGAGTATTCATAGGTGTATTTTCTCGACTACATTATTTTTTTAATATCGCATCAAGAGAAACTGTTAGACAGAGCGACACGATGACCACAAGCGAAAAGAAAAACATTTTGCGGGCCCAGAGCTTGTCCGCCGAAACTTTAGCGAAGGCAGATGGGTCGTTGGTTTTGGCGCTCAAGCCCTTGAGACCTAATCCGAGCCAGGCCAGACCCAGGCCGAGGGCCACTGCGAGATAGCTGGAGCCGGTGTAGCCAAAGACGGTGAGTAGGAGCGCGGCTATAATAAAGCCGAAAATGTAGAAGAGCATATTTATCTTGGTAAAGTAAACGCCTTTTTTAGCCGGTAAAACCGGAAGGGCGGCGGCGGTATAATCGTTCAGCCGATAAATAGCGATGGCATAAAAATGAGGCATTTGCCAGGCTACTAGGATCATAAATAAAATAATCGCTCCCAGATCCAAGCCGTTGGTCACGGCAGTGTAGCCCACCACCGGAGGAGTGGCGCCGGCAATGCTGCCCACAAGGGGCCCGTGCACGGAGCGATGTTTCAAGGGAGTGTAGAGAGCCACGTAGACAAAAAATCCGAGCGCGGCGAGACCGACGGTTAAAAGATTGGTGTAGGCGGACAAGATTAGGAAACCGAGTAAGCCGAGAACCACGCCATAGATAAGCGCGTTCTTTTTTGAGACGAGGCCGGTGACAAGCGCGCGATTTTTGGTTCGTTCCATCCTGGCGTCAATATTGCGATCAAGGTAGTTATTAAATACACAAGCCGAAGCCACGACCAGAGATATGCCTAAGAGCGTGGCTAAAAATAACCCGAAATTGACCTGGCCACGGGAGGCCAAGAGAAACCCGGCGACAGTGGTTAAGACATTGCCGTAGATAATCCCGGGCTTCGCAAGCTGATAATACTTTCTAATCAAGCCCCCGGATATTTCCATTTCATTGGTTGATCAAGTAGTGGCTGTCTAAAGGTGCCGGCAAAGTCATATTGTAATTTAAGTGATGCATAATCCAGAGAGAACCGATGACTAAGATAAGGACAATAGAAATAGCAGAGAGGAGGACAACTAAATTCCAGCGCGAATCGGTCCCTTTGCCCAGATGGAGAAAGAAAAGCAGTTGAACCACGAATTGGGCGAGGGCGAGCCCTATAATTGCGACAACTAACATCTGACCAACGAACAGTTGTTCCGCCACGGCGAAGTAAGCCGCTACGGTGAGCACGATCGATAAGATGAAGCCGGTTAGATAAGATTTCATCCCGTTAGAGATAGGAAACGCTTTAACCTGTTTTTGAGATAACGTTTGCCCATACCAGATTTTAAATATTTTTCTCTCGACCTTGCATCTTGCTCATTATCACATGCTTCATAATAAATAAGGATGTAAGGGCCATTCCAATTGGTATATTTTGATTTTCCGTTGTTGTGCTCATCAAAGCGTTTCCGAAGATCACCTGTAGAACCGGTATACCATCGCTTATTTTTATTTTGTAGCACATAAACATAGAACATAGATGGGCATCTCTAACGGGATTAAACATAGGCATATAAGTAGACAATGGTGAAGATGAAGATCCAAACTAGGTCTAAAAAGTGCCAGAACAAAATCAGGCGGGTGAGTTTGGAGACAATAAACGACGTTAGGCCTTTAAACCAAATTTGAAACATGGCGACCACCATCCAGAGCAGACCCACGGCGATGTGGAGTCCGTGCGTGCCCACGAGCGCGAAGAAAGAGGATAAAAAGGCGTTCCGTGTCCAACTGTTGCCGTCAGCAATCAGATGCGAAAATTCGGTGAGTTCCAACGCGAGGAAAGTGAGGCCAAGCGTTAAGGTAAACACAAACCAGAAAATAGTTTGGTTTTTGCTTCCGCGTTGCACCGCGATTGAGGCGAGTCCGCAGGTGAAACTGCTTACGAGAAGGACGAACGTTTCGAGAAGGGCGAAGCGCAAGTTGAAGAGCTCGCGTCCGCCCGGGCCGCCGAAAGTATTGCCGCGAAGGACGGCAAAAGTCGCAAACAGAGCGGCGAACATCACAAGATCGGTCATCAGGTAGACCCAGAAGCCGAAAGTGGTTTTGTCGTCGGTGTTATGTTGTTGTAAAGCTTGTTCCATAGTATTTTTGGTGTCATCCCGACCGAGCTAGCGAAGCGAGTGAGCGGAGGGATCCCTTAGCTTTATAGTATCCAATCTTTGTTTAAATCTTTCCAATGAGGGTTTATCGTTTTAATGAGAAATTCCTTTTTAGCTCTATTCCACCTTTTGAGTTGTTTCTCTCGAGCTATAGCGGATTCGACATCGCTAGTTTCTTCGAAATATATTAGCTTGTGGCACTGGTATCTTTTCGTAAAACCTTCAACAAGATTGTTTTTGTGTTGATAAACTCTTTTTTGTAAATCATTGGTAACTCCTATGTATAGCGTGCCGGTTAAACTAGCCATAATGTATACAAAATATTGACGGCTTTGCATATGGAAAGTTTAAGGGATTCCTCGACTCGTCCCGATTCCATCGGGACTCGCTCGGAATGACACAGGAAAAGAAGCTTCAATCCTCGCGATCTCCGCGGCGGGGATGACGTATTCGGTGTTTTCATCGAACGAGCGGATAATAACGCAGACGATTGCGCCGATGAGACCTACCAAACCGAGCCAGAGGATATGCCAGACGAAAGCAAACGCTAAGAGAAACGCGAACCCGGAGATGTAGATGCCTATCGCTGTGTTTTTTGGCATGTGGATATCTTGATACTTCACGTTTGCCGGATGACTAATGACTTTTGACTCTTTTTTCATCGCCCAAAACGCATCGCGGTCACGCACTTCGGGGATGATCGCGAAATTATAAACCGGCGGCGGGGAGGAGGTGGCCCACTCGAGCGTGCGCCCGTTCCAGGGGTCATCCATATTTTGCCCGCCCGCAATGCCCGCAAGCTGGCTTGCGTGGCGGGCGGGTTTCCTTTGTTTCACACTCACGATGATTTGAAAGATTTGGATGGCGGCGCCGAGCGCGATGATTATAAACCCGATTGCCGCCGTTATAAATAATGGTTGCCAGCCGGTTGAGGCGGCGTAGTGGTCGAGGCGTCTCGTTGCGCCCATAAAGCCTAAAATATAGAGCGGCACAAAAGACACAAAGAAGCCGATGATCCAAAACCAAAAAGCCCGTTTACCCCATTTTTCGTTTAGTTTGAAGCCCATCACTTTCGGAAACCAATAAGTGATGCCGGCAAAAATGCCAAAGAGCGCGCCGCCGATGACCATGGTGTGGAAGTGCGCGACCAGAAATAAACTGTTGTGCACCTGGAAATCAACTCCGGGGATGCCCATCAAGACGCCGGCCACGCCGCCTAAAGTAAAAGTGCTTATAAATCCCAGAAACCAGTACATCGGTGAGGAGAAAATGATGCGACCGCGGAACATGGTGGCGAGCCAATTGAAGACGAGGACGCCGGTCGGGACCGCGATAAACATCGTCATAATGCCGAAGAAGGCGTTTACATCCGCGCCGGCGCCCATCGTGAAAAAGTGATGCAGCCACACTAACATTGAAAGGAGCGTGATGCCGATCGTCCCGCCGATCAAAGATTTATAGCCAAATAGTTTTTTCTGACTGAAGGTGGCGACGATCTCCGAGTAGATGCCGAAGGCGGGGAGCATGAGAATGTAGACCTCCGGATGGCCCCAGGACCAGATGAGATTCACATACATCATCGGATTCCCGCCGAAGCTTGAGGTAAAAAAATGCATGCCTAAAAATCGGTCTAAAAATAAAAGCACGAGGGTTATGGCAAGAATCGGGAAGGCGGAGACGACGAGGAACATGCTACAAAGCGAGGTCCAGACGAAGAGCGGCATTTTCATCAAACTCATTCCCGGCGCGCGCATCTTGAGGATGGTGACTATAAAGTTGATGCCGCCAAGCAAACTGCCCAGCCCAGAGATTTGCAAGCTCCAAATCCAATAATCCACGCCGACCCCGGGACTGAAAGCCAGCTCGGAGAGCGGGGGCAGCGCCAGCCAGCCGGCGGCGGCGAACTCGCCGCCCACCACGAAAAACAAGTTGATGAGCGCCGCGCCGGCGACATATAGCCAGAATCCTAAAGAATTCAAAAGCGGGAAAGCCACATCCCGAGCGCCGATTTGGAGCGGCAGAATCAGATTCATGAGACCGAAAAGGAAGCCCATCGTGACGAAGAAGATCATAATGGAGCCATGAGCCGTAAAAATCTGCTGAAAGTGCGCGGCGGTTAGATACCCAGTTGCGGCTCCGGATGCTAACGCTTGTTGTAGCCAGATCATTCCAGCGTCGATCGCTCCGCGCACCAACATGAGGGAAGCAACGATGATGTACATAACCCCGATTTTTTTGGGATCAGTGGAGGTGAGCCATTCCCGCCAAAGCCATCGCCAACGTTTGCGGTAAGTTAAGAACATCGCCAAGTTTGCCGAAGAGATTCATCCCGTTTAGAAGCAGATCGCGATCAACACGGATCCGCAAATTATTTTATAGCAACGACTGTTCATTGGATAATATTATGTTATTTAATAAAGCGATCGCGGCTTCTAACGGGATTTATTGCAGACTCGGCATATCCATATTTGGCATGGTCGAAGAGGGCATCCCGGCGGTTGGCTCGCTTCGCTCTCGCGAAGACGAGGCGAGCGAGGCAGGCATAAATTTCATAATGATTTCATTATACAGGTTTTTTTCGGCTGACGAGTAATACGCGACCGGATTATTTTCACTCGGTTCGGCTAATATATTGTACGCGTTCAGGTCGAGAGTGGATGACGATTGCTGAACCCCCTGCACCCAACTTTCAAAATCTGATTGCGAAGTGGATTTGGCCACAAACCTCATGCCCGCAAATCCAGCTCCATTGATCTCGGCGGCCGAACCGGCAAATTCGCCGACTTCATTCGCGATGAGGTGGAGTTGAGTTTTCATGCCGGCCATCGCGTACATCTGGCCGCCAAGCTCTGGAATCCAAAAGGAATTCATCGGAGCATCGGCGGTGAGTTCAAAGTTAAGCGGCGCGCGTTCCGGAAACTCGATAAAATTTACAGTGGCGATATTTTGCTCCGGGTAGATAAATAACCATTTCCAGTTCAAGGCCACCACCTGGATGGTGAGCGGCTTGACCTCGCTCTCGAGCGGTTTGGACGGGTCGAGGGCGTGCGTGCTTCGCCAGTTTATAACTGCCAATATTGAAATAACGGCGATTGGTATGGCCCACATGAGGGGCGCGGCGATGGGGTGGTGGTCCAAGTCCGGCGCATATTTCGGCTGGGATTTGCTCGCTCGATATTTTGAGGCAAAGATAGCGGTCAGAATAAAAACCGGAATGACTACGATAGACATAAGGAGTACGGCGGTCAGGATTAAGTTTCGTTCTTGTAGGCCGATTGAGCCTTTGGGGTTTAAGATGGCGACGGTGTGGTCGCCGATTAAAAGGGTGAAGAGGATCACCGCGCTAAGAGTGAACAGAATTAAAAATACGAATTTGGATTTTGGGTTCATCGGTTTGATTCAGTTTTTCCAAATTCAAGCACTTCTGAATTGCGAATAAGAATAGTTCGAGACGTGGTATAGGAAAGCCCTTTGTTTGGTTGAGATTCGAAACCAAGATAAACGCATCTTACGCCACGCAACTTTGTTTCGTTGATTGCCGGTTGAAGGTCAGAGTCGGAACTGCCAAGAATTATTTCGCCCGCTTTTTTATCACAAGCCGCGCTGACCATATCTACGGCAACTCGCACATCAACACCTTTCTCCTTAAAAACTAAAATTTTCCTCCCACCATCTCCCTCTTCCATTTGTCCCCGAACCCGCCCGCTTAGTATTACCTCAAAACCCTGATGTTCAAGGTGGGTTTTAAGAAGTCTCTGTTCTTCAATGAGCTGATGAGACTTTTCTTTGCTTCCTTCATGCTCTTTGACACGGGCGAAATAAAAAACCTTTCGGTCTAAAGGAGTGTTAGCGAGCACCTTATTTAGTAATCCTTTGAAGTCATAATTGTGCCAGGTCGGTTTAGGTTTACCGGATTCTTTAAAAACAGAGCGCATTTTCCCTTTGAAATTCTCCCCGTCAATAAATAGAAACGTTGCCATTTTAGCTTATTTTAACAATAAAAAACTAAAAACCCCAGCGGACCTTTCGGCTGGCTGGGGCGTGTATACATCCAATATATACGTTTTAGAAATAAAGTCAATATAGTTGGGGATAGGGCTAAAACGCTTGATTTTTGGCGATGAGAGGAGGAGAATCAGGTGGGAAATTGACGTTAACAATAAACCATTAACCGGAGGTGCATATGCCGTTCTTGATTCAGGGGTATGCTTTCAAGAAGCAACTGGATATGGTGGGGGTAAGGGTTGACCCAGAAGAAGGGAAAGTCCCCGACATTCGGATGACAGTGCGGGGAGATATGTTTTACGGTGTTATTCACCCCGATGAGGAGGATCCGGACGAACTTACCGGGTGGATGGAGGACGAAGTCTTGGGCCAATCCAACCTTTCCGAAGTCATGATTGCCGCCGACAAGGTCGAATTTGAGAGGCACTTCGGAAAGAGGCGCGATGTCATCTCCTATGAATTTCACCTCGTTGGTGGTGTCTGGCTTGGCAAGTATACCGGGGACGAAATTGGAACCGGGGTGTGCCAGTGCGTACTGACTGAGGTGGATATCGAATTCTTCAAAGCGGAAAGCGCTATGAAAGAATTCGGGATGAATGAACCTTACATTCCAGCACCGGTGCCGACTTAAAAAACCAGCCGGCCAGCAGAATCATGAAGCCACTCTCACGAGTGGCTTCGAATTTTTTCGGCCCTTCGACAAGCTTAGGATCTTGAAAATCTAAGCTCATGATTCGTTAATATTTTCTACGACTTGATTTTGGGGCGTAAAGGGGATGGGTTTGATTCTTGAAATGGGTGGTGTTATTTTAAGACTATGTATGCGGAGTCGACAGAATCTTATTTTGAGCAGAAAAAGGAAAAAGCTAGACAGATTTATACTATTACCATTAGGTTTGCGTATAATAAAACCGCAACCACACTTCAAGAATATAGAAAACTTTTATCTCCAGTTGGTGATAAATCAAATCGGATGGTGCTCGGTCAATGAAGATGATCGAGTGGTGGGGCTTTGTGGCTATTTTTGTTAAACAAGAAATAAAGGTTAGGGTAGTGTTAAGAAAAGTTGGAGACGGCAATATCCATTTTTGGAGTGTCATGCCGTATTCTAGATTAAAACGGGGAGGGTTAGGACAGAAGTTGTTCACTGAAGGTATTGAGGACGAATAGAAATAAAAACACCGCTTTGGGCGGTATCTTTATTGTGCTTGCCTTCAGCTTAGGAGTTCCTTAGCTGAACGGGGCTTGCGCCCACAAGCACATAGTTAACATACATTTGAAAACTGATAATGTCAACGAAGTTGGGGATAGCCTGGAAAAGCTTGGTTTTGGGGTGGGCGAGGAGGCTTTTTTTGTATATTAACATATGTTAATATACAAATATGCCAAGAGATTACTACTCTACATTGCAAGCGGCGAATATTTTAAGGATAAGCCGCATAGCGGTTTTTAATAAAATTAAATCCGGGAAATTGAAAGCTCAAAAAATCGGGCGAAATTATATTATTTCTCACGCGTCGCTTATGGAAGCCCTAGGAAAAAATGTTGGCGTTGAGAAAAAAGCGGCGATTGACAGAGCGATTGATAGAGCCATGAAAGACTACGGAGAGACGTTTAAACTTTTGGGACGAGAGTCGAAGGGAAAGATTTGATATGGTATTTAAAAATCGAGAACGACAAGGGGAAGTTTTTATTATTGCGGAGGCGTTTTTGTGGGGACTGTTTCCAGTCATCACCATTTTAGCGTTTAAGCAAGTTTCGCCGCTCGTGACTTACGCTTGGAGTTCGCTTTTTTCGCTTATTACTTTTGCGAGTCTTATTACAATAAGAAAGAGGTGGAAGGAGGTTTTTGATTCGGTGGCGATCAAGGACATTCTCAAAGCTACTTTCTTTATTGGTTTTTGCTTTTATGGATTTTTCTTTTGGGGGCTTACACATACAACTGCCGGAAACGCATCCCTCCTTTCTTTGTCAGAGCTCTTTTTTACTTTCATTTTTTTAATGTTTTGCGGAAAGAATACATATCTAAAAAACATATTATTGGGGCGATGTTGATGATTTTTGGAGCTAGCATAGTTCTTTTACCTAATTTTTCCCACTTTTTGGTTGGCGACATCTTGATAGTAATCGCGACTATTTTTGCGCCGTTTGGGAATTTCTACCAAAAAAGAGCAAGGAAAAGAGTTTCGAGTGAGACAATGATGTTTATTCGAAACGCGATTGTGGCTGGTGTAACTTTTGTTGTCGCGGCCACATTGGACTTGAATGCTTCACTAACGTTTGTAAGGGGGTCATTTATATTTCTCGCTGTAAACGGTATCTTACTTTTTGGTATATCAAAAATACTTTGGGTTGAGAGTATTCACCGAATTTCAGTGACGAAAGCGAGCGCGCTTGGAAGTATTTATCCGGTTTTTGCGCTTATATTCGCTTGGATTTTTTTGAAAGACACGCCGACAGTTTGGCAACTCACCGCTTTTGTGCCGCTTTTTATCGGCGTTTTACTTTTGAGTTACAAAGGAAGTTTCAAGGAAGCGCCGCTGGAAGTGGCGTAACTGATTGCTTAATTAGCGGAAAGAGAGTAGGGTTCAGGTATATGAACAAATCTAGATACCCCACTGTTTCCTTGCTGGAACTCAATCAAAAGCTGGATGCGGAGGCGAAGCGTTTGGTGCGCGAAAAGGAAGAGGGCATTGTGAAGTACGTAAGCAAGGTGGCTAACTTGAATGGGAATTCGAGGATGGTTTTTAAAAGGAAAAGCGGAGCGGAGGTGACATTGTCTTTTCGACTGAACGCCGACGGCAATATCCGGCTCGCGTATGAGAAGCAGGTTTAACTAACGACTAATGACAGACAACTAACAACAGATACACAGAGATAAGAGATAAGGGTTGTGCTAGAATTAATGGCGTGAGTCCCGTTAGAAGCCCTGTCTACCGACAGGCAGGCGCGATCGTGTCATAATATCAGATATATAATTGATACGAAGAGCCAATATTACAAATTAATAAATTTACAATAAATCGCAGATCGCGATCTGCTTCTAATGGGATGAAAAGATTGCCACCAAAAAGAGATCTCTCAATTATGACGGGAGTAGTCGTGGCGGCTGGTTTGTTAATCTATGGCGGCTACCGCTACTGGGCGCTCACTTTGATCAATCAATCGCTTAAAACTCAAACCGCCGGGCTCGAGCAGTCGCTTTCGATGACCAATCATAATTTATCGCTTACTCAAAAAGAAAAATCCGACCTGGCCGAAGCTTTGGTGAATGAACAAAACCGCAACAACCTTTTTGAAGGGCAACTCCGAGGCATTTCGGGAGTAGTGGGCGAACTTTCGGGAACCGTGGGCGTCCTTCAAAAATTGCACCAGACCGACCCGGAACTCCTCAAAAAATATTCGAAAGTTTATTTCTTGAGCGAAAACTATTTTCCATCGCAGCTCGCCTCGATCGATGCTCAATTTCTTTATCAAAAAGACAAACCCGCCCAGTTTCACGTAAGCGCTCTGCCTTTTTTGCAAAGGATGATGGAGGCGGCCAAGCAGGACAATATCACTCTTCAAGTGGTTTCGGCTTATCGGTCGTTTGGCACGCAGGCGGCGGTAAAATCGGGATACAAAGTGACTTATGGCGCTGGAACCGCCAACCAGTTTTCGGCCGAGCAAGGTTATTCGGAACACCAGCTCGGCACGGCGGTGGATTTTACCACCCCCGAAATCAAAACGATCCTGACTGGCTTCGAGAAAACGAAAGCTTATAAATGGCTGGAGACAAACGCGTACAAGTTCGGCTTGGTGCTCTCTTACCCTTCCAACAATTCGTACTATCAATTCGAGCCGTGGCACTGGCGTTTTGTGGGCGTGGCGCTTGCGACTGATTTACACAACAACAATAAATATTTATACGACTTGTCCCAGCGCGAAATTGACCAGTATCTCGTGAATATTTTTGACTGATTAGATAAAAAAGGTAATCCTACGTCGCAAGTGCACTCGGTACCTCACACTAGTGTGTTTGGTACCTCCTCGCCTTGCTCCTCAGGATGATTGGTTTTCTAAGTTCATTCTTCACTAAGAAAACCTAATCACCGGCTCAATCTAAACCCGAGCCAGATGCCGACGACACCGCCGAGAGCGGAAAAGAAAAGAGACGAGTAAGAAAAAACACCGGATCCCCAGAGAGCGGGAACAAAACTGCCGACTGTCGAGCCCACGATCATGCCGAGCCAGATGATGGATTTGGAGGACATGACATTATTGTAACAAATGACTAATCACAAGAGGACTGGGGAATTCGCCCAGCCCCACGGAAGCCATAGGTGT
>JACQBP010000016.1 GCA_016194445.1 Candidatus Liptonbacteria bacterium | reverse complement strand
TGAAAATCGTAGCTCTTTCGAACCGGATGGAGGTACACTTGTGAATACATGAAATGTCGTGCCAGCATCAGCGCCTCAGCTGATTGAATCCCTCCGTGTTCAACGCCTACCAGGTTGCTGAAAAACCCTTGCTGGTTGGTGGCGGTATGGTGATCGTGATGGCCATCAGCCGAGGAGGGTGCGATGCGGGGTCGCGAGGAGAATCAGGGATACATGTTCAGCTACTTGTCGCCGGAGGAGCGGGTGCCTCAGGACCATCCCTTACGCCGAATCAAGACGATGGCGGATGAGGCGCTGGGGTCGTTGTCCCGGACGTTTGACCGGATGTACGCGAAGGAGGGGCGTCCGTCGATTCCGCCGGAGCGGCTGTTGAAGGCGCAGCTGCTGATCGCCCTATACACGATCCGTTCGGAGCGGCTGTTCTGCGAGATGCTGGACTACAACATTCTGTTTCGGTGGTTTTTGGGGATGAGCCTGGAGGAGCGGTCGTTTGATGCGACGACGTTTACGAAGAACCGGGACCGTCTGTTGCAGCATGACGTGGCGGGGCGGTTTTTGCAGGCGGTGGTGACGCGGGCGCAGGCGGCGGGGCTGTTATCCGATGAGCACTTCACAGTGGACGGGACACTGGTGGAGGCGTGGGCGTCGTTGAAGAGTTTCCGTCCCACCGACGCGCCCGATCAGGGTGTTGACGCCGACGATCCGGGGAACGTGACCGTGGACTTCCATGGGCAGACGCGCACCAACCAGACACACCGCAGCACGACGGATCCGGACGCCCGACTGGCGCGCAAAGGGGCGGGCAAGGAAGCGAAGCTGTCGTACGGGGTATCGCTCTTGATGGAGAACCGTCACGGCCTGATCGTCGATGTGAAGGTGCATGACCCCACGGGAACGGGAGAGCGGGAGGCAGCGCTGGCGTTGCTCCAGTGCCAACGCCGACGGCGCGGCTGTCCGCGCTCGGTCGGGGCGGACAAGGGATACCATACGAAGGCGTTTGTCGAGGCGTTGTGGTTGCAGTGTATCACGCCGCACATCGCGATGGTGGAGGGCCGGCGGACACCGGGACTGGACGGGCGCACGACGCGGAGTATCGGCTATGCGCTCAGCCAGCGGGTGCGCAAGCGCATCGAGGAAGGCTTCGGGTGGCTGAAGACGGTGGGCGGATTGCGCCGGACCCGTTATCGGGGCGCCGAGCGCGTGACCTTGCACACCAAGCTGACAGTGGTCGCCCACATGCTGCTGCGCATGGCGAAGCTGTGTCCGCAACCAATTCCGACCTGATGATCAGAAGTGGACGGCGCGTCAGCGGAACGAAAACCAGCACATCAACGGACGCAAAACCGCCGGGTCAGACCACCATCCGATGCAAATCGGCGAAAAGAAGGATGGGACAGCAGTCACAAGGGTTTTTTCAGCAACCTGCTAGCGTCAAATGTCAATCGGATCATGTCGGGCGGAGTTCTGGCCAGTCCCAGGTGGGACAGTGAACTTAATGAGCGCGAGTACACTGTACATAACGTCAAGATTGAAGTGATCTATCAGGATGACGCTGGACACCGCGTTACTTTCAAGAAGCACCACGTCCTTGTCGCACACCGAGAGGGAATCAGGGAGATATGGGACCGTCATCTTCGCGCCGACGACAACGGGAAGATCGACTGGGATAGCATGGAATCCCACCCAGGGCGCGTTGATATTGGCCGGAAGGAAAAGCGTGGCGGGGCGTACGCAATACCCACGGTCTTTGAAGACCCTCTACCATGCGAGGCGTTTTTCACGCGAGACTGGAACTGCGACCTCCTCGACTCGTATCTCCAGGACAAAGAGGATATTGTCTTTACCGTCACAAAGACTACCCGTTCAGCTCTGATAGAGATCCAAGGTACTTCGAATATGGAGTTAAGTGACTTCCACGGAGACGTGTCCTTTGGCAATTCCACGAAGCATCCCGCCCAAGGACCTCGTGCGCTGGCAAGAAACCGCATATCGTGGAATATCACGGCACCAATGATCGGAGAGCAGTATTGCTTGCGCTGGACGCGCCAGCTCAAGAGATAACGAGCCCGCTCCGCCGAGAACTCTTCGTCAACTCGGCCATAAGTCTCCTCGCAGATCACGCTCCTCAACGCAAGTCGTGCCACATTTCAGATGGCCGAATCTTAGGCAGAGTGTCCGCACTCTAATCTTGCGGAACGGACAACCACACCCCGACCGAGGGGACCAACAAGATCCGACCTCGCTCTGTCAGATTAGCTGTTAAAAATCTCTGTGGAAATACCGACTCTCGGATTGAGTTACGTATTCGTTTGGAATTCGCTTCCCAGAAGAACCCCTGGCTTGACAACAATTCGCCGATGGGTTAGCGTATAGCTAGCTGCTCGAAGTTGAGAGATCTTCAGCTTCGTTGCGTGGGCCTGCATAGGTGGCGAACTCTCACCGCCACGACACCTGACATATTGACCCTTTTCGGTTTATGGTGCCGAGCGGATCTTCCCGTCGGACTTGAACACGTGTTCTCAAATGAGCCGGGAATTTCGGCGCCTGCGTGAGGACACTCGAAATTGACACTTGGCTCTAAGATTCCGCGAGAGCTATGACTGAGAGGAAATATGAAGCCCAAGAAAAGTTCGACGATCAGAGTTCTTAAGTCCGAGTCCCTCGGGAAAAGCCGGATCACCGTAGAGATAGACGGGTGGGCGGCATTGGTGATTGCGCTTGCACTCGCTGCTCTTCTCCTTGTCACCAGACTGTTCAACTAGATCGGTGATCAACAAGCTCGGGGAAAGCCCGGCAATGCCGCATGCCGAAGGAACGACCTCCGGGCCCAGTCTTGATTCTTGTGGGCGCGTAACCTGTCGCAACCGACAAGAATCAGCCTCTTGTTACAAGCCAAGAATCAGCTACCCTTAGAGTGAATCAGCGATGACCGGCTTACCCAAAACCTGACGAAGTGATGTCGCCATCTTCTCGGATGCAGAATCTGGGGAAGTGAAAAAAGTTCTAACGTCCTTCACAAACCCGCTCCAGGATTAGACTTTCCGATTTTTGACCGACGAATCGGTGGGCGGCACTTCGTGCCGCCCATTGGTTTTGTGGGGGGGAAATCCTCTCCGCTCGGCGCGCAGAGGCGCGCCTCGCGGTTGGCTAGACGCAGGTTCGAGCCAACCATTCTGCTTTTGTTCAAGATTGGTCATTTGCTCCTCCAGCGACTTCTTTTCGGAAAGGAGTTTTGCTTTTTCGGTGCGGTAGATTTCTCGGTCAATATCCTGTTCCAAGTAGCCATCAAGAAGTCGCTGGAGTTTAGTGGCAATGACTTTGATTCTTTCTTGGTTTGTTTGAACAAAAGCAGATTGGCTCGTGCTTGCCTTCGTAGATTTCGCCAGTGTAGCGAAATAGTCCGGTGTAAAAAGGATTGGAGAGGATAAAAGTCGCTCTTGAGATGTGGATTCTCTTTCCGCTTTTTGAAACTAATTTGTGTTGCGCCAAAAATTCTCCAATATCTTCCAGTCTTTGATCGCCTTGCGCGTATAGCTCAAAAGCCTTGCGAACCACCGGAGCTTGCTTTTTATCCACGACAACAGATTTATTGCGCGAGTCGTTGATATATCCAACAGGCGCAAGGCTTGGATATTCGCCTCGTTTTACTTTTTGGCGCAACCCTCTTTTGGTATTTTCAGAAAGAGAATCCACGTAGTATTTGCTTTGCCCAAAGGCGATGTTGAGCATAAATTTTCCTTGTGAGGTATTTTCCATCCAAAATGTGGGAAATTTCAACATCGCCAAATGCCCGCAATCCAAAAGATAAATTATTTGTCCACCGTCCACAGAATTGCGCGCTAATCTATCAGGATGCCAGGCCAAAATTCCGTTTGCTTCGCCACTCTCTATCCGATTGAGCATATCGTTGAAAATGGGACGGCCCGGAATTTTGGCTGATTGTTTCTCCATCAACTCATCAATAATGTTGAGATTTTCTTGTTTGGCAAAGGCGCGCAATTCTGTAATTTGGTCTTCAATAGAACGCACCTGCTTATCTTCCACATCAGTGGACTTGCGGGCATACAAAAAGAATTTTTGCGATAGATTATCCATAAATTTGAAAACTTTAAAGGCCGCCCCGGTTGTAACCAATCCAAGTTGCCTTGAACTGACTGAGACGGCCATCAAAAAAGACAACTTTGCGGGATTGGTTACATTGTCATTATAGCAAAAATTCTTTCTGTTGGGCAAACAAATACGAAACCGCAAGGGATTTCGAACCTCGTCTTGGCCAACCGCGAGGCGCGCTTCCGCGCGCCAAGCGGCTCTGATTCTACGCCAGAAAACCAACGGGCGGCACTTTGTGCCGCCCACGAATTCGTCGGTCAAAAATCGGAAAGTCTAATTTTGGAGTATATTTACGACCGCGCTCGAACTTACTTTATCAAAAATTCTTGACGAAAGGAAGCCGCCTCTATTTTTGTTCGTGCGATTAGACAAAAGTTGGTAGGTGTATGAACCGTCCTTAATTTTAATATTGAGTTTTCATCGTTTTTGATGTATCCTAAAATCATAGACGCTTCAGACGAAAAATTTTTCGAACCAGAATATGAAAAAGAAATACTTATGGAACTCTGCCCATAAAAGACAAATAGATTTCTTGTTCCCGCCTTTGATTGGATCTAAAACATCCTCGAAGCTTTTTAATTTCGGTCTTCAAACATTGCGGAAAGTTTTCAAGAATTCAAGTGAGCCGTGGATTCCTAAATCACCAGATAACGATACTAAAATTCCGAATAAAATTCCAGACGATGGAATGCATCCTAACGACGTAATATCCGAAACGATTAAAAAATTCCTTCCTGGAGCACCAAATTGGCGTAGTCCAGAATTGCAATATAACATCTGTGCTCCAGTTAATGCAGTTGCACAGGCTCTTTTAAGTTTGGGCCAAGAAATCAATATCCATAACATAAGTACCGACTTTGCGGGTAATTGCTTGCTTGCTTGCGGAGAAAGTTATCTCCGAAATGATGGCTGATCTCATAGATTTGCCCAAAGACAAAGTTAGGGCGCTATTCTCTTTTGGGGGAACAGCTTCGAACATGTATGCCATGAAACTTGCTATCAATAATGCTGTCCCTAACGCAGGAAAGATTGGCGCTCCTTCTAACCTGCACGTCATGATTACTGCCAACGCCCACTTCTCTCATAAAACGGTTGGAGATTGGCTTGGCATAGGCATCGACCGTTTAGTGCAAATCAAAGCAGACGAAGAAAGCAGGTCCATCATTGAAGACGCAGAGATAAAAACAAGATCTATAATTGAAAAGGGCGGAGTCATTGCTGGATTTCAAATAAACGGGGGCCCATTCTATGATTTTGCAATTGATGATATTGGCGCGTTTATAGATTTAAGAGATAGGCTTATAAAAGAGTACAACCTTTCTTTTTCTCCACACATTCACGTTGATTCTGTCATCGGATGGATTTGGCTGGTGTTTAATGGATACGACTTTGAATTAAATCCTCTAAAAATTCCAGCGGAAATATTACCCATCATCAAGGAACAGTTCAAAAGAAAATATCAAGTAAGAAAGGCCGATTCGTGGGGAGTAGATTTTCACAAGGGATTGGGCGGTTGTCCAACACCGTGTGGTCTTTTTGTTTCAAACAATAGTAATGATCTGCTCCTGCTCTCTAAAAAGGAAAGAGGCATTGATACACACCATCTCGGCAACGATTGGTCTTTGGAAGATCCCTCAGATATCACTTTGGAAACATCTCGCTCCGCAGGTAAAGCTCTTTCGGCCGTAGGCTCACTATTAGTAATGGGAAAGAATGGCTTTAGGCGATTACTTGCAAATCAAATTTTCTGTACAAAAGTATTTAGAGATTTAATTTCTGAGGGGGATTATTTTTTAGTAGGGAATCCTCACGCATTGGGATTTAACACTATGGTTTTACTATCTCCCGGTAATAAAAGAATTAATTGGAAAGAGTTTCTGTCATCTGTTAGTGGAGATGATAAATTACTGGACCATCTTAATGAAGAAGTAAAGTCGTTTTATGAATTTTGTCTCAAAAGTAATAGCGGAGATATCAGTCGATTGGGCTGTTCGTTCTCGAAAGGTTTTTACAAAACAAAATCTGGCAAAGCTGTATCTGCATTAAAATATTGTCTTGTTTCACCTCACGCGAATTCCGAGCATGTCAAAAATGAAGTGGATAAACTTAAAAGCCAGCTGATTAGTTTCCGCACTCTTAAAAATAAATGAGTATTACCCATGTCAATAGAAAGCAGTTCTTTATTCTCCAACGCATAGCAAAAGAAAGCGGCTTAAATGATTTTTGGCTTGGCGGCAGTATTACCTACAAAGAAATTGCTGAAGATTTAGGTGTTAATTTTGAGGTTAATGATTACGATTTGGCTATCATCGGCGATATAAAAAAATTTAGGTCTGTTCTGAAAATTTTAAAGTCCCGGAGATTCTCCATCATTAAAAGTCGTTCCTATTACTTAAAGTTTAACAAAGTATTCCAAATCATAGTTTCTAAAAAATCGATTCGTTATGACATAGGGATTGTTAAAGATATTAATTATTTAGGTCATTTTAATTGGGAAAGTATATTTTGGCATTTTCCATCTGGCAGGATATACGATCCATATGATTCTATTGAATCCTTAAGAAAGAGAAAATTAGCGCCGATCGTTTCGATTAACGGAGAGAATCCTTTTATTTTAGCATCGAGATTGGTTAATCTTTGCACTCGTTTCAATGTCGATTTTTGTAAAGATAAAAATCTTTTTTCATTTTTAAAAGCCTTGTCAAAAAAGATAAAATCTTGGAGGCACAAGGATTACTTTCACGGTGTTTACGCTCGGGAGCATGCCTACTTTAATATACTTCAAGCGATCATTAAATCTAGCAACCGCTATTTATTTATTAAAAAACTTCAAAAAGTCGGACTCTTGGAAGCGGTTTTCCCGGAACTGAAAAAATTTGTTATTCCTGCTAATCTGAATAAGGAATTGAAAGATGATGCAAGTGTAAGAAAAATAATTTATTTATTTGAGCGTCTTTTGTCTGACAAACCAGAAAAATTTAAGAGTTTTCAAGAGAGATTAAAAATAATCAATAATCGTTTAACCTGACCCAATAGTATGGAAGATTTGCAGAAGACAATAGAGCACGAAAGAGATTCTTGGAATAATATATTTGAGAATAAGCTTAACAAAAGGAATAAAAGCCGAAGTAATTTTTCGTCCTTTTGGGATGAAGATTACTATAAAAAAATTACCAGTTTTGTGGAATCTTTATTTAACAAGTACAAGTATTCCAGTTTACTGGAGGCAGGAAGCGGTTCAGGAAGATCTTCAATTCTTCTTCGCGGTAATATTGATAGAACATTACTTGATATATCTCCGGCAGCCCTAGAATATGCAAAACATATAGCCCAAAAATTCAAAGTTAAGGATGTAAAATTTGTGATTGGTAATATATTCGAAATACCGTTTCAAAAAGAAACTTTTGATTTTGTATGGAATACAGGTGTCATTGAGCACTATAAGCCTTCAGCTATCAAAATGATTCTAGAAGAAATGATGCGAGTTACAAAATCCGATGGAATCATCACTTTTGGGGTACCGAATTTCTATTCTGGACCCACTATTAAAGCGTGGGTGTTAAAATTTTTCCCTGGCCCTATATCGGGTTATAGATTGGGAACGGAACATTTTTACAAAAATAGAATCTTAGCCGATTTAGTGATAAATGCCGCCGAAGGAAGTGGGAAGAATATTGAATGGCTCAAAATAGAGTATTTTGGCAGTCCTCTGCCGCTAGAATCTCCTCGCTGGATGATTAAAACAATAGGGAGAATTATTGATATTTTATTGCCCAAAAATAGGTTTATGATTATGTTTTTTTGTAAATTCAAAAGAAGAGAAATAATTGAATAATATTTATGAACATAAATCAGAAAAAAAGAAAGAGCGTATCGGGCTCAATTTATCTCTTTGATACATATGAGAGAAAGGAGCGGCTATTTGTTCCGCTTAAGCCTGGCAGGGTTAAAATGTACACCTGCGGGCCTACGGTGTATGACTATCCGCACATCGGGAATCTTCGCGCCTACATTGTTGCGGATGTCCTTCGCAACACACTTGAGTTTAATGGGTATAAAGTCAAACAGGTGATCAATATAACAGATGTTGGCCATTTAACATCTGATGCTGATTCCGGTGAAGACAAAATGGAGTTGAGTGCCCGGAAACAGAAACGTTCTGCATTTGAAATTGCCGAATTATACACCGGGATTTTCAAGCAAAATCTCCTTGCTCTCAACATTAAACCCCCTTCTGTTTGGAGCAAAGCTACAGACCATATCAGTGAACAAATTACTTTGATTCAACGGCTCGAGAAAGCTGGATATACTTATCTGACTTCTGATGGTGTTTACTTTGACACTTCTCGGTTATCCAACTATGGGCATCTCGCGCGATTAGGTGTTGCAGGCATTAAGCCGGGTGCTCGAGTAGATATCGGAGAAAAAAATAAAATAACTGATTTTGCGCTCTGGAAATTCTCTCCTAAAGACAGAAAGAGACAGATGGAGTGGCAAAGTCCTTGGGGAATTGGATTCCCTGGCTGGCACATTGAGTGCAGTGCCATGGCCATGAAATATTTGGGAGAGACAATTGATATTCACACTGGCGGCATTGATCACATTCCTGTTCATCATACCAACGAAATAGCGCAATCAGAAGCGGCTACGGGAAAACAATTCGTGCGTTACTGGATGCATGTAGCCTTTTTAACGGTCAATGGAAAAAAGATGGCAAAAAGTGAGCATAACTTTGTTACTTTACAAGACATCGTGGATCGTGGGTATGACCCACTCGCTTTCCGCTATCTAGTTCTAACCTCTCACTATCGCGCAGGCCTTAATTTTACATGGCCTAGCTTGCGGGGAGCCCAGAAAGCACTGCTTTCGCTTCGGGAAAAAGTTTCTATCCTTGGAAATAAAAAAGTTTCTCCAGACAAGCAAGAACTTCAGGAATTCAAGCGTTGTATAAACAATGATTTTAACACTCCTCAAGCGATTGCGTTGTTATGGAAAATTGCTGATTCTCCTCTCACCCCCCAGAAGAAAGCGGCAATTCTTGAGTTTGATAAAGTTTTACGATTGAATCTTGGATATCTCCTCTCCGAGAAAATTCCAGAAGAAATTAGGGTGCTTGTTCAAAAACGAGAAGATTTAAGAGAAGACAATAAGTGGGAGGAATCTGATCGTGTTCGTCAAGAGATCATTAAAAAGGGGTATGAGGTTAGAGACACTTCTGCGGGACCGAAGGTAATACGAAGGGGATTATAATTCTCTATAACACCTACCAACTTTTGTCTAATCGCGCGAGGGCGCGGCGGAAGGGGGGGTGTGGGGGGAATTCCGCCGCGCCCGAGCAAAAATAGAGGCCAGTCCCGCCGCCTGCTCGTTTAGAGCAGAACACCAAAGAAAAGTTTTGTTTTCCTTTTAGAAGAAAAAATGGTCGCGCGCAAATCAAAAACCGCAAACAAAACTTTTCTTTGGTGGGGCGAGCGTTAGCGAGCGGCGGCGGGGCGCCTGCCTACCGGCAGGCAGGGCTTCCTTTGGTCAGAGATTTTTAATAAAGTAGGTTCGAGCGAAGTCATAAATATACTCTAGTGAGAAATCTCAATCTTTAGACTAGTTCAGTTTTGACGAAAAGGCTCTAAAATCCTATAATGGGGGATATTTTGATTGAAGGTCCTTCGAGGCGGTTTTATCGTAACTAAACCTACATATATTCGTTACCTATGCTAGATGGTGAGAACTCTATAATAAAGAAAGCCATCCAGGGTGAGGCCTCGGCTTTCGGCCTCCTTTATGACTTTTACCAACCTAAGATTTATAGGTTTGTATTGATTAAAGTAGGCCGGCGTGAGGAAGCCGAGGACCTCACTCACCAAGTCTTTTTAAGCGCTTGGCAAAATGTCAGCCATTACAAAGATTTAGGATTCCCTTTTTCGAGTTGGTTATACCGCATTGCTAAGAATCAGGTGGTAGATTATTACCGAACTTCAAAAGCGACGATGGCAATCGAAGAGGTGGACCCTAACTATTTTGCAGTGCCGGCGAGCGCGCAGTTCGGCCTCGACGATAGTCTGCGTTTAGAGCAAGTGCGTTTGGCGATTCAAACTCTAGACCAAGATTATCAAGATGTCGTAGTAATGCGATTTGTGGAAGACTTGTCGATTAAAGAAACGGCGGCAGCTATAGGTAAGAGCGAAGGAGCAGTGAAACTCATCCAACACCGAGCCATAAAAAAATTAAAAGAAGGTTTGATAAAATAAATTTTTAAGAACAATGGATCTTTTAGACCTATTAAAAGAATTTAAAAAGATCGAACCGGACCCTCTATACAGCCGGAGATCAAAGATGGAAATTTTGAGCGGACCAGAAAAAGCTCCGCGGCTTTCAGCTTGGCAATGGCTCTGGCCGACCGTGAGATTTAGCACCGCGAGCATGATTACGCTCACGGTGATTCTAATAATTTTTGTGGGGTTTTCGGTGATAAGATTTTCACCATCTCTGCCACTTAGAGTGCTCGACCCTTTAACCCTCGGAGTGGAAGCTCAAGCGATCGACATTCAGATAAAACTGACGAGTTTAGATTATAAAACCCAACTAGACCTGATTAACCAAACCACGACCGCAACTTACGCTAAAATCAACGAACTGAAAACAAACAAGAAACTACCGGAGGTTAGTCCGAAAAAGGTTGGGCAAGAAACGGTTAAGACTGATAGTTCTACCGGCGCCAAAGAAGGCAGCGAAGCAATGACGATCGACCAAGTTTTAGAAAAAATTTCTGAGTAACTGATGACAAAATTTAATAAAGGAATAGCGGTTTTGGGGCTCGGGGTGGGCCTTTTTTTAATGAGTGCTGGGTTCGCTTTGGGAGCGGGGAGGGTGGATAATCAGGGAGGATGTAAATTTCAAGCGGGAGATTTGAGCGCTATTGAAGCGATCAGAAACGATCCAAAGTTGGAGTATTTGGATAAGATTAAGATAGAGCTCAAATTGCGACAAGGAATACTCGGTAAAATCCTAAACTGCGCGGTTCAAGAAGCGAATACACTTAAATCGAAGCTGACGGCGACAATGGTGAGTGACCTAGACATGATCAACGTAAGAGGAAAGTTGGTTTCGCAAATTGACCAGGCAGTAGTTTATTATCAGTCGCAGGCGGTGAGCTTGGGCGACTTGGGTCTCTGGGGAACTAAAAATTTAGCAAAAAAGTTGGCAGAGTGGCGAGCAGGAAATTACGCCTACTTAGTGACGAAAGCAGTTGATCTAATGACTTGGGCGAATAGCCAACAATTTATAAGTTTAGCGGAGGGCAGACTTGGCGAAATCAAAAAAGTTGTAGAGGAGGCTAAGGCGGACGATAGCAAAGGAAATAGTTTAGAAATTATTAAAAAAGCCGAAGCGAGTTTGAGTCAAGCTAAAGAAGCAAACCAGAAAGCGAAAACTGATATCCAAGATTTGAGCTCTTCAGAGAGTAACCTCGACACGATTAAAAATTCTCTCCAAGCTTTAGCGGCTGTCTACGAAAACTTTTTTGAACTAAGTGAAGTGATGGGTAAAAATGTTTTGCAATAATCAGATAGAAAAAAACCCCGAGATGGGGCTTTTTTCTGATTTGAACGCAAAGTGAAATTTAGATCACTCTACATCACCGCTTCTTTGAGGGCTTTGCCGGCTCGGAATTTGGGCTTCACTGAAGCCGCAATGTGGATTTTTTCTCCAGTTTTGGGGTTGCGGCCTTCTCGAGCAGCCCTTTTGGCGACCCGGAAGGTGCCGAAACCAGTGATGGCGACGTCTTCGCCTCGGCTCATGGTTTTAGTGATGGTGTCGAGGACAGCCTCAACGATTCTTTCCGATTGAGCTTTTGTTTCAATACCAGCGGCCTTCATAACCGCCTCTATTAAACCTGCTTTAGTCATACTTTTATTACTTAGGTGCGTCGATCGACCTTTTTCTAGTGGTTTTAGTATAGCAAATTCAGGGTAAAGTCAAAATCAGGTAATAAACACCCCGGCGGCAAAAACGGTGGTCCAGAGGCCGTCTTTGTGGCCGATGGCAGACTGGGTCATGTTCATGGTTTTGACGATCTTGCCGCTCATTTTATAGAGCTGTTCGCGTTCACTCCAGGCGGTGTTGGGGTCAAATTCGATGCCGAGGGTGGTGGCAAGCATGGAGGCGGCCAGGTCTTCGGCGTACTCCCCCGCTTTTTCTTCGGTTTCACCAAAGCCATGGTGTTCAGAGAGGTAGCCATACTGGGTTTCGTCGGCGGGGATAGCGGCGCCGACGGAGGCGGCGATGAGGCGGTTGGGTTCGTTGGTTTCGAGTCGATCATAAACACAGAAGATGACTTCGCCGGGCTGGACGAGTTTCACCCCTTCTTCTTTGCTAATTTTTTTGCAACCGGGCGGAAAGATACTCGAAACTAGAATGAGGTTCAAAAACTCAATGCCGGCCATCCGAAGGGCCATCTCAAAAGAGCCGAGGCGTTCTTTGTGGACGCCGACGCCTTTGGTGAAGAAAATTTTCTTGGGCAAAATGACGACACTCTGCCCGGGGAGGGTGATGCCGTTGGGTTGGCTGGGACTGGTTTGAGGTGAGAGATTGGGTTCGTCTGCCATAGGAATGTCGCACGAATCAAACACGAATAGACTCACGAATTTTCACGAATCTTTTTATTCGAGATTGATTTGTGTTATTCGAGTTTTAATTCGAGTTCGATGAGTGATTACGTTAAATAATTTTATGGGAAATAATCTGGCGATGCAAATGTGGATAGGGCGGTCGAAAAACCCGCCTTTTCTAACCCACTCCGCCTAGAGAAATTATATTCGCTTGGCTTAATTTTTCGGGTAAATCGAACGGTGCCCGTTCCTCCCTTCGGCCTGCCTGCCGCAGGCAGGCAGGGATTTTCCGACCATTCGATTTGCTGACGAAAAATTCTCGCCTCGCTCATTAATTTTCCGCCTAAGGCGGACCCGTCTCCGGCGGGCTAACTCGGCTTCGCTTATGGTTATGCAAAAGCGGGTTTTTCTTGTGGGGGTGGGTGGAGGGAGAAAGGTTCGCTCTAATTGAAGTTAATCTACAACAGCCGCGGAAGCCCAAATATCTAAGGGCAATTTTTGTTTGCCGGTGTCTAAGATTCCAGAGAAAACATAAACGGGTTCTAAGAAGAAACTTTGGAAAGCCGGAACGTCCACACGGCCATAAGCTATGGATATTGAATTTGCCGTGAAAGTTCCGGTTATTAAACCGTTGCCAGTTATTGATGGATTTGCATTGCTATAGGGCCAACTATTAACAACGACGCCCTTTCCATCTTTTATGTCGTTCCAAGCACCGGTATAAAAACGAAGTCCGTAGATTGAAACTTCTTTATTTTTTGAAGATAACCAGTTAACAATCAAAGATACTTTTTGCGGATGATCTACGGAAACAGAAATATCGACATTAATAAAAGGCGAGTTGTAAATCGTTTTGGGTTCGTTGAGTTTGAGATAAACAGTGACAGCTGGATATTTTAAGTTGACTGGTCCTTGGAATTCACCGACATATGATTCTAAATCACCAAAAATATCTTTGTATTGGGAAAGATAGTCCTTAATTTTTTTGATGACAACTCGGGGATCGCTGACTTTCGGTAATTCATAAAGGGGTGAAGATGGATCGAGTAGAAGTTGAAATTTCATTTCCCCATTTGGGAGCATTGTAAGCCCTACAAAATTTGAGTTGCTGTGTATGCCATAAGATATTTCCCAAGAGTCACCGGCTCCAGATAAGTTAACTTTTTTAACCCCGTCCTGGATTATGCTATCATCGCAAACTTCCGATTTGCATGGAGGCGGGGTTTCAAGAAGTGGCATCCCAAAAGATTTAGCAACTTCAGAGACATACTTAGAAGAAAATAAGGTTTTATACATGTATACGGGAGCTTCTATTAATCCCATTACGGAGCTGGTAGAGGCATTCATGACAAATGAATTTGGTTTTATCGAAATACCCGACCCTCCTGCACCGAGGGATATATTTGAAACATTAAGTTTGGGGAGTTTGCCGAATAAGTTCTTGGGAGTTGACGGTGGCGGAGTGTTTGTATTGGCAACCGGTTGCTGATTTTGGGGTTGCTCGGTTTTTGGAGTCGGAGCGCTAGATTTTTTGAATGCAAAGTAACCACCGACAACGACTATAACTACGACTACGACTACGACCACAAGCCAAATGTTAACCGCACCTTTATTGTTTTTCATTTTATTTATTAATAAGTTTTTGATGTGCGACGTTTTACTTTGTGGACGATGACGATTCTTTTTTCAAATACGGTCTCATAGAAAATCCTGTAGCTGCCAATTCTTTTCCGCCACAGCTTTCCGTCTCCGCCAAGTTTTTGAATATCTCCCAAAAAGGGATCGATGGCTAAAGTATCAATAGCTCTTTTGACACTTTCTAAATCCTTGCTTGGGAGCTTAGCGATTTCTTTTCTTGCTTTTGGAGCGACGAGAGTTTGCCAGTTCATTTTTTAAAGCTTCCCAAGTTATATAGTTGCCTTTTCGAAATTCTTCTCGACTCTTTTCGATGGCTTTAATCTCTGCTTTTGTTGGAGTATAGGTTTTTATTGATCCGATTTTCTCTTGCCAAACCAAAAACTCCTCGTAAGCTTTGCGAGGTATGGCCACGAGTTCTTTGTTTTTATCGATTTCTTTGGGAATAGTGATGGTGGTCATTTCAGTTAATAATACTCTGCCAAGCAAGCAGGCGTCAAATACTCTGTCAAAATTTGCCCGAAAAAACTATATAATCTGATGCTGGTTCGAAGCGAAGGTGACGGCTTTTTTGATGTCGTCGTGTTCTTATCTTTTGACCGAATGTTTTTCAAGTAAAGACACGCGGCGTTCGAGAGCGGAAAATTCATCAACATCAACTTTCTTTTTGAGGGAACCTTTGATGAATTCTATGTCTTCTTTAACTATCAAGAGATCTACGGATAAATTACCAATCATTTCGGTGTGTGACTCAACAGTTTGTTTTATACTTTTGACGTCATTCCTTAGGTCAACGTACTGTTCGGCCACTAATTTGACATCATCACCCACTGATTCAATCATCACGCCGAGATGGCGAAACTCTTTGGAAATGTCGGTTTTGGGGCTTACCTTTTTGGCCTTTTTCATATTCCCAATTTTACCCCTGGCGAATCCTATGTCAAATATTACGCTATTAGCTATATAATCTGATGCTGGTTCGAAGCGAAGGTGACGGCTTTTTTGATGTCGTCGTGGCCGCTGATCCATTTTAAAATCCGGGACATGCCGAAGCCGCAGCCGGCGTGGGGCACCATTTTTTGTTTGGATTTGTCGATGTACCAGGCGAAGTCCGCGATGCTTCCACCCATGCCGAGGAGCCGTTTGTACATTTTGGAGTTGGTGAGGCGATAGACCAGGGTTTCTGGGTCGTCCACGCGGGCGGCGGAACCAACGGCCTCCCCTGCTCCAGGTAAGATGAGATCGGCCGAGAGAACTAATCCTGGGGTTTGCTTGTCGGGCAACATATTGAAAAATTTTTCGACTTCGATTTCTTTTTTATGATCCCAGAGCGGATCGGGATAGCGGGTGATGAAAAGCGGGTGGTTGTCGTGCATGGCGACCAGTTCGGCTTCTTTTTTGGAGTTGATGTCATCGCCCCAGTTCAAGCCCAGTTTTTGAATGGCTTCGGTGTAGGTGATTTTCGGGAAGACGGGTTTCACTTTAGCGAGACGGGCGACGTCGAGTTCGTTTAGGCCCAGGGCTTTTTGTTTTTGAATCGGGAGTTTCACGATATCGTGGGCGATTGAATAAACAAAACTTTCGATGTGGTGGAGGAGGTCGTCAAAGTGGCCGGCAAATTCGATTTCCATCATTTGAAATTCGGTGAGGTGGCGGTCGTCCGATCCCGGCTCGGCGCGGAAGCTTGGGCCGACGCAGTAGACTTTTTCGAGATACGGCACGAAGGCTTCGAGGTAGAGCTGGCCGGTTTGAGCGAGGTAGGCCTGGTGCTTTTGCGGGTGACCGAACCAATTAAAGTCTTTGCCCGAGCTCACTTCAAAAAGCGTGTTGACATTTTCGCAGGCGCCCGAAGCGCGCACGATTCGAGGCGGGAAGATTTCGACGAAGCCTTCCCCTTCGAGATAGTTGCGACCAGATTTGAAAACTTGCGCTTCTAAAAGCGCGGTAGAAAGTTTATCTTTCATGTTTTTGGTTTATTTTCCGGGCAGTAGAAATTGGACTTATCGACTTCCCTCGCCTTCAGCGAGCAGTCCAATTTTCACTGCCCGGTTTTACCGGGGACTGGCCGGATTTTGCGACTAAAAAAATTCCCCGTCTAACGGGGAATTTCAAAGTCAAAATTTAAATTCTGGCGGGCCCTTTGTGGGCCATCTCCTTTGCGAACCTTTTTCTCTCGAATCGCCATTGGGATTAATAGTACTCTATAGCCAAAGTAGGTCAATGTGGAAAACTTTTCGAGAAATATGGCTTGAAAACATCGCCTTCTAAGGGAGGAAGACTAACTAGGTACGTGCTTTACGGAAGGTTTAAACCTTCTTGGTTTTTTTAATCACTAAAAATATTACCGTGGATATAGCGATTAAGGATAATAATGCAATCAAATATTGTTGAGTTTTCGGAGATTTAATTAGTCCTGTTTCTTCTGCTACTGTCCCATTGCCAATATCAACTTTGAATACCCTTGAGTTTCCTACCCTCCCACCGAGAATATTTACTCCTCCATACGTACCGCCGTCGTGTGTTTCGTTATCTTTTGGATCGGGGATAGTAATATTTGTATGATATGGAGAATCTTTTGTGTATTTTGATAAATATGATTCATACCCACACGTGCCGCCGAGTCGGCATTTTGGATTAAGTCCTTGTTTGATAAGAAAAGCATTTTCTTGGGAGTTCCAATCGGCCCAAATAACGCAACTTTTTTCCCCCGTTGACCCCTTGCTATCTTGTCGTTTTAATATTTGGCGATACTCGTCGCTATTTCTATTACTTACATTGAATTCGTATACGACTTTTGCAACTTCATTAATAGAGTTTTGGGAACAAATACTACCAGTAAGAACATTATTTTTGTCATATTCAGACCACCCGCCATAGTCCATCAAATTTGACTCGTTTGTCTTGTATAATGTTAAATTTCGGGAAAACTGTTGGCCCAGTTCGAAAGTCCCATTTTTACAGATTTCAGTGTAGATGTCGTATGAAACGATCACTGAGCTGTCAGTAATTTTTTTGCCATTCTCGTAAAGAAGAATTTTATCCGAAGCGAAATAAACAGCCTTTGCCACGCTAGTAATCACGAGACATCCCAACCCGGCGACGACTACAACCGCGATAATGAGAACCAGACTGACTGCGCCTTTTCGGTTTTTCATTTACTTACCTGGCTAAGGCGAAATTCTTAAGGCGAGGTTTGGCTTCCTTCGAAATCAGATCTTTGGCTTTAGATAAAAACTGGCTGGCCTCCAAAATTTCAATTAAAACCGGCACGTTCTTTTTGGTGAAGTGGACAACAATATTGCCGATTTCCTTAGCAGAGTCAATGGGCTGGTTAGTGATCTCCCATGTTAGAACATCGGCCTCGGGTTCGTATGAAATTTTAGCTTTATTTTTATTTTTCATATTGTTTAATACGGCCGGGATAGAAAGTAATAACTTTTGTATTCCCGAGCTCTTTCTTAAATACTACTCTTAGGACGTGATCTCTGTCAATTTTCTTTTGGGCGATCAAAAGGGGTTGCCGAGAATGATCAATTAAATCCGGGTTTTCTAAGGCATCCGTAACCAGCTTTTTAGAAATGGGAAATTGATGCCTTTTCAAGATTTCAAATTTATTTTCGGCGTGTTTAGTAAAAATAATCATTGAATTAAATCTTACCAAGAAATACTTTCTCGAGCCTGTCTCCGGTCATTAGAGATTTAGGGTGATTTTCGGTGATGACGACCTGGCCTTTGTCGAGGACGTAGGCGCGGTGAGCAATGCCGAGCAGGGATTTGATGTTGTGCTCAACAACCATAATGGCGGTTTGGCGCTTTTGGTTGATTTCGTGGATTTTTTCGAAAACCTCTTTCACAATTTTGGGAGCGAGCCCGAGAGAGGGTTCGTCGAGGAGTAGAACTTTCGGGTCGACCATCAAGCCGCGAGCCACGGCGAGCATTTGTTGTTCGCCGCCCGATAGGCTCCCTGATTTATTTTTTCGCTTATGTTTCAAGACTGGAAAAATGTCCATCACCTCGGCGATGCGGTTTTTGACTAAAGATTTATCTTTGATCACGAAACCACCGACTTCTAAGTTTTCTTCGATGGTTAGATGAGTGAAGACTCGCCGGCCTTGCGGGACAAAGGCAAGGCCCATTTTGACGATTTCGTGCGAGACGGGCTTGATTGTTTTCTCGTGCCACAAAATTTTTCCAGCGTTAATAGGCGCTAAACCAAAGATAGATTTCAAAACGGTAGATTTGCCAGCGCCATTTGGACCCATCAAAGCCACGATCTCGCCTTCATCAATTTCGATTGAAACGCCGTCGACGGCCTTAACACCACCATAGTGGACGTGAAGATTTTCAATTTTTAGTAATGTTTCTTTGTTCATTCGCCTAAATAAGCTTCAATGACTTCACGTTTGGCCAGCACTTCGCTGGGTTTGCCTTCCGCTAAAAGTTTTCCCGAGTCCAACACAAAAACGTAGTCAGAGAGTTCGCGGATGAGGCCCATATCGTGTTCGATTAAAATGACGGTTTTGCTTTCTTGTTTTAACTCTTTGATGATGCCGGAGATAATTTTGACCATCTCGGGAAAGAGGCCGGCGAAAGGTTCGTCGAGTAAATAGATTTTGGCGTCCATGGCGAGGGCGCGGGCAATCTCTAAAAGTTTTCTTTGGCCATAGGAGAGATTTACGGCTAATTGACCACGCTTTTCCCAGAGACCGACACGAGTTAAAACTTCTTCAGCAATTTTCAAGTGGAAAGTTTGATGGGTTTCAAAAATGGCGCGGAAGACTTGACGGTCAGTTAAAACCACGAGGATATTGTCTAAAATGGTCATTTGTTCGAAGAGGTGGATGTTTTGGAAGGTGCGGGTGATGCCGAAAGATGGAATCTCGTGGGGAGTTATCTTAGATAATTTTTCTGATTCTTCGATCACGACTAATCCTCCGTCGATCTCGAGCAGGCCGCTCAGGGTGTTTATGAGAGTGGTTTTGCCAGAGCCGTTCGGGCCGATGATACTCGTGATCTGGCCGGTCTCGATTTTGATCGACAGGTCATCGACGGCGTAAACTCCGTCGAAGTGTTTTTTGAGATTTTTGGTTTGAATGGAGAACATTTTTATAGTTTGTATTCACCAATCAGACCTTGGGGGCGATAGAGCATCAGCACAACTAGGAGTAAACCATAAATCGCTTGCCTGGTTTGGGCGGCGATTTCGGATGGGAAACCGACAAAGCGGAGGAGTTCGGGAATAATAACCAGGAGCAGAGCGCCAAGGAGCGAGCCGCGGAGACTCCCGAGACCACCTAAAACCACGACGGCTAAAATGAAAACCGATTGCATGACATCAAAAGAGGCAGGGTTGATAAAGGTTATATAGGAAGCGAAAAGCGCGCCGGCGATCGCCGCCAAGGCGCCGGAGATAGTGAAGATGGCTAACTTGTAGGAGAAAATATTGTAGCCGAAGACTTGAAGAGCTTTTTGATCTTCGCGAATGGCTTTCAGGGCGCGACCAAAGGAAGAATTAACAACAAACCTAGCGACTAGAAAAGTAAGAGCAAGAAAGATGAGGGAGAGGACGAGAAAAGCGGGAGTATCAGAAAAACTTAAACCGAAAAAGTGGGGCTTATGAATGCCCGCAATGCCAAGTGGACCGCGAGTTAGGTCGGACCAGTTAATGAGAACTGTGACAATTAAATAATTTAAACCGACAGTGCCTAAAACAAAATAGTCGCCAGAGAGCCGACTTAAAATAGCGCCAATAATAAAACTCACCACACCTGATAGAACAAGACCAACAATTAAAGCGACGAAGAAATTAAGGCCGGCGTGGGTCATCAAGATGGCGGTCGCGTAAGCTCCGATGCCAAAAAAAGCGCCGTGAGTGACAGAGAGGAGGCCAGTGTAACCCATGACTAGGTTGAGACTTAGACCGAGGATGCCGTAGATGGCAAAGAGAATTAAAAGATGAATAAGGTAGGCCATTTTATTTTTTCTTGTTCATAATGCCTTCGGGTTTGAAAATCAAAAACAGAATTAGGAGGCCAAAGGCGATAGCCGGTTTCCATTCGCCAGGAATTTTCAGAATGCCAAAATTTTCCACGAAACCAAGCAGAAAAGCGCCTAAGAAACCGCCGTAGACATTACCGATGCCACCAATAATCGAAGCAGTGGCGCCTTCCAAGATAATAAAAAGGCCCATAGTGGGATTGATGCCAATATCAAAACCGATGAAAATTCCTGAAAGCCCAATTAGGCATGAGCCGATGAAAAATATCCAAGAGATAAGGCGGTTGGTGTTGATGCCGATAATTTTTGAAACTTCTTCGTCGTCGCTCACCGCCCGAACGGCTTTGCCAAAACTGGTTTTCTTAAGAATCAGAGCGAGGCTAACAAAAGCGGCGATGGAGGTGATAAAAATTAATCCTTGGACCCAAGTGAAGGTGGCGCCCAAGATTTGATAAGTCTTAGGATTCTCGGTGACAGAAAGGACACTCTGGAACTGTGAAGTAAAGAGGATAGAGATGAGCGCTTGGAGCATGGTGAAGATGCCTAATGAAGCAACGAAAGAGACGAGATTAGAAGCTTTATGACTTCTTAGTTTTCTAAAAACTAATCGATCGGAAAGATAGCCAAAAAAACCGGCGACGACAACGCCGGCGATAACACTAAAATAAATATTCAGACCAAGACGATTAAAAAGGAAGAAAACGGTGTAGCCGCCGATGGCCGCTAAAGCGCCGGGTACCATATTCACAAAACGGGTGGCGCCGTAAACTAAGTTAAACCCGAGCGCAATTAAGGCGTAGATCGAGCCGGCGATTAAGCTATTGGCAACGATTTGAGGAATAATGTTCATTCACCAGGGTTAGGACTAATAAGATTAGAATAAACAAAAATCGCCCAAAGCGGAAGCTGGGGCGATTTTTGTTTTAGCTTAATAAAACCTACTGAACTAAGACGATTTTGCTGTCTTGGAATTTCTTCACAGAATAGTTAGCGGTAGCAAGATCACCTTTCGCATCTAAGGTATAGGTATCGCCAATACCTTGGTAGTCTTTCACTTTATAGAGTTCGTCTTTGATTTTCGTACTATCGACACCGACACGACCTATAATGTCAGCGAGGACTTTTAAGATGTCATATCCGCGACCACTGTAGTTATTGAGTTCTTTGTCGGCTTTTTTCACTGTCATAGCATCGATAAAGCTCTGTGGATACTTACTAGAAGCAGTGACGGAGAACATCGCGCCATTGGCGGCTTTGCCGGCGCCTTCGGCGATTTTCACATCATCCCAAGCGTCGCCACCGAAAATTGGAGTTTTAACGCCGAGTTCTTGGAGTTGTTTCAAGCCAACGATGCTGGCTTCGGAGTAGCCAAGGAAGTAGATAACGTCGGGCTTGGCGGCTTTGATTTTGGTGATCTGGGAACGAAGGTCGCGAGCGTCTTGTTGATAACCCTCTTCGTCAACAACTGTCCCGCTGCTAGCAAAATTTTGCTTGAAAACATCTTTGATACCGGTGCACCAATCACTAAGGCAGTAAAGAATACCAACTTTGCTTTTCTTCATAGTGTTCATGATATATTCAGCGTCGAACTTGCCCTGGAATAGATCAGAGGGAACGAAGCGGAAGATATAATCACCAGCATCGGTGATCTTGGGGTTAGTCGAGGCGTCGGAAATTAAAGGAACCTTCGCCTGCTCGGCAATCGGAGCGACAGCTAAAGTTTCGGAAGAACAAAGACCGCCGATGATCGCAACGACTTTATCAACGCTCACGAGTTTGTTGCCGGCGTTCGCCGCCGCCTTAGGATCACACTGACCATCTTCGAAGATCACTTCAACTTGCCTCTTATTAACTCCACCCGCGGCATTGATTTCGTCACGAGCCACTTCAACGGCGGCGCGGACGTTTTCACCGATACCAGCGGTGTCCCCGGTTAGAGGACCAATGAAACCAATTTTGATTGGGCCGGTGCCGGTGTCAGGGTTGCTTCCTTTTTTAGAGAGCGAGGCGCCGATCGCAATCACGATGACTATAACAACTAACCAAATAACGATTTTAACTGTTTTTGACATTTTTAATGTTTCTTGTTTAACCTCCTAAATTCTGTTCGGCAAAAGTTGGGAGGGTGAATTTTTCGACTTATTTTTGATTAGAAATGGAAATGCGACCTTTTGGGGAATTCTATCAAAGATTCTAGAAAGCGCAAATTGATGGGGGTTAAGCTTTTTGCCTCTGTTTGGCTAAAGTTTTTTGCACTAGAGCGAGGATGGAGAGATCTTTTTGGTCTTGATGCCAAGGGCTAAGATAGGGCGTGAGGTCTAGATCGCGGGGAAGCTTGAGTGATTTTTTTTGGCCGGCCATTTGGATTTGTTTTTGCATGAAGCGATCGTAGGCGCCCCAAGGGATGTCGGCGGAGGTGACGGCGGCTTTTTCGATCTGAAGGGCGAATTGGTGAGCGTGCTCGTATTTAAGGTTGAATTGGTCTAAGAAAGTTTTTTCCACCGCTTCGTGGAGAATGAGATAGGAGCCGATGAGGGCGCGGCGGCGGCCGATGGAAAAATATCTAGGCAGATCGCGGTCGAGGTAGATGGTTTTGCCATTGCGGCTATAGCCGGCGAGATAGGGAATGTCGAAAGAGTGGTTGATTTTGAATCGCTTGGTAATGGCCGCGGCAGCTTGCGTGAGCAAGGCCGAGGAGAGGAGAGAGTCGTTCCGAGGTGGCTTTTTATGGATTTTTTTTCGAGATAGAGACATAAGGGTTTTTAAAATAAATTGCGGTGTGCCCGGGGTGGGAGTCGGACCCACATGACCTTGCGATCACAACATTTTAAGTGTTGCGCGTATACCATTCCGCCACCCGGGCGTATAAGAAATTTAAAGTTAAAACCTCAAAATGTAAAGTTTCTGATTTGGGGTTGAAAAAATATGAATTGATGGTAATAATGATGTGGAAGCGCGTTGGCCTGGTAGCCAAGTGGTAAGGCAAGGGTCTGCAAAACCCTTACACGCGGGTTCGATTCCCGCCCAGGCCTCAATTTACTTATCTTCTTCTAGCAGGAGTTTTTCAACTATCGCCGCGTTTTCGGGGCCGTGGTCGATTTTGAAGTCAATCTGGGGCATTGTTTTCATTAACACTTTTTTGCCGAGGAGTTTGCGAAGTTCAAATTTGTTTTCGTTTAAAGTTTTTAAGCTCTCGGTGGCTTTTTCAGATGGGAAAACGCTAAAACCGATATTGGCATGTTCAAGCTTATCAGAAAACTCTACACTTGTGATAGTTACAATGGCACCGGGAAACTCTAGCTCTCTCTCGATGATTTTTGAGAGTTCGGTTTCAAAAAGTTTAGTGAGGCGAAGATTTCTATACTTCATAAAAAGCGGTGGGGTGATTGGGTGGTTCGCCACAACTATTCTCTAATTCTCACGAATTAGAGAATAGTTAGGATGCTGCGAACAGATGCGGGAACACTAGAAGCGAGGCGGTAAAATACCTGAAGACTTCTTTGATCTTTTTCGACGATGTCGGCCGAAGCTAGAACAGCAAGGTGTCTTGAGGTTGATTTGAACGAGAGGCGAATTTCGGCCGCAATCTCCCCTACTGAAGCCTCTTTGTTTCTTTTAAGGTGTTTAAGAATAGCCAACCGGCGGCGGTTAGCCAAAGCTTTCAGAGATTTTTCTAACTCTTTCATTACTTAAGTATTATACACTATTCTCTTATTCGTGCGAATTAGGGATATAAGGGTTTAGTGAGGCGTTCTTGGCGGTAGTTCATAGGATTAGAATAATGAATTATGAGAAAGGAATAATGGGCTTGATAAAATGGAAGCCCTCGCTCGAGAATCTCGAGCGAGGGCGGGATGTGTTTTGAGTTTTCAGAGGTTCGGCCGGATCATATCTTCGGGCCGGACGATCTGGTCGAACTGTTCACCGGTTAGAAACCCCAGAGCAATAGTCGCTTCACGCAAGGTCGTGTTTTCCGTGTGAGCTTTCTTGGCGACTTTTGCGGCGTTGTCGTAGCTGATGTGAGGGTTCAAGGCGGTGACGAGCATGAGAGAGTTTTGCAGATAGCGGTCGATGTTGGCGTGGTTAGGCTCGATGCCGCTTACGCAGTGGGTGTCGAAGGACTCGCAGGCGTCGGCCAAGAGACGCACCGACTGGAGAAAGTTATGGATGATCATCGGCCTGCTCACATTCAGTTCGAAGTTGCCGGAGGCGCCGCCGATGTTGACAGCGACGTCGTTGGCGAGAACTTGCATACAAACCATCATCATCGCTTCGCACTGGGTGGGATTCACCTTGCCCGGCATAATCGAACTGCCAGGTTCGTTTTCTGGAATCGCGATTTCACCCAAGCCGCAACGCGGACCGGACGTAAGCCAACGAACATCGTTGGCGATCTTCATGAGAGAACAAGCCAGAGTCTTGAGCGTGCCGTGAACGGAGACAAGTGCGCCATGTGACGCCAGCGCTTCGAACTTGTTGGGCGCGGTTACAAACTGCAGACCGGTTAGCTGCGAGATTTGCTTGGCGGATTTGGCGGCAAAATCGGGATGGGTGTTTAGGCCAGTACCAACCGCAGTGCCTCCAAGAGCAAGTTGGTAAAGATTAGGCAGGTTTAAAACGATGCGCTGATTATCGCCTTCAAGCTGCGCAACATAGCCGGAGAATTCCTGCCCTAAGGTCAAAGGTACCGCGTCCATAAGATGAGTGCGGCCAACTTTGACGATGCTTTGGAATGCGTCTGACTTTCTTTGGAGTGTTGCGGTGAGCCGACGGAGCATCGGCAAAAGTCGTCGATGGATTGTCTCGACAGCGGCGATGTGCATGGCGCTCGGGAAAGCGTCGTTGGAAGATTGACCAAGGTTTACATCATCGTTGGGGTGAATCGGTTTTTTCGAGCCCTGGACGCCGCCGGCCAGTTCGATGGCGCGGTTGGATATGACCTCGTTGGCATTCATGTTGGTCTGGGTGCCGGAGCCGGTCTGCCAGATGACGAGAGGAAAATGATCATCGAGCGTGCCGGCGATGACATCGGCGGCGGCGCGGACAATCAGGCTGGCCTTTTCTGCCGGCAAGATTCCTAGTTCCAAGTTCGTAAGCGCCGCCGCTTTTTTAAGGATGCCGAGGGCGCGGATGAGTTCGCGAGGGAATCTTTCACCGCCGATTTTGAAATTCTGTCGCGAGCGCTCGGTTTGGGCGCCCCAATAACGGTCAGCCTCAACCTCAATAGAACCCATAGAGTCGGTTTCGGTACGAGTACTCATCTTTCCTCCTATGCGTTTTACTGCGTTTTCAGTTATCAATAGAGCTGTTTCCAAACCCTAGTCTAAGAGAAAAGCTATTTTATTACAACCTGATCCCCTTTTTGGATGGCCATCGATGAATTCACGATGAAGCCGCACTCTTTGCCGGCTTCGACTTGGTTGACTTCGAGTTTGCCGGCTTGGAGACTCAAGATTTTGCCGTGGCCGACGAGGTGCGGGTCGGTGTCGGGCGCCTTGGATGTCGCACCCTCCTTCGCTGAAGCTTCCGCCGACGCCAAGGCTTTGGCGGACAGGTCGGCGGGCAAGTCTGGCGCGGGTGGAGTGACGCGATGGATTTCAATATTGGCGCGGTTTTTTATAACCCCGTCCAAAACTTTGCCGCCAACTAACTGCTTTTGAAGTTTGGTTTGATTGAAGACGGCCAAGACTTCGAGTCGGCCGGTGACCGCGGCGGCTTCGGGTTTCATAAGAATCATCTCCACGTCTTTGATTAAATGATAAACAATGTCGTTGGTTAAGATTCTCACTTTTTGGATGTCGGCTAAATTTTTGCTGGATTTGGAAACTTTGCTTTTGAAGCCGACGATGATGGCGCGCGAGGCGGCGGCGTTTTTGATGTCGTTGTCGCCGATGTCGCCCACCGATTCATCGAGAATCAAAACCGGTTTTTCGCAAGGCAGAGATTTCATAATGGCCAAGAGAGCTTCGAGCGAACCGGAGTCGGCGGCTTTGACTAAAAATTTGATGGCGGTTTCGTCTTGAGCCGAAGCTTGAGTGATGCCGCGATTGGCGACCGCCGCAATTTTGTTGACCGAGTCGGTCGAAACATTTTTGCCGGCGGTGAAGGCTTCGCCGACTTGGGGAAGATTTTCAAAGCCGATAATGAGTGCGGGCGAGGAGGGTTCGAGTGTACTAGCTTTTTCGCCCAAAAAGTTTTCTAAGATTTTGACTTTGCCTTTGGCACTCGCGGTCACAATATCATCGCCTTGTTTCAAGACGCCGTTTTTGACGATGGCGGTGACTTCAAGGCCGCGGCGTGGATCCACTTTGGCTTCGAGAATAAATCCGCTCGCTTGATATGACGCGTCATAGGTTAGATTTTCGTAATCGGTGGCGAGAAGAATTAAATCCAAAAGTTCGTTCACATTTTGGCCGGTTTTGGCCGAGATGGGTTCGAAGCTCACGTGCCCGCCGTAGCCTTCGAGGAGAACGCCTTCGGCGGTCAATTCGTTTTTGACTTTGTCGAGGTTGGCTTCGGGTTTGTCGATTTTGTTAATGGCAACCACAAACGGAGTTTTGGTTTCGCTCAAAATTTTGATGACTTCTTTGGTTTGAGGCTTCAGCCCTTCTTCGGCGGCGACCACGAGGATGGCGAGGTCAGCGACCGAGGCGCCGCGGGAGCGCATTTTGGTAAAAGCTTCGTGGCCGGGGGTGTCGATGAAAGTGATTTTTCTAGGTTTTAGGTTCGGGGTTTTAGGTTCTCGATGGGGAGTATGCTCGATTTCATAGGCACCGATGGATTGGGTGATGCCGCCGGCTTCTTTGCCCGCCACGTTCGATTTGCGAATATAATCCAGCAAGGTGGTTTTGCCGTGGTCAACGTGGCCCATGACCACCACAACGGGTGGTCTGGAGGTCGAATTTTTGGTTTCGTTTGATTGGTTCATAAATAAAGCTATTTAAGCTACAGAATACAAATGACTTACAAATATACAAATTAACAGCGAATAATATGGGAGCCATTAATGTAGCTATAAGTTAGCAGAAAAGGTTGATAAAAACAAGGATTTTCTGTATTCTTAGTTTGTAAATTTGGAGGCGTGGCCGAGCGGCTGAAGGCAGCATCCTGCTAAGATGTTAGGGGAGAAATCCCCTCGAAGGTTCGAATCCTTCCGCCTCCGCCAGTTGGGAAAATGCAAGTTTGCAGAAGCCACCTCGCGGCGCGTTCCGCGCCGCTCGCATAGGATTTGAAAGGGCTTTTTTGGCGAAAAGGAAAAGGATTTATCAATCAAAATATGGTTCGAGCCGATTTGTTTTAGAAATGTTGTCATTTCCGATTTATCCCCACTCTCCAGCAATTTCTCCGCTTGATTCAAGGATTTAACCCACGCACGAGCCGGTTCGAGCCAAGACACGCCTTTGTTTTCAATTTCTCTGATTTTCTCTTTTAGCTCTACTCTTTGGTCGAGCATTTTTTGTTTTTGCGCGGCATATTCTTCGGACGTAATTACTTCATCAAGAAAAGCAGAAAGCAGTTTGTCTAACTTCATCTCAACATCAGCTAACTCATTCTTAAGATTTTTCACGAACATCTTGCTGTCCTCTCTTGCTTTCTGTTCGTCCTTATCCAGTTCGCGCAAAACTTTTTCGGTGTCTTGGCTCGGCAAAGAAACTTTTTGAAGAAAACTTTTCACTTGTTCGGTCAACACTTCTTCGCGGACATATTTTTGTGAGCACATTCCGCGTTTCTTGGTACAACGATAATAGTTATGTCCTTTTTGTAATTCGGCAGTTATCGCACATTTACACTCTCCGCAGGTAAAAAGTCCGCGAAATGGAGAAGTTTTCTCTGCCTTGCGTGTTTTGATATGTCCGCGAGATTTCATCACCTCTTGGCATATGTCAAAAAGTTTCTTTGAAATTAATGGCTCGTGCGAACCCTGATACGTCTCGCCTTTGAATTCAAAAATTCCATAGTAGAAAGTGCTTTTCAGTATTCTCTGGACACAGGAAACTGCCAGAACATTGCCTTTGTAGCTCCGCAGTCCGAGGTCTTTCAACGCTTTAGCAATTTGTTTGAGCGTATATTTACCCGTTGCGTATAACTCAAAACCTTTGCGGACTAGCGGAGCTTTTTCAGTATCAAGATCAACATCTCGTGTTTTGTGATTATTCACATAACCAAGTGGGGCAAAGCTAGGCCATATTCCTTTACGAAGTTTTGCTCTATGTCCACGTTTGATATTTTCTGAAAGATTATCCACGTAATATTTGCTTTGCCCAAAGGCAATGTTCAGTATAAATTTTCCTTGTGGTGTATTTTCAAACCAGTGAGTCGGGAACTTTAAATCTTTAATCTTTCCTGTGTCCAGCAGATAAATAATTTGTCCTCCGTCTATGGAATTTCGGGCGAGACGATCCGGATTCCAACTTAAAATCCCATCTGCTTTTCCTGATTCCAAAAATGACAACATTTCTGCGAATTTCATTCGCCCAGGTTCTTTGGCAGTTTGGGCTTCCTGAAAGGAAGCGACAATTTCAAGTTTTTCCCTGCCTGCCGGCAGGCAGGTTTGGCGGCAAATTCCTTGGCTAACTTAAAATTAACTCCAAGAGGAGTTAATTTTCGAGAGCTGTCATTTTTTTATTTCTATGGCCAAATTACGGCCATCCGTAATTCCTATATTTTCGGTTGCGTGCGACCCCGCCTCTAGCCACAATGTTTGTCCGGCTCACCGAAAAGATCGCGGCGACTTTTGGCACGCCTCCATTTGAAGGCAAGTATCCAAAAATTAACCCGCATTCAACTCTAGCCAACAATCTTGAGGTGGAGATTTTTGAAAAATTACAAAAAGACATAGTGGCGGATGTAGCGCCAAAACTGCCGATTGAGGCGGTAGCCACCAAGGCGTGGCTGATGGAAAAAGGAGAGGATGGGTATTGGCGAACAAGATCAAAATTTTATTTTCGCGCTTGATTATTGAGTGGGTTTGTGGTAGATTCTTTTTGGTAACTGAAAACCCTAGTTAATTTAAAACATAAAAAGGAGGACTGCTGTGCAAATCACGAAGGAGCTCACGATTCAGGAAGTCAGGGGCAAGAATGTCAGCAACGTCCCCTACCAAATCCTTTTGGCGGGTGATCCATTAAGGCATAACGAGCAATCATCGCTGACGCTAGACAAGCGCACCTGGGATAAACCCGGGATTAACTGGACGATCAACGCGGCGGGGTATAAGCTGGCTTGCTCGTTCGAGAGTCGCGAGATTCCGCTTAAAGACAACCGGCTGGACACGAGTTCGCTCGAGAGTGACGACTTAATGATTAAGTCGCTCGAGAAAACCGAATCCTTGTCGCTGATTCGCAATATGATCCCGCCGGCGAAACATGCGTATGTTTCACGAACGCTCGAGTTGTCTTCTTTTGGTGGTGGCGACGGCATTCATCCTACTCCCACGCCTTGCCCGTTTTATCGGTTCACCCTCGAGCTCACGGAAGAGGAATACGAGGCGTGCAAGGCGTTGCCAGCGACCTCGGTTTTGAAGGTCAGTTTCCGGCTCGTGTGAGGTAACTTTCGAAACAAGTTCGGATGGCGCCAGCTTAACAGTTGGCGCCATTTTCTTATTTGAAAGAATTTGCCGCGAATGTATAAATTTATTAAAGTTAACTTATAGACTTATGGAGAAGAAACGGAATCCCCTGCCGGAGAATGCGAAGTTGGTTTTCAAAGGCCAGATTTTTGAGGTGTGGCAGTGGGAGCAAAAACTGTACGACGGAAGCACGGGAATTTTTGAAAGAGTAAAGCGGCCCTCGACGGCGCAAGTCATCGCAACGGCGGGTGATAAAATTTTAGTTCAAAAACAAGAACAGCCGGATAAGATAAGACCATATTATTCACTGCCGGGCGGGAGGTGTGATGACGAACCAAACGAAGACCCTCTTTTGGCGGCCAAACGAGAACTACTCGAAGAGGCAGGATATGTTTCGGCGGATTGGAGTTTGTGGAGAGAGGAGTCGCCTTTGAATAAAGTGATCTGGACGATTTACACGTTTTTAGCTCGTGAGTGCCGGAAAGAAAAAGAGCCACGTTTAGACCCGGGCGAAAAGATAGAAAATATTTGGGTGAGTTTTGACGAGTTTTTAAATTTGGCGGAGGAGATGCTTTTTTACGATCGGGAGTCTTTGAAGATGCTATCGCAAATGAAAGCTGACCCGAAAGTAAAAGAGGATTTTAGGAAATTGATTTTTGGGTAAAATGAAACGAGGCTCGGACGAATCCGAGCCTCCGGGTGGCGCGCGAGCGCGAGTTGCTACTTAGAAGTGGGTGTGCCTTTTCGCCGACGTCCGTGCCGGCGCGGGCGAGGACGAACGACGCGATCTCTCCGGATTTTTCGAGTAGCCGTTATGGTGGTGATCACGGTGACCTCCGTTTCCGTTGCCGTTTGGTGAATGCTCGAAAGTCACTTCCCACTCCGAACCGCAGTGAGAACACTGGAAAATAAAGACGGATCCTCCGGCGGTTAGGTGTGAAAAGCATTTCTTGCGGCCGGTGTTACGGAGGCAATTCCAGCAAAGGTGCTTGTTCTCGGCAATTTGACCTTCCGCGGGGTGACAAATTGCAAGAACTCGGCCGGGCTCAAAAACCTGGAAGGAATAGCGCCCGCCCGAATCTCTGAAATAAACACTGCCGCAGGGACCGAAGGCAACTTGAGCATTCCGAACGCGGATACAGCAAGCCCTCCTTCCGTTTTCACCGAATTGAATGAGGAAAATCTGGGTGCCACCTCTCTCTTCAAGCCACCTTGGAATTGAGACTCCTTGAGGGAGGAGGATGTCGGTCCTTTTCGAGTTGTTCCTCACGTTGCGCCTTCCTTTCGGTTAGGCTGGGTTAAAAAATCAAGGTACTACTGTTGTCTGATTGGATTTTAACCCAAATCCAACTAGATGGCATGTGTAAAACTTATGGCCTTTTAATTTTGCTAACTTGGGTGAAAAGGGGCTGGTAGAGGTCGGCCCAGCACCATAACTTTTGGTGCTGGATTTCTCCCTTCTAAGGTTGAAAGATGTTTAATTGTAGAAGGGCTCAACTTTTTCACTTTCTCAAATTTTTGAAGATGGGCGCATATATATCGTTTTTTGGATTAATAAGGAGCTCGCGGGGGTTGGTTTTTTGGGTGGAAAATTCAATAGAGGCATTTTTGATGAGCGCGAGGGGTTGGCGTTCATTGGATTCGCCCATCGTGAGGACAGCGGCCGTGGCGAGACTGTCGGCGATGTCGACTTGAGACATTTTGAGCTTGCGGCCGAAGAGATCGGGTTTTCCCCGATAATCTTTGATGCCTTTCATACCAGCGTAGCCAACAGCTAAACCCACAATCCCCGCTCGGAGAGGAAAGAGGCGGCTGTCGGTAATCAGAACGCCGATTTTTTTGACTCCATAGTTTTTTTGGGCAAAAGCTAAGATTTTTTTAGCAGACTGATAACTATTTTTTGGGAGGAGAATGAGTTTACCATTCGCATTCGACTCGTCCACTCCCGCCGAGGCCATCACCACGCCGTCTTTGATGGTCAACCAGACGTATTTGGTTTTCATCGCCCACTCGCTTTCGGCTTTGATGATCAAGTCTTTTTCGCGATGGTTTTTGATTTGGCGCGTACGATTTTCGGAGAGGGCGACAATTTTTGAGGTGACCACTAAAACAGATTTTTCAGGAATCTTTTTTATATTCTGGCGAATGAAGTCAAAGAGATTTTCGCCTTCTTTAAAGATTCTAGTTTTGATGGGTTGAACGATCATCGGGGATAGGAATTGAATTTTCGGATTTACCGCGCAACAGGCGAAGGCCAACATAACTTAGCGGCGTGTAGAGCGCGCCCATAACGACTTTGTAGAGCCACCACGGGACGATAATCAAAAGAATTGTATGGAAGGGGTAGATGCCGGGGATATTCAAATTTCCAATCTTGATGCCGAGAAAAGCAACTACCATAAAAATGGTGGTGTCTAAAAATTGCGACCAGACGTTCGATAAGTTCGAGCGGAGCCAAAAGTTGGAAGCGCCGAACTTGCGGCGGAAAAAGAAAAAGGCGATCACGTCTTGGTATTCGGCGATGGCAAAAGCGACTAAAGAAGCGATCGAGATGCGCGCCGAGATGCCGAAAACTTGATTGTAACTGGCTTTCACCCAAAGCGCGCGCTCGCCCCACGGCGTCACGGTGGAGATGAGAGAATAGAAAAGAAATAAAGCGATGCTTAAAAATCCGGCGAGGACAAAGCGGCGGGCCATTTTTTTACCGTAGACTTCACCTACGACATCCGTCATCAAGAAAACAACCGGGAAAAAGAAAACGGCCACGGACAACTGGGTGCCGAAGAGAAACGGCATTAACTTGACGCCTAGGGTGTTCGACGCAAAAAGGGAGACGATATAAAGCGTGAGGGCGACGACGAGTTTGTTGTCAAAACTTTTGGATTGATCGGAGTTCATATTCATAAAACTCTAAAGAATAAACGGATAAAAATCAATGCTTCACTGCTTCACTGCAAAGACCCTCGAGACTCCTTAATAATTTCGCCATCGGATAAAGTAATTACGCGATCAGCCACGGTGGCATATTCTTTTTCGTGAGTGACCATGACGATGGTTTGGCCTTCCTTATGAAGTTCGAGGAAAACTTGGAGGATGACTTTAGAAGTTTCACTGTCAAGATTAGCCGTCGGCTCATCGGCGAAAATAATTTTGGGATCATGACTGATGGCGCGAGCAATTGAAACTCGCTGCTGCTCGCCGCCGGAGAGTTGGCTTGGAAGATTGCTGAAGCGGTGGCCTAAGCTGACCTTCCCGAGAGCCGTTTCGGCTTTCTTTTTAATCTCGCGCGAATCCAGGCCCATCATCAGGAGTGGCAGAGTCACGTTTTCGAGGGCAGTTAAGGATGGCAGGATAGCGTAATCTTGGAAAATGTAACCGAGTTCTTTTAGGCGCAGATGGGTGCGCTCGATGTCGCTAAAATTGGAAACATTCACATCCTCAATATAAATATCGCCCGAGGTGGGCCGATCTAATAACCCAAGCTGATAGAGCAGAGTGCTTTTGCCGGAACCAGAACGGCCGGTGATGGCGAGGAATTCGCCTTTTTTGACGGTAAGGTCAACGTTTTTGAGAGCCACAATTTCGCCGAGGCCGCTTTTATATTTTCGCGTTAAGTTTTGAGCTTGGATGATCATACAATGAAGATGTGAGACGTAGGATGTTGGATGTTAGCACTAACGGCCGAGGATGGCGTCTAAGGTATTTTGTTTGACGACGATGCGGGCGGGAATGTAGCCAGCAATGACAGTTGAGGCGAAAAGAATGAAGGCGCGAATAAGCGTGCCGCTTAAAGTGGCCACGAGGATACCGTCGCTGAAGGGAAAGTTGATCGGATGGTTGTGAAAGTAAGGAACTAAAACGACAAAGACTAGAAACATACCGATCGCGGTGCCAAAGAGGGCATAAAAAAGCGATTGCAAGATGTAGGAAAATTCAACAGCGGTTGAGGTGACGCCAATGCCTTTCATGATGCCAATAAAGCGGCGGCGAGTGATGGCGTTTACAAAAATGATGATGAAAATGGTGATAGCGGCGGCGATAAGGCCAATCGAGCTGATGACGCTGCCTAAAAGGGCGAAAGTTTGTTTGATGTCGTGTAAAAATTTGGGTTCGGCGTCCTCTGCAGTCTGAATTTTAGCGTAATCACTAAAACCGCCGGAGGCGAGCGCGTTTTTGATGGTGAGAGGATTTAATTGTGGTTTCAAGCGAACGACGATCTCGTCGACATTGAAATCATAGCGGTTGATGAGGCCTCGAAATTGTTGATCGACAAAAAAGACCCGGCGGTCAATTTCATCCACTTTGCTTTTGATGATGCCTTTTACGGTCACTTCGCGCGTGTTGCCACTCACGGTAACTCGGACTTTGCTGCCAATTTCGATGTTGTCGAGAGTGGGAAAGCTGGTAGAGTCGAACTTGAGATATTTTTTGAGGAGCAGGGCGCCCACGACAACTTGGTCGTAGTCACCGTTGTCCAAATAAGAACCCTCAATGATATTTTTTGAAATGTGGGTTACCGCGTCTTCGGCTTTCGGGTCGATGCCGACAATCGAAGCGCCGACGCTGCGGTCGAGATCGTTGGGTCTTTTTTTGTTAGTTTTGTAGTCGGACTCAACTTTTCCGCTTTCGAGATAACGAGCGGTTACGCCTTCAACACCAGGAAGGCTTTTGGCAAATTCAATGAGGGATTGGCTGTGTTCGATGTATTGCTTTTCTTTGAGGTTGGAGATAAAACGTCGCCGAGGTAATGGGTGCGGACGGCGCCCTCGGCCCCCTCGATCAAACCGACTAAAACGCCACTCACCACCACTAGATTCAGGAAAGTGAGGGTCATGATGAAGATAATTAAAATCGTGGTCCACTTGTTGGCGCGCTTGAGGTCGCGGACGGCCAAAAAAGTCCCCACGCGGAGAGAGTTAAAAAAGTTGGAGCTTTTGGGGTTGGGTAATGGGTGGTTGAGTTTATCCTTTGTCATGTAAATAAAAACAGCAGCTAGCCAGTTACAGCGCTTGTATTATAGCTCAAATTTATTAGATAGCTAAGATTTATTTTTTCTCCGCCACCAGCTGGGGTACTCGCCTATTCGGAAACAGAGCAAGTCAAAGACGAGCAGAATGGTAATTGCGTAAGGGGCGAAATTAAGAAGAGTGTCACTGGCGGAGTGGGAATTCTGGTCGACTTTCTGAAAAAGTAAAATAAAGGCGGCGGCAATGATCGTTTCAACCGCTCTCATTTTTTCAGAATCGGCTGGGTCAATACCCAAAACCCGAAGAGCGGCCTCAATTTTTTCGTCTTGCCTTCTGGCGTTATCAACCATGCCCTCCGCGGCATATTTTTTAAAAGACTCATCTCTACTTTGAGGGGGTTGTTCTGGGGTCATTTTTTTATTTTTGGTTTGGCCTTTGATGCTATTGTATCGCCCGGGATTAATTTGGCAAATTTCTTGCTCGAGCTAGCTTTGGGGTTGATAAATAAAGATGTAGGAGTGGGTGGTTTTAACCTATAAAAAGGCTCGCAAATTGCGGATGAACGTGCGAGCCTAGGGGTTTTTCGCGAGATTATCGAGGGAGATCGCGCCATCCGCAATCATCTCAAGGGCCTTCGCGTAGGCGGGGCCATCGCAAGCCCATTTCATTTTGGCTTGATGGGTTTTCGGGCCGATCCCTGGTTCAACCTCAAGCGGGTTGGAGACAGTCACGATCGGGCCGCCATCAACTTCAGCGGTGACAAGGTGGACGGTGGAGCGGGTGGATTTCTCACCGGCGGCAAGAGCGAGGGTAACCGGATCGGCGCCAACGTATTTGCGGCGACCGCTTTCATCGAGGACGGTGAGATCGGCTGGGTGAACGTTTAAGATTCGATTTGGATATTCGGAGAGGAGAGGTTCGGTCACGATCCGCATAAAGCCGCAGAGGATTAGGAGGTCGGCGTTGAAGGGCTTGATTATCGCGGAAGCTTCGCGGAAGTATTGGGTTCGGGCCTCGGGAGTGCCGGGTTTTAAATTGTGGGCGGGGAAGTAGTCGGGCGCATCTAGGCACTCGAGGGGAAGACCAGATTCATTTACAAACAAAATGCCTTCGGCGTGCTTTTTGTCGGTGAAGGCGCAAACCACTTTATACTTTTTCCCGAAGTTTGGATCGTGCTTAGCGAGATAGACGAGGGCGCTCGCGCCACCAGAAAAGAAAGCGATGATGCGCATGGGCTTCTCCTTTGATTTTTGAGGGCTCTTCAAATTCTAGAAAATTTAGGGACTGGTGGCAAATGCTTTTCTATCTCTCGAACCGACCACTTATTTCAATCCGACCGCCTCGATACGAAAAAAGCGCACCGCTCTCGATACGCTTTTTTCAATTTACTGACTACCTAGGTTAGTTTTTCGAGGCAATGCTTAGGAAAGATGCTTGGAAACGAGCTTGGTCATTTCAAACATATTGACCACCGCTTTGCCGCCGAAGACTTTCTTCAAAGCTTCATCAGCGTTGATATTGCGCTTGTTTTTGGGATCCTGAAGGTCGTGCTTTTTGATATAGACCCAGAGTTTCTTAACAACTTCCGACCTTGGCATCGGCCCATTACCGACTACAGTAGCCAATTCGGAACTTATCTTCATTGGCTTCATAAACGCAGAGTTTGGCATTTATTTTTGGTTTGGTTTATTTTATTTGGCCTTTATTTAATAGTATAGCAATTCTGGAAAAGAGCAAGTGGATGAAAAATAGTTACGCCCCGCAGATATCGGAGGAGTCCCAATACGCGGCAATCTGTTGGGCGTTCCAGACGCCGTCTTTAATCATCTTCTTGGCGATGCCTTCGTTGGTGTAGTAGTGCCAACATTTGCAACAGCAAGGCTTTTCCATCGATATGGCGTACACATCGTCGTACATTTTCTGTTCGGTGGGAGTGAGGGTGGTGTTTTTGTCGTAATCAATCCACTTTTTCGCCATCTCGACGGGTGTGTGCATCGGATCAAGCGGAATGTCGGGTATACTCTTGTAGGCTTGGAGTTTTTGTAAGTGCTCGTGATACTTCACGGTGTCAGTCATGGCGCTGCAGCACTGGCCGCCCATGAACTTTCCTTTCACGCTTTGGGCCGGTATTAAACTCGAATCGATACAACTGCCGCTCATGGTTCCGGCGCCGGAGGCAAGGCCGTCAACGTTCGCATCGCAGGATATGATTTGGCTATCAAGGTCAACTAGCTCGGCGTCAACTCTTTGGGTGAGATTATAACTTCGTTTAAGGAAATTCTTTTTTCCGGCTTCGGTCGGAAGACTATTTTCGGTCGCCAGCAGTTGCTGATGAAATGTGGTGTCGGAAACACTGGCCGGATGAGAGCGAAGTATGATGAAAAGTCCAACAAGGAGCGCCGCCCCGACAATACTAGCCGCTATTTTTTGTTGGTTCATAGGATATTTATTTGTCGCCACAACTGCGGCTTGGAACACGCTCTGTGATTGTGGTTATTATAGAACAGCTATATTCTGGAAATCAAATCTGGCTGGACATTCGGGTTAAGTCCCCCAATATACAAGCATTATAAGGCTTTTTTGAACATCTGAATAGATCAAAATTTGAGGCATGCGGGTTGGGGGTCTGTTTTTGAAATGGGATGAAAAACATACTTTTTGCATCGCCCCAATTCCCTAGACAAAAAGATAACGATGATCGAGGGGTAATATTTTCAGCCTTATCATTACAAATGATCAAGAAGGCGATCGTAATTAATAAAATTCAAGACTCGATAAAAATAGGAAATCCATACGCCGAGTTTATTTGTCAAAAGCAGAATGCCGAGGAAAACAAGAAATATTCCTCCGATCACCGATATGATATTGAGATACTTGTTTAACTTGGTGAGGTAAGAAGATGCGGAACCGATACTTGCCGCAATGATGAGAAACGGCACAGCTAGTCCAAGAGAAAATACCGCAAGAAGAAATGCTCCTTGGCCGACTGTTGCCGAAGATGCTGCAAGCGCCAGTATGGAGCCAAGAATGGGCCCGACGCATGGCGTCCAACCGAACGCAAATGCAGCCCCGAATATCAACGAACTTATCGGATTGCCGGGCTTTAATGCTTTTATGCTTCCAACGCGTTTTTCAACATTCAAAAGCGGCAACTTCAAAACTCCCATCATAAAAAGCCCAAAAAATATCACGAAAATTCCGCCGATCCGTGAAAGCCAAAGCCGATATTTGACAAGTGCCGAACCGCCAAGTCCAAAAAGACTACCGAGGATTATAAAAACCGAACTGAAGCCGAGCACGTAGAAAACTCCATTTAGAAAAATTTTTCTGCGAGCCAGTTTTGCCTTCGATGGATCTTGTAAATCTTGGGTTGAAACACCGCTGATAAAACCCAAATAACCAGGCACCAAAGGAAGTGTACATGGCGCTAGAAATGTTAGAACACCGGCTATAAATGCTGGGACGATAAGTGAAAAATCCATAATTATACTTTGTTAAAATCATCAAGCGCTTGACGCTGTACATCCTCCAAGTGCATTGTAGGACGCTTTGATTTTATAAATTTTTCTGCTTCTGCTGAACTCCTGCCTTTTTTAATAAGATAAGCGGCAACAAGCGTCGGTGCTCGCCCGTGGCCATTTTTGCAATGAACATAAATCTTCTTGCCTATCGAGACTAATTTCTCCAGCACTGAAACGCCAAATTCTAGTTGGTCATGTTTGGGTGTTGTATGATTTTGTACAGGCACCCAAATATAAAAATCAACGCCAAACGGCGCATCGAGCCGGTCCTCTTCCAAAGAAATATCAGCGGTGATGCCTTCTTTTTTTAATTTCTCATCAAAATGTGTTTGGCAACACTGATTCGTGCCGATGTAAATTCCATCAGTGATGTAGTTGTATTCAAGTTCTTTACTTTGCGAGTGGTCAATATCCATAATGGTGTAAGTTATTTTTTTGTGCTATCTGGAGACTCCTTCACGGCATATTTAATCAGGTCGAGGTTGCAACTTTTGTGCTCGCTGCACCACGCTTGGCATCTCACCGCAATTTCTTTACTCTCATATTTCAAACCTCATTCTTCACACTGATATAATTCCTTATTGTTATTTTTTATGATTTTAACCATAGCCTTATTTGGGCAAAAGTTTTTCAATTTTTGTACGCATTTCGTTTATGTCCATAGGCCCGCGCTTATGATCTACCACTAAACCCTTTTGATCGACAAAAATAGTCTCCGGCATCGAAAAACCGCCGATTGATTGATAAAAGCTGTCCGACGGATCGAGTAGAAAGATAAGGCCATCGGTAACTCCTAGGTCATCAGCGTACTTTTTTGCCACATCTCGTGTCTCTGCTCGATCAACGGCAATAATAACCACTTTGTTGCCGAATTCTTTTTGTGCGGCTACAAAATCAACCAACTCTTTGCGGCAGAATGGACACCATACTGCCCAGGAATTTATTACCAGAGATTTTCCGGCAAAATCCGCTGGACGTACTGTTTTGCCACCAAAATCTTGCAAAGCAAAATCAGGCGTTTTTTCGGTTGTCTGACTGGCAGGCGAAGATTGTGCTTGGCGATTTGATTCATTGGAGGCGGTACGGTTAGAAACTATCAACCAACCCACTCCAATGAGAATCAAAACGATAATAATACCTAAAACTTTATTCATAATTCATTTTACCGAGAGCACACCCACCTCGTTTGTGAGCGTGCTCATCGCATTGTAAGATTAACACTTGCACTTTGTTTCTGCTTCTCCGCAACCGGAGCATTTGGCTACACAATGTTCACCACCGCAGTCGTGTTTTGGATCATGCTCTTTTGCTTCCGCGCCGCACATATCACACTTGTATCCCGAAGTTTTTCCACCACATTTTGTACACTTTTTTTCTGGTTCGTTCATAGTATTAGTTTAAGGGTCTTGCCTAGGAGATTCTTTCACCCGAGCACGACTTTTCGGGCAATTTGGATATAAACACCAGCAATCATTCCCAGTGACGATAAAAACTCAATGCTGCCGAGCATAAATATCATTCCTGCTGGCATACTCATGGCCTGTGACATCATTTTTGCGCCTTTTAATTTTGGTAAGGCGTGATAGATAAAAATTGCTGCAATAACCAAACGCAAAACAAGAAATGTTATATCGCTATACTGATTTAGTTCGAATGTCATAATTTTTTAAAATTAAATTTATTTTTATCGACCAATTGATTCTATTTTAGCAATTTTGTGTCCGGATGTGTAGCCACCCACGAGAACCAGAATGCTCCAAACGGATTTATTCGTTCCAGAGTTCCGTCGCTTTTCTTTTCAAAGAGCCGAACAGCATCAATATTGCTTTCATATTTTACAACAATTGTTTTTCCCTCAAACACATCTTCGACCACCCCAGCTTTTTTAACTGCTGTCGGCCAATACGCTTTTGCCTTTCCGTCGACCACTATCCCCAAAATAAACTCCTTCTCTGGAAGTCGGTCGTCTTTATTACTGACAGGAAAGTAAGTGCCTGGGGTGGTGTAGTAGTCTCCGTATGGATCTTGCCCATAAAATCTCGTGGTACCCGTATCTCGCGAAAGAACTTCTCCTTTTTGATGCAATTTTTTCCAGTCTCCGAATCGAATTTGGTCGGATGGCAAAACATTAAGTTTTGCTCCGGCCATCTCTCCCACAATTGCCTCCCCCAAAATTTGCGACCACAGTGAGTTAGTTTTCCTATCATACATAACCAAGTTGGAGTTCCAGAGCTTGCCTGAGGTACCAAATTCTACGCGCTCGCCGCTAACTGCCGGATCAAAGACGATTCCCGAAAGACAAAGGGGGCAATACGTGATGAGGATTCTTTTTCCATTTATAGTGTCGTTGATGATTTCATGCCAAACCAAAATCTGGAAAGGGTAGAAGCGACTTACGGTCTCTATCTCAACAGCAAGACCCGGTTCCTTGTCAGTTAGTTGTTTCTCTGCATCCTGAACAGATATGTATTTGGGATGGTCAATCGGCGGGATGCCGTCCCTGGGTGGCCCACCGCTTAAAATTTGATCAAGCGGAATGCTATGTTTGACACCATCGGTTACCGTAATTTCTTTTGTCGAAAAGGATTGATCACCATTATCTGCTGTGATAGTTTCTTTTTTAGTTTCTCCGCTAAGAGGTAAATGAAAATCATTTCTAAAGACTGTGCGCGATAAAACAAGGATCGCTGAAACTCCTATGATCGTTACTACGATAATGATTATCTTTTGAGAACTCATAGTTACGAGGAATTTTTACAAACTCCGGTTTGTTCACCATCCTGAACGCCTTTAGCAGAAGCAATTTTGCACGGTTTCTCGTCGGGGAGAGATGACTGGGTATTTGAGACATCATCTGCCTTAATAAGCGATTCAATATCAGCTTCGCTGATGTCGCCGGGAATGGTGCGGACGAGATTGCCTGCTTTATCTATTAAAAAATGAGTGTTCGTGTATTGAATTCCAAAAGCATTTGATGCTTGACCTGATGGATCAAGTGCTATCTGAAAGCTTATGCCGCGCGATGCGATGAAATCTTTTACGGTTGATTTTCCCTCTTGTAAATTCACGCCGATGACTTCGACTTTGTTCTTGTATTTTTCGTAAAAAATATTGAGTTTTGGCATATCGCGGCGACAATTCGGGCACCACGACGCCCAAAAATCTACCACTACTGGCTTTTTGCCCCTAAATTCAGAGAGTGAAATGGTACCACCAGTTAGTTTTTGGAGTGTAAAATCTGGAGCCAAATTGTTGCGATCTGATCCAGAAGACACATTGTTATGAATAGAGGCGGCATTATTTGTGGGCACGTTACTTCTCGAAAGCCCACCGTATATCAAAAGACCTACTGCAACTATAACTACGCCCCCGATAAGAAATTTTGTGTTCATATTTTTGCTTTATTTTATATTCAACAGCCGCGATAATCCTTCTTTATCGAAACCGACGATCAACTGCCCATCAATATCAATGACCGGCACACCCATCTGGCCGGATTTTTGAATCATTTCATCCGCCGCAGCGCGATCAGTTGATACATCTTTTTCTTCATACTGAATGTTGTTCTCTTTGAAAAATGCCTTTGTCATTTTGCAATACACGCAAGTCGGAGTTGTATAAATGGTTACTTTGGCCATAGTTGTATAAATTGGTTAATAAAATTATTTGTTTGACTCTTTTAGTAATTTGACTAACTGCTTCGTGATCACATTTTCCTCATTTATTTCGTAACAAACCATCTGCCCCATCCGCATTTTAATCACGAGTCCCAGCCGCTCGAGTACCCGTAGCTGTTGGGAAGCGGCAGAGACGGTGATGCCGAATACGTTGGCAACGTCGGTCACGCAGATATCGTGGTGCTCCATGAGCAGCCGGAAGATATTAAATCGCCCGGAATCTCCAAGCGCCTGGAATACCAGCGGGAAGGTAGTAGTTGTGGTCCCTATTTCAGACTTGATATCGATTATCTGCTTCTTGGTTAACATGAATAATGAAGATATTAAGTAATTATGCAAGTGCTTAAATTATAGTCCCGTGAAGAACTGCTGTCAAACACTAGTGCTGTGTATAACCAAAACCGCCGACAAAGGGAGTAACCAAGAAATAAAAAATAACAGAGTGAGATAACTGCTCTGTTATTTTTTCAACTAATTATCGATGTACTCGGGTCGCCACTCACTCGCGGCTACTCGGGTCATGCCGATAAAAAATTGTCTTGGCGGAGGCGGTGAGATTCGAACTCACGATACCTTGCGGTATGCCATCTTTCCAAGATGGTGGAATAAACCACTATCCGACGCCTCCAAGTATAAAATTCTTCAATACTCTATCACTCCTCTTTTAAATGTTCAATGGAGTAATCGCGAATATAAGGTTTAATGTACCCCGAGCGGTCGCTCGGAACGATTGAAAACCTAAGCTCATATTTCGCTAACGTTTTCTAATCGAATAACGCGAATTGGATTCAGGATTTTCCAGATAAGTGCTTTATGATTTCTGGTTTGAGAGAAATAAGGTTTTGATAGCGATGGTTGATTTTAGCGTATTCTTCTTGGGTGAAATCTTGGTAAATTTTGTTAAATTCTGGAATAAACAAAATGGCGCGGTAAGGAAATCCGGGCGAGGGTTTTTCTTTTAATTCTTCGACGATGTAACCTGCGACAAAATTTTCAGTTTGGATAAGATGCTCTCCGTCCCAAAAAGCAATCACGCCGCCGAGGTGAGCAGTGCGTTTTTCTTTTGGAGTGTCTTTGAGGCGTTCAATGATAGCTTCGGCAAGTTCAACTTCATTAGCGTTGTAGCCCAGAAAGCGGTGGCTTTTGACGCCGGGCTCGCCGCCCAAAGCATCAACCATCAATCCCCCGTCGTCGCCCAAGGTTGGCAAACCGGTTTTTTCAAAATAGTATTTGGCTTTCAAAATGGCGTTTTCTTCGAAAGTAACACCGGTTTCTTCGACGAGTGGAACTTCGGAAAAATCTTTTAAGTTTTTTAAAGTAATGCCAGAGTTAGCGTAAACGGTTTCGATTTCTTTGAGTTTGCCGGGATTTAAAGTAGCGATGAGGAGGGATTTCATGTTAATTCAAAATTTATAAGGCAAAAGTTATAATTTTAAATTAAAATTGAAAAGTTTCGGTCGATTCATAAAAACTACGAGGTGAATTACCGATCGTCTGGATTTGGCATAAAATGCTCACCGCCGGCATTTTTCAATCTCCTATTGATTTCGTCTATCGTTCCTTTGCTGGCTGGTTGCCCTTGTTGCGTTTTTTCTTGGGTATTTTTAGAACTTTCTATTTCTTTATTAAATCTATAAAACTCATAGATAAGCGACCCAAATTCAGAGGTCATTTCTCCTTTTGTTGATCCAGAGAGATCCCGTCTTAAAACATCATTCGCAAAATCAAGTCGTCCTTGCCAAATAAAAAGGTTTCTGATTTGTGGTGGAACTTTTAGCGCTGGCATTTTTATTTGATCATTAATTTCAACAAAAGTTTTCGTAATGTCGGTTGCGTTGGGATCCTCAATTATAAACTCCTCTTCTTTTCTGAATGTCATTAAGTGAGATGACTTTTTTCTTCTCTCTTCCGCGAGGCTAATAAATCTTTCCCATAAGGGTTCTTTACTTGCAAGTTCTGTGAAATTTTGAGCGCTTAAACTAAAAAGTGATTCTAACTGTGATCTTTCTTCCAGAGAAATGATAAATTCTTTCCCAAATCTTGCCGCTCCGCCATCCGGACTTTTACTGGTTGCTCTGTCGTGGGCTGATTTTAATAATCCTAAGTCTAAGTTGTCAAAACTCAACTCATTTTTATTTTCGGAAGGATTAGTTGTGCCTTCAGGAGCTTCAAAGTTCATATTCTAAATTACTGAACTATTGTGCCTTGAAATGGTTGCCCTTGCAAGAGGTTTTCGAAATTCTTCAAGTTTTTGCCGTTGATAACAACCGCGGTGATTTTTTCTTTTTGGCAAAGCCTAGCGGCGACGGGATCTACTGGAGAGCTGAAGCCTGGGATCCACTTGGCTGGAATTAATTTTCTATATTCAGCCCAAGAAAGTTTTTCAAATTTTTTGGCTTTGGGGAATTTTTTAGGATCACGCTCGAAAACGTAGGCGGCCTTGCCGGCATTGATGAATTCTTTCACCTTGAAATCGGCGGCGATTTGGGCGGAGACGAAATCAGTGGACCAACCGGGACGCCAGCCGGAACCAATCGTGACCGGATGGGCGAGTTTTTTAATTTTGTATCGGATGTCAAAAATAACTGGATCGGCAATATCTTGAAAGATGGTCCTTAAAAGATGGGCGTTGAGGCGAGTGGCGTGAATGCCGAGCCAGTCCTTGTCGTCGTTTTTAATTTGGGAAACTTTGTAGGCGGCTTCTTGGAAAATACGGGCGGGTTTGCCGCCGCCAGTCACAATAACAAACTTGTAATCTTTTTTAATAAATTTACGGACGGAAGAGTTAAATTGTTTTAGAAATTTAATATCAATTTGGTTAGGGTAGATGATGGAGCCGCCGAGGCTAACTACAATAGTTTTACCAAATCGATGATTCATTGCGGAGATATTTTAGAATTTTATTTAACGGGGTTTTGTTACAAATTGTGAGATAATCCAAGCGCCAAGAATATCCACAGAAAAAAGAGTACCGGTAGAGAGGCAACAGCTATCACGAGAATAGTTTTAGATCGCCTAGGTATAGGAGGTAGCGATTGCTGACCTTGGCTAATGTCGACTACTTTTTTCTTACGATACTTCAGTAGATACACCAAAACAACAAGTATGACCGAAAATGGAATGTAAAATATCATACCCACTGGCCATAAGATGAAAACCGCCCAAGTGGAGTACGCTGTGACGCGAGCGTAGTCGATATCAGTTCCTTTATTGCGTAGCTTTCTAGCATCGAAATAAATCCAAAGTAATACAGCAGCCATTATTGGAATTTCTATAGTTAGCATGTTTTTTATCTTGTTTACTTTTTTAATCGATTAATAAAGTTCGACCTTTTTAAATACTCATTCCACGCAAGATTTTGATGCGTTCTTCGATGGGCGGGTGGGTCATAAAAAGCTTGGCAAAAAATGAGACTTGTTTTTGGTTTTTCATCGGGTCGGCGAGCCAGAGGTGGGAGGTGGCGGGTTGGGCAAACTGCATCGGGGTGGTGTCACGGGAGATTTTTTCAAGCGCGCTCGCGAGGCCTTCGGGATAGCGGGTTAAAAGAGCGCCAGAGGTGTCAGCCAGAAATTCTCGGCGGCGGGAGATGGCCAGTTGCATCAAGCTCGCCACGATGGGAGCGAGAATGGAGAGAACAATGCCGATGATCATGAAAATGCCGGCGCCGCTATTTTCATTATCACGGCTGCGGCCGCCGCCAAAAAACATCGAGCGCATAAAAAAGTTGGCCAAAATAGAGATGAAACCAACCAAGACAACGGCAACGGTGTTCACTAGCATATCGCGGTTGCCGATATGGGAGAGTTCGTGAGCTAAAACGCCTTCGAGTTCGGTTTTGTTGAGTTTTTGGAGGAGGCCTCTTGTGACGCAGATGACCGCGTGGTTGGGGTCGCGGCCGGTCGCAAAGGCGTTCGGAGTCAGTTCGGGGGTCAGATAAATTTTGGGCGCGGGGAGGCCAGCGCTAATCGAAAGATTTTCAACGAGACTGTAGAGTTCGCGATTCGAGCTCCGATCTACGGGCACACCTTTCGACATAGCGAGAACAATTTTGTCGGACTGCCAGTAGCTTAAGAAACTCATAAAACAGGAAAAGACGACGGCGATATAAAGGATGCTGGGATTGCCGTAGGCTTCAGAGAACACAAAACCGAGGCCGATAATGACGGCAAAGAAAACCGTGAAAAGAAGGAAGGTTTTGCGGATGTTGGATGATTTTTGGGTGTAGAGGGTAGCCATTAAGATTTGGCGATTAGCTAGTTTTGCAATTTTTTCTTTTTCGAATGTATCGCATAGGCCCTGATTGGCCAGTAGAAAATCAAAGATGCTATGGCAAGCCCAGCAGGATTACCTGGAATGCTTAAAATACCTAGAATCCCCAGGACAATAGTAATAAAAAGTCCAAATATGGGAAGAAATCGAATTCCCTTTATCGCTAACTTGATGGTATCTACAAAAAGCAAAACAAGGAGAGCGATATTGATGGCGAACCATATCCAGTAAACTAATTGTTCGTACATATTTTAAAAAATAAAATCTTGCAATTTTTAGCTGGCGCCACCGCCGCCACCTCCACCCCCGCCGCCGGCTCCGCCTCCCCCGCCACCACCGCCGCTTGCGCCAGAGCTAGCGAAAGCCGAAGAAAAAGCCGAGGTGAAGCTAGAGCTAAAACCGGTGGGAGAAAAGGAGCTCGCCCCATTGCCACTTCCGAGCCCGCTCGATCCATAAACGGCGGCAGAACCATACCAATTTGGTGGAGCTAAATGCATAACTTCAAAATTCTTAGCCCACTTTTTCTCAACTCCGAAAATCATAGCATAGGGCAGATACTTCTCAAATAAATCCGGTGTGAGATTTTGCATCCGATACTTTTCGGCAGTTTCGAGATAAAGTTTGAAACCCAACCATTCTTCTTTGAGGATTCGGCCATGCTCGGAAAGACGGGCTTCGTATTTGATAAAGGCCCAAAGAGCAATTGAGGTGATTATTATAGAACCCAATAAAATCCACTTTTGGTTTTCGGTGGTGAGGGTGCTATTCCCGTAGCCGAATAAAAAGAAAGTGAGTACAAATAATATGATCCAGATGATGTTCTTTTTTTTCTCGGCGGTTAATCCGACATCAAAGGCTTTGGTATCCACTTCGGTCTCTTTATAAATACTGTCTTTAAGTTTCTGGGTTGAATGATAGAACTCGCGCTGTTTACTCTGGCCAGCTTTTTTCATTTCTCGGGTTGAAAAAAAATCAGTGGAGCCGAGAATTATTTGGAGATATTCTTTTTCATAGTTTTCCAGCGCTGGATCGCTATAGTAGTCTTTATTTTTTAAAATGTTGTAGTTTTTAAGTTGCGTTTTTATTCTATGAATGAGCCCGATGAGCAATGCCACGACAATAGCTGGAGCCAAAAAACCAAGAATGCCGTGGATTCTTATTCCGGTCAGAAAGACAGAGGCAAAAAACAATAGGTATAAAACTGGTACGATTGTTCCGAGCCAAGCCTTAACGCCGATATCTTTGCTCGGATCTTCTTCGATTTTGACGTAACCCCTCACCGCCAAATCAATGATGGTGGCGGTGAGGTTCTTGTTGGTCAGTTTTTCTTTGGTGACGATCTCGGCCATGGCCGGCTTGAGATGTTCCGGCGGTTCGTATTCGGCCACGATGGTTCGGCGCCCTTTGGGAAACTTTTCAGTTTTTAGCCACCAAGCAAAACCGATTCCAATGCCAAGCAGGGCTACAAGGACGGAGAGAATGAGCCCGTAGTAAATCCTAAAAAAATCCAGCCAAAAGGCGGATTGGCTCACAATTCCTTTGGGCCATTTAGCGTCGATAGTAAAGGCTTCCCCGGCTGGAAAATTTTGGGAGGAAAAATTGAATTCTCCGGTTTGGGCATCAAAATTTTTAGTAATTGGAACACTCTTATCGTTGCGGTAGGCGTCGAAGGTAACGTCGGTTTCTTCCAGTTTTTTTGGCAAGCTAACGCTCACTTGCGCGAATAAAACTGGCACCTTGTAGGCGGAAAAAATATTCCAGTAGAGGCGGTCTTTGTCTTTATTAAATTCAATACTCCCGTGGATTTTGTATTTTAAAATCCAGAGGTGCGTAGTGTCTTTGAGATTGTAGTACCATTCGATATTTTGATCGCCTCTTTCACGAAAATAAGTGAACTTACTCCAGTTTGAGGGTTCTAGTTTATCGAGACGGCTTGGACTATATTTGAGCGGTTGCCCGGTGGCGCCGTCGATGACGGAGATGTCTGTGATCGCATCCACTTTGGTGAGCGGGATATTGCGCCATCCGGCGTGAAATTCGCCGAGGTAGTTAAAAGTTTGTTTTTCTTCAACGTTGGTGGTTGAGTCTTCATTCACTTTAATGACGGCGGAGATGGAGTCGTACTGATACGATTTCACTTCCTGGGGTGATTGGGCAAAAGTAACTAACGGAACAGGTGAGATTACAAAAACAAAAAGACCCGCCAATAGAAAAATCTTTTTGATCTTTCTATGTGATCGGGTCATTTTGGCTTATTGACTAAAACTTTACAGCCACGGGCTGCCCTTCGGGGCCTTTTTCGTCGATGTCAAAGAATTCTTTGGGGGCGAAGTGGAACATATTGGCGATTAAGTTCGAGGGAAAAGTTTCGACTTTGGTGTTGAAGTCGCGGACATTGCCGTTATAAAACCTTCTTGAAGCTTGGATTTTGTCTTCGGTGTCGGTTAATTCGTTTTGGAGCTCACGGAAGTTTTCGGAGGCGCGGAGTTGGGGGTAGTTTTCAGAGACGGCGAAGAGGGTTTTTAAGGTGCCGGCGAGTTGGTTTTCGGCCTGGCCGATGGCTTTCATGTCCCCTTTGGAGGAGGCGCCCATGGCGCGAGTGCGGGCTTCGGTCACTTTTTCAAAGACGCCGCTTTCGTGCGAGGCGTAGCCTTTGACAGTCGCGACTAGGTTAGGAATCAAGTCGTAGCGACGTTTTAACTGAACTTCGATGTCCGACCAGGCTTCTTTGACGCGGTTCGATAACCGCACGAAGCCGTTGTAGGAGAAAATGAACCAGAGGACGATTAAAACCAGGATTCCGATTAAGATATACATGGTTTATATTTCACGAAACAGTCGCGAATATTATCGCGAATGATTACAAATGGTTTTTATATTACGACTTTTTATATTCTAACAGGTTTTTGAAGAAAATAAAAGGTGTTGGTCTTTAGAGTAATTTTAGTGCAGACAGATACGGAAAAGCTTCCTTTAATAAAAGGTAGACTGCTTGAGAATCCACGAATGTCATAAATCCTACTAAAAGAAGAACGCCAAATATGAGGATAAT